>JAFSWC010000077.1 GCA_017444665.1 Oscillospiraceae bacterium
AGGAGAAGGGCGCGCACGGCATCGAAGAGCGCGTCGTCTACCGCATCCACCAGTTTGAACAGCAGGAGCTGATCGTCGTCTGCCGTCCCGAGGATTCGATGGACTGGTATGAAAAGATGTGGCGCTTCTCGGTCGAGCTGTTCCGCAGCATGGACATCCCCGTGCGCCAGCTGGAGTGCTGCTCCGGCGATCTGGCCGACCTTAAAGTAAAATCCTGCGATATCGAGGCCTGGTCGCCCCGCCAGCAGAAGTATTTCGAGGTCTGCTCCTGCTCCAATCTCGGCGACGCGCAGGCGCGCCGTCTGAAGATGCGCGTCAAGGGCGCGGACGGCAGGATGTATCTGCCCCACACGCTCAACAACACCGTCGTGGCGCCGCCGCGCATGCTGATCGCGTATCTGGAAAACCACCTGCAGGCCGACGGCAGCGTGACGATCGCCGAGGTGCTGCGCCCCTATATGGGCGGCAAGGCCGTGCTCGTGCCGGAAAAGTAAGTAGTCAGTTATAATTTTTGAAATGAAGGAGAGACAAACATGAAAAAGTTCATCGATGAATTCAAAGCCTTCGTCTCCCGCGGCAACGTCATGGACATGGCCATCGGCGTCATCATCGGCGGCGCGTTCGGCGCGATCACGAAATCCCTCGTGGACAACGTCATCACCCCGCTGCTGGCCTTTGTTTTCGGCTCGCCGAATACCGACGCGCTGAACATCACGCTCCGCGCGGCCGAGACCGACGCGGCCGGCGAGGTCGTCAAGGACGCGCTGGTGCTGGGACTGGGCACCTTTGTCGGTTCGATCATCAACTTCCTGGTCATCGCGCTTGTGCTCTTCAGTGTGATCAAGGCCATCAACAAGGCCCACGAGATCGCCGAGAAGGCCAAAAAGCAGGAAGAAGAGGAAGCCGCGGCCGAGGAGGAGAAAAAGCCCACGGCCGAGGAGCTGCTCGGCGCGATCCTTGAGGAGATCAAGGCGAAGAAGTAAAGCATCCTTCCCATCAAGCAAAAAACATAACAAAAAGGCTGTCTTATTCTGTATTTTCTGTCATTCTGAGCGCAGCGAAGAATCTTTTTCTAAAAGATCCTTCGTCGTTGCGCTCCTCAGGATGACAGAGAGGGGAGAAAAGAAGACAGTCTTTTTTTTGTGGAAAAACACAAGGCTTTCTTCTTTATTATATTATTATATCTTCTTGCAAAACGGGCTAAAATCTGTTATAATAATGTGGTTAAAAACTGTCCATTTTTCCACAAGAGGTGTCGGAAATGAATTCTCTGAACGATATCTGGAACGAGGTTTTGAAAGTCCTTGCGCGCCAGCTGACGCCGACGGCGATCAATACCTGGTTTTCCGACTGCGTCCCGGTCGAGATCAGCAACAGCACGCTCGTGCTGCAGACCTCGTCGGACTTCAAGCGCAATATCATCACGACCCGCTTCGGCGAGACGATCCGAAACGTGCTGTCGGACATTTTCTCCGGCGAGTTTGACTTTATGCTCCTCCTGCCCGAGGAGAGGGAGCAGTGGGACTCGGAAAAGGGCGCCGCAAGCGATCTGCCGGAGATGGCCGGCTATACCTTTGACCGCTTCATCGTCGGCAACTCCAACAAGTTTGCCCACGCCGCGGCCGTCGCCGTGGCCGAGCGGCCGGGCGAGACCTATAACCCTCTGTTCATCTACGGCAACTCCGGTCTCGGCAAGACGCATCTGCTGCTGTCGATCGGCCAGTACATCCACGAGCACAGCCCGGAGAAAAAGATCGAATATCTCAAGGGCGACGACTTTACCAACCAGATGGTCAAGGCCATCAAGGAAGGCACGGCCGAGGAATTCCGCAAGAAATACCGCAACGTGGACCTCTTCCTCGTCGACGATATCCAGTTTATCGCCGGCAAGCAGAGCACGCAGGAGGAGTTTTTCCATACCTTCAACAACATCTACGAGGCCGGGCATCAGATCGTCATCACCTCCGACCGGCCGCCGATGGAAATGACGCTGCTGGACGACCGGCTGCGCACCCGCTTCGAGGGCGGGCTGATGGCCGACATCCAGCCGCCCGACATCGAAACGCGCATGGCCATCATCCGCAACAAGGCCTCGCAGCTGGGGCTCGTGCTGTCGGACGAGGCGGTGGAATACATCGCGCAGAACATCACCTCCAATATCCGCCAGCTGGAGGGCGTCATCAAAAAGCTGACGGCCTTCAAGGAGATCTTGAATCGCGTCATCACGATCGACGACGTGAAAAAAGCGATCGACGCCGTCGTCATCAACGGCGACTACGTCCCCCAGCCGGATCGGATCATCAAGGAGACGGCCCGTTACTTCGGTCTCAAGCCGGAAGACCTGCGCGGGCAGAACCGCTCGAAAAACACAGCTCTCGCCCGTCAGATCGCAATGTATCTGATGCGCACGCTGACCAATCTCTCTCTCAAGGACATCGGTGCCGAATTTGAGGACCGCAACCACGCCACGGTGCTCTCCTCTATCCGCAAGATTGAGGATATGATCAAGTCCGATCCGCGCACGGCCTCTACGATTCGCGACATCACCTCCAACATCAATTCCCAGTGATCCGCTTTCCACATTTTTTTGTGGAAAGGTTGAAAGAAAACTGTGGAGAAAAAAAGGCAGTGTTTGCCTGTTGACAATCCTTTTTTCTCTCCACATTTTCATCCACACCACTTTTTCTTTTCTTTCAAGGGCTTCGGGCTCTTTTCCACATCTTTTTGTTCTACTAATACGGTTACTAAAAAATATTTCTTTTTCTCTTTAAGAGAAGCGGACGGAGGAAAGACAAATGAAATTCTCATGTGAAAAATACCTGATCCAGGCGGCCTGCGCCGTCGCTTCGCGCGCCACCGCCTCGAAAAGCACAATCCCCGCGCTGGAGGGCCTTCTGCTGGAGGCAGACCTGGGGCTGACCGTCACGGGCTATGACCTGCGCAAGGGCATCTACACCCGCATCGAGGCCGACGTTGCCGAAAAGGGCTCGGTCGTGGTCGGCGCCCGCTTCCTCGGCGAGATGCTGCGCCGTCTGCCGGACGGCATCGTCACGTTCTCGACCGACGCCAATCTCAACGTCACGGTCAAATGCGGCCGCAGCGAATTCAACTTTATCGGCATCTCCCCGGCGGATTTTCCGGAAATGCCGGTCGTGGACGGCGTAAACAACATCACCGTCCCCCAGAACATCCTGCGCAGCATGATCAACCAGACCATTTTCGCCGTCGCTACCTCGGACGCGCGCCCGATCTACACCGGCACGCTCTTTGAGATCCGCGACGACGAGCTCACGCTCGTCTCGGTCGACGGCTACCGTCTGGCCAAGCGCAGCGAAAAGATCGAAAAGGGACGCATGGAGAACTGCAGCTTCGTCGTGCCCGGCAGCGCGCTGGGCGATATCGAGCGCATCTGCTCCGACGAGGAGGGCGAGGTGTCCATCGCCGTCGGCACAAAGCACATCCTCTTCACGATCGGCGAGACCGTCGTTGTCTCGAGACGCCTCGAGGGCGAGTTCCTCAATTACCGCAAATCTATCCCGGACGCCTTCCGCTTCATCGTCAAGGTGGACAAGGGCGAGTTTATGAGCGCGATCGACCGCGTCGCGCTGATCATCAGCGAGAAAAATTCCAGCCCCGTGCGCCTCACCTTCGGCGAGAGCGGCATCGACTGCCTGTGCATGACGCCGCTCGGCAAGGCCGAGGACGTCTGCTCCTGCGATGGCAGCGGCGACGGGCTGGAGATCGGCTTCAACGACCGCTATCTGATGGACGCGCTCAAGGCCGCAGGGGCGGATCGGCTGGATCTGTGCCTCAACTCGGCATCATCCCCCTGCATCGTCCGCGCCGCGGACGGCAGCGACAAGTTCACCTATATGATACTGCCCGTGCGTCTGCGCGCCGGCGACTGAGAAAAAACCATGGAAACGGTAACGATCAAAACCGAATACATCAAGCTTGACGCGCTTTTGAAGTTCGCCGCGCTGGTCTCCTCGGGCGGCGAGGCCAAGGAGGTCGTCGGCGAGGGGCTTGTCGCCGTCAACGGCGAGGTCTGCACGATGCGCGGCAAAAAGCTGCGGAAGGGCGACGTCGTGAGCTTTGACGGCAGGACCGTCCGGATCGAAGCGGATGAGAATTGACAAAATCGCCCTGACCGGCTGGCGCAACTACGAATGGGAAAGCGTCGCGTTTTCCGGCGGCACCAACGTCATCACCGGCGCCAACGCCCAGGGAAAGACCAACCTTTTAGAGGCGGTGTATATGCTGTCCGCCGGAAAGAGCTTCCGCACCCGCTTTGACCGCGAGATCGTCGGCTTTGACTTTTCCTCGGCCGAGCTGATCGCCGATGTCTACGCCCACGACCGGGCCCAGACGATCCAGATCACGATCAGGCCCGGCCAGACGAAAAAGATCCTGGTCAACGGCGTGCGCAAAACGGCGGGGGAGCTGGCCGGCACGGTCAACACCGTGCTGTTCTGCCCCGACGATCTGAACCTGATCAAGGAGGGCGCGGCGGTCAGACGGCGGCTTTTAGATAACGCCATCAGCCAGATCCGCCCGAAATACGCCGAGCTGCTGGGCGAGTTCAACCGCCTTTACGAGCACAAGACGCGTATCTTGAAGGACTGGCGCGAAAAGCCCTCGCTGCTCGACACGCTGGACGAGTTTTCCGACGCGCTCTGCCGCGTCTCGGCGCAGCTGATCCGCTACCGCGCGGCCTTCACCGCGCGGCTCGACGAGGCCGCCGGTCCGATCCATAAGGAATTTTCCGGCGAGGGGGAGGCGCTTTCGATCCGCTATGCCACCGTCAGCACGGTGACGGACCCCTTCGCCCCGGCCAGGGAGATCTATTATCAGATCTGCGAGCACCAGGAAAAGCACCGCCAGGCCGAGCTTGACAGCCAGCAGTGCCTCACCGGCGCGCACAAGGACGATCTGGAGATCTTCATCAACGGCCGCAGCGCGCGCAGCTTTGCCTCCCAGGGACAGACCAGGACGGCCGCCCTGTCTCTCAAGCTGGCCGAGCGGGAGATCTTTCTCGACGAGACGGGGGAATACCCCATCCTGCTGCTCGACGACGTGCTCAGCGAGCTTGACGACGCCAGGCAGGCCTTTGTGCTCAACCGCATCGGCGGCGGACAGACGCTGATCACCTGCTGCGAGGACGAGGACATCTCCCGCCGCACGGGCGGAAAGGTGCTTGTCGTCGAGAAGGGAAGGATCCGGTAGATGTATCTGCATCTGGGAAAGGGCACGGTCGTCCCGGAGGAGACCGTCGTCGGCATTTTTGATCTGGATATCACGTCCCAGTCCCATCTGACGCGCAAATACCTTGCCGCTGCGGAAAAGGCGGGCGAGGTCGTGAACGCCGCGGAGGATATCCCCAAGAGCTTTCTCGTCTGCTGCGAGGACGGCAGACACACCGTGTATTTAAGTCAGATGTCCTGCGCGACGCTCTTAAAGCGTTCTGCGGAACGCCTGAATAACGGTTTTTAGTTTTTCGTTTTTAGAAAAAACGGGAAACGGAAAACGAAAACCCTGAAATAAGACACTCCGATGGAGGAAACTATGGCAGAAAATACGGAAAAAACGGAAAAATTCGAACAGGGCTACGACGCCTCGCAGATCCAGGTCCTCGAGGGCCTGGAGGCCGTGCGCAAGCGCCCCGGCATGTACATCGGCTCGACCTCGGCCTCGGGGCTGCACCACCTGGTCTATGAGATCGTGGACAACGCCATCGACGAGGCGCTGGCCGGCTTCTGCACGCATATTTCGGTCACGATCAACCCCGGCGACACCATCACCGTCACCGACAACGGCCGCGGCATCCCCGTGGATATCCAGGCGCAGACGGGCCTGCCCATCTTGGGATGGATGCCCACCGGGAAGCCGCGGCCGTTGTCCTGTACCGTTACCGAGCCGTCCGGGTTCAGCGTGACCTCGATATTGTCGCAGAAGCCGGCCAGCGCCTCGTCGATGGCGTTGTCCACGATCTCATACACCAGGTGGTGAAGCCCGCGCTCA
>JAFSWC010000078.1 GCA_017444665.1 Oscillospiraceae bacterium
AAAGTTGGTGGGACTGCGACTCGCTGCATAAGTTCGCGTTAGCCAAATCAGAGATTTGGACGCTCACTTATCGAACCTTTGGCTTCTCATCCATTACCATCGATACCAAAAGGCGGGGCAGCTGATAGCTGTACTGTTGAGTAAAAAGTTGGTGGGACTGCGACTCGCTGCATAAGTTCGCGTTAGCCAAATCAGAGATTTGGACGCTCACTTATCGAACCTTTGGCTTCTCATCCATTACCACCGGCACCAAAAGGCGGGGCAGCTGATAGCTGCCCCGCCGTTTGGTGCCGGTGGTGGGACTCGAACCCACACGGTGTCGCCACCAACGGATTTTGAGTCCGTCACGTCTACCATTCCATCACACCGGCGCGATGGGATGAGTATATCTCATTCAAGCAAAAAATTCAAGTGGCATTGCAAACGTTCGGGTCCTCAGCCGGGCGGAAAGAGTTTTTTTCCGATCAGCAGGGCGAGAAGGGCGGAGATAACGCCGCTTAAAACTCTTCCGATCAGATGGCGGCGGAGGGAGAGCTCGGTTTCGCTTAAGACGGCCGACGTTTGAAACTGGACGGAAAGACCGCCCCAGCCCGTGAGGAACGCGGCCAGGGAAAAAAGCGCGGCGGAGGGCGGCAGCCCGCGCAATCGTCCGATACCGCTGCCAAGTTCCAATAGACCTGTCAGAAAGGCATGCACCGAGCTTTTATCGGCATGAAACAGACCCGAGATCATTTCAGCCGCGGCGCCGAAAACCCCGAGAGATTCCATCAGCCCCGCGAGGACGCAGAAACAGACCACAAAACCGCAGACGGACAGCACAGCCGAGACAGATTGACGTATCGCAACGACAAAGGCGGCGGAAAAAGGAGGCGGCTGTTCCGCCTGCAAGGGAGGGGCGCTTGCCGTTTTTGCGCGGAAAAGGACCCCGACAAGCGCTGCGGACAAAATGTGGATCGCGTACAGGGCGATTCCGGCACGGTAATTTCCGAACACGCCGCTTCCGATCACGCCGATACAAAACGAAGGGCCGGAATTGTTGCAGAAGGCCAGCAAGCGCTCCGCCTCCGGTTTGGAGAGCTGCCGGTTTTCGTACATTTCCGCGACCGTTTGTGCGCCGAGGGGATAGCCCCCGCAGATCCCGGATAGAAAGGCGGACGCACCGGCGCCCGAGACGCCCCAAAGCTTCCCGGCCAGCGGCGCAAGCAGCGCGCCGAGCAGGGCGGGAACCTGAAGCCTTACCAGCAGCGCGCTGGCGGCAAAAAAGGGAAGCAGCGAGGGAACGATCAGCTCGGCGCACAGAGAAAGACCGTATCGCGCGCTTTCGATCGCTTCAGCCGGTGCAAAAATGAGACAGACCATGGCGCCGAAGGCGGCAGCCACGGCCGCGAGATGAATGGGTGGATAGTTCAATTTTTTCATTGGCGGCCCTCCTGCGTCCATGTATCAAGCTATGCATTTTGACATAGAGTTATACGGACAGGGGGTGGCACACTTGCGCAGAAAAAAGATCGATCTGGACGCGGCGGCGGAAAAACTGGAGCTGCCGGGTGAGGCGCTCGGCGCGCTGCTGGTCACGGCAATCGGCAAAAGCCGTGTATTGGTTGAAAACCACAAGGGGATCGAGCAGTACAGCGAGGAATATATCAGATTGTCATCGCAGAGCGGCGCATTGAGCGTCTACGGCAGCCGGCTCAGGATCCACATCCTGGGGAAGAGCAGGCTTGCGCTTGAAGGAAGGATCCGATCTATGGAGTGGGAAGAATGAGAAGAAGCGTGTTTCAGCGCGGCGTTGTGCACGCCGCGTTTCGAGGCGGAAGCATCGAGCGGTTTTTGAATGCCTGCAGCGATGCAAACCTTGTGCTTTGGCGCATCGAACGGACGGCGGATGGGGCTGTAAATGCATATCTGGCAGAGGAGGATTTTGAACGCGCGCAGAAAATCGCCGTGCTGTGCATGTGTGAGAGCGAAATCCTGTCGCAGCGCGGCGGAAAGAAAGACGCGCGCATTCTTCGCAGACGCGCCGGGCTGCTGACGGCGGCAGCTGTGTTTGCGCTGCTGCTGACGGCGTCAAGCTTGTTCATCTGGGATATCGAGGTTGTCGGGAACAGGTCGATTTCCAGCTGTGAGATCCTGCGCACCCTCGCCGATTGCGGCGTCGCGGAAGGCTGCTTCTGGCCGGCGACCGACGTCGAGGACATCCGCAGCCGCATCCTGCTGCGGGAAGACGGATTGGCATGGATGACGCTGAATGTGCGCGGATCACGTGCGACGGCCGTTGTGCTCGAAAGACGGGAGAAACCGGAAATCTACGCGGAAAGCAGACCGGCGGACCTCGTCGCGGCCTGCGGGGGCGAGATCACGGAAATGTCGGTGAAAAACGGACGCGCGCTTGTCACGATCGGCCAGGTCGTGGCGGCGGGCGACACGTTGGTGAGCGGACGAATGGAGAGCCCGGCGGGACAAAGCCGCCTTGTGCGCGCCGAAGGCAGCGTCACAGCCGATACCTGGCGGAGCGGGCGCATTTTTCTTTGCCCGGAGGCACAGGAAAAGACGCGGCGCGGCGGCGTGCATCTGATCCTGGGGATCAAATGCGGGAAAGCAAGGCTCAATCTTGCGCCAAAGGGTAGAAAAGACCTTGACGAATGTGATAGAATCAGTAAAGAATACAAACTGGGGATAAAAGGTGTGTTCGCCTTTCCGCTTGCGCTTGTAGTAGAGGAATACCGACCGTATGAGAAAGGCGGCGATTTCCTGCCCGACGTTTCAGCGGCGGAGGGACGCATTTATGATGCGCTTGCCGTGCAGATCGACGGTGAAATCGTCAACGCGGACTTTTCGTGGGAGAACGGCTGCGTCCTTTTTTCGGCGCATTGCAGGGAGAACATCGCGACGACCCGGGAAACCAAAGACCCGTAGGGGAGAGGATACGAATGATAGAGAAAACCATCGCCGTGGACAGACTGGAGCATATTATGGGCGTCTTCGGCTCGTTTGACCAGAATTTGCGGATTATCGAGGATGATCTTGCCGTTACGGTCGTCGAACGCGGAGATCAGATGCACATTACCGGCGAGGCGGAAAACGTGATGCTGGCCGAACAGGCGATCAACGGGCTGCTGTCGCTTTCGGCAAAAGGCGAGAGCATCGACGCGCAGAACGTGCGCTATATCCTCAAGCTTGTCCGCGAGGGCAAGGAGGATAAGATCAGCGAGCTTGCGGGCGACGTGATCTGCATCACGGCAAAAGGAAAACCCATCAAGCCCAAGACGCTGGGCCAGAAGGAATACTGCGAGGCGATCACGAAAAACACGGTCACGCTCGGCATCGGTCCCGCCGGTACGGGAAAGACGTATCTTGCCGTTGCGGCCGCCGTCGCGGCATTTCGGGCCGAACAGGTCAACCGCATCATTCTGACGCGCCCCGCGGTGGAGGCGGGCGAGCGCCTGGGCTTTTTGCCGGGCGACCTGCAGAGTAAGGTGGACCCCTATCTCAGGCCGCTTTATGACGCGCTGTTCGACATGCTCGGTGCGGACACCTATCAAAAGTATCTCGAGCGCGGAAATATCGAAGTCGCACCGCTTGCCTATATGCGCGGACGAACACTTGACGACAGCTTTATCATCCTTGACGAGGCGCAGAATACCTCGCGCGAGCAGATGAAAATGTTTTTAACGCGCATCGGCTTCGGCTCAAAGGTCGTGATCACCGGCGACATCACGCAGATCGACCTGCCGGAAGATAAGACGAGTGGGCTGAAGGTCGCGATGAGGGTGCTGGAGGGCATCGATGATATTGCGATCTGCACGCTGACGGGCGCCGATGTCGTGCGCCACCGTCTGGTTCAGAAGATCATCGAAGCATACGAAGTATATGACAAGAAAAATCCTGCGCCGGCCGAAGAGAAAAAGCCGCCGATGCGCAATTACAGGAGAAGATAAATGAAGCATCAGATCACCGTCAGCCGCGAAAAAAGGGGCCTTGGGCACAGCGACGCCGCTCCGCTGATCAAAAAGGCGGCGAGGATGACTCTGGACGCCGAGGGGATCCGCGAGGCATGCATCATCAACGTGATGTTGACCGACGACGAGGGCATCCGCCGCGTCAACCGGGAGTTTCGCGAAATCGACCGCGCGACGGACGTGCTGTCCTTTCCGTTCAACGAGCTTGTACCCGGCGAATTTGAAGCGTCCGAATGCGAGCGCGACCCGGAAAGCGGCGCCGTCCTGCTTGGCGATATGATGATCTCGCTGGAGCGCTGCGCGCGGCAGGGCGAGGAATTCGGCCACGGCTTCGAGCGGGAGATCATGTATCTCGCGGTCCATTCCGTTTTGCATCTGCTGGGATACGACCACGTGGACGAGGGAAAAATGAAAAAACAGATGCGCGCAAGAGAAAAAACGATCATGGGGGACAAGGACGAATGACAAAATCTGCAATGATCACGATCTGCGGCCGGCCGAACGTCGGCAAATCCACGCTGACGAACGCGCTTGTCGGCGAAAAGGTGGCGATCGTTTCGCCAAAGCCGCAAACGACAAGAAACCGCATCACCGCCATCGTCGAACGGGGCGAGACCCAGTTTGTCCTGCTGGACACGCCCGGTATCCACAAGCCGCGGACAAAACTGGGCGATTATATGGTCAACGTTGTGCGCGAGAGCGTGGCGGACGTAGACTGCGTGCTGATGATGGTCGAGCCTGTGGTCTCGATCGGGCCGCAGGAAGAGGCGCTGATCGAGCGCCTGAAGGAGACGGGAAGCCCGGCGATCCTGGTGATCAATAAGATCGACACGGTCGAAAAGGGGCGTCTGCTTGAGGTGATCGCCCTTTATTCCGCCGCCTATGACTTTGACGCGGTGATCCCGGTATCGGCAAAGACCGGCGACGGACTGGAAGAACTGATCGGCGAGATGGACAAGTATGCCGTGGAAGGGCCTCATTTCTTCCCGGACGATATGATCACCGACCAGCCCGAGCGGCAGATCTGTGCCGAACTGGTGCGGGAAAAGCTGCTGCGATGCCTTGACAAGGAGATCCCGCACGGCACGGCCGTCGAGGTCACAAAGTTTTCCGAGAGGGAGGACGGCGTCGTGGAGATCGACGTGACGATCTACTGCGAGAAGGACAGCCACAAGGGGATCGTGATCGGCAAGAAGGGCGCGATGCTCAAGAAGATCGGCGAGCTTGCCCGCACGGATATGGAGGCATTCCTGGGCACAAAGGTTTTTCTGCAGACATGGGTCAAGGTCAAGGAAAACTGGCGCGACAGCATGGCGCAGCTGCGCAATTTCGGTTATAACAACGAATAAGCCCTGCGAAAGCTGAAATAAATACCAACTATATTTGGCCGCCGCGCGCGAATACTAAAAGCGTGAGGTGGTTTGGTTGAACAGCGATATCTTATGGCAGGCCTTTGTCGACACCGGCGACCCATCGTATTATGTCCTGTACAAATCCGCGTCCGACAAAGAGAGAGAAGAAAAGAAGAAAAAAGAGGGCGGGGAAGGGCGCATGCCCGCCGCCTCGGATTAAAAGAACGTACATATATGTTTCAGACGACAAAAGCGCTGGTGCTCCGCGAGGTGAAATATAAAGAGGCGGACCGGATCCTGACGCTGATGACCGCCGACAACGGGAAAATCACCGCCAAGGCGCGCGGCGCGCTGCGCAAATCCAGCAAGACCGGCGCCGCTACCCAGCAGTTGACCTACGCCGACATGACGCTTTTTTTCAACAAGGGTAAGTGGACGGTCAACGAGGCCACAGTGATCGAGCCCTTTGAGGGCTTGAAAGGGAATATCGCGAATTTCGCACTCGGCTGCTATTTTGCCGAGTGCGTCGAGGCGCTTTCGGTCGAGGACCAGCAGGACAGCGCAATGCTCAGCCTTGCGCTCAATTCCCTTTATGCGCTGAGCCGCGGCATGTATGACGCGCGAAAGATCAAGGCGGCGTTCGAGCTGCGTCTGATGAGCCTGGCCGGCTATCGGCCTTCGCCGGAGCACTGCGCGGTGTGCGGAACAGAGCAGGTTGAAAACCCCGTTTTCGACCTGCTGGACGGCCGTGTTTACTGCCGGAAATGCAGCCGGAGCGGGAGTGCGGTCTCGCTTGACGACGCGTCTCTTGCCGCAATGCGCTATGTGCTGGAAGCGCCGCCCAAGCAGCTTTTTTCCTTTGATATCGAAGGAGATTCTCTTGTTTCGCTTGGCTTTGCGGCCGAAAACTATCTGCTGACGCAGACCGAGAGAAGCTTTGGCACGCTGGATTATTATAAACAATACAAATAACGGGATACAGATATGAGTTTTTTTGAGAAATCTTTGATCACGCTTGAACTGCCTGCCGTGCTGAACATGCTTGCCGCCGAAGCGGTGGGCGATTCGGCCAAGGAGGCGGCAAAAACGCTTGCCCCGTCGGCAGACCCGTTTGAGGTCCGCCGCCGTCTCGGCGAGACGAGCGCCGCCAAGACCATGATGGTCGTGCGCGGCAGCCCGTCGTTCTCCGGCGTAAAGGACGTCCGTCCTTCGCTGGCCAGGGCGGATCTGGGCGGCGCGCTGAACACGCGAGAGCTGATGGCGATCGCGCGCGTGCTGCAGTGCGCGCGGCTTGTGCGAGGCTATATAGCGGACGACAGCGTCGGCAAAACGCCGATCGACTATCTTTTCTACGCCCTGCACGCCAACAAGTTCCTGGAGGAAAAAATCAACAACTCCATCCTGGGGGAGGATGAGATCGCCGACAGCGCTTCGACTGATCTCGCGTCGATCCGGCGCCAGATGCGCGCGGCCGCGGCGCGGGCGCGTGATGCGCTGCAGAAGATCATCTCTTCGCCCGGCTATGCCAAGGCCCTGCAGGAGCCGATCATCACGATGCGCTCGGACCGATACGTCGTTCCGGTAAAGGCCGACCACAAAGGCGCCGTGCCCGGACTGGTGCACGATATCTCCGCCTCCGGCATGACGCTGTTCATCGAGCCCATGGCCGCCGTCAAGGCCAACAACGAGCTGCGCGAACTGGCGGCGAAGGAAAAGCTGGAGATCGAGCGCATCCTGGCCGAGCTTTCCGCCGACTGCGCCGAGCATCGGGACGACATCAATTCGGATTATGAAGTCCTTGTTAAGCTGGATCTGATCTTTGCCAAGGCCAAGCTGTCCTACAAGCTCGACTGCGGCGAGGCGGACACGGAAGGAGCGGGTCTGATCCTGCGCCGGGCGCGTCATCCGCTGCTTGACCAGGCCAAGGCCGTGCCGATCGACGTCGAGCTGGGAGACGCTTTTGAAACGCTCGTCATCACCGGCCCGAACACAGGCGGCAAGACGGTGTCGCTCAAGACGATCGGCCTGCTTGCGGCGATGCACCAGTGCGGACTGCACGTCCCGGCAGCTGACGGCAGCGTTCTGCCGGTATACAGCCATATCCTGGCCGATATCGGCGATGAACAGAGCATCGAACAGAGCCTTTCGACCTTTTCGGCCCATATGACGAACATCGTCAGCATTCTTGAAGAGTGCGACGAGCGCTCGCTGCTGCTCTTTGACGAGCTTGGCGCCGGGACAGACCCGACCGAGGGCGCGGCGCTTGCCATATCGATCATTGAATACGCACGGCAGAAGGGCGCCGTCATCGCGGCCACGACGCATTACGCCGAACTGAAGGTCTTTGCCACGAACGAGCCGGGCGTTCAGAACGCCTCCTGCGAATTTGACGTGGAGACGCTGCGCCCGACCTATCGGTTGCTCGTCGGCATCCCGGGAAAATCGAACGCCTTTGCCATATCGCGCAGGCTTGGTCTGGGCGAGGATATCATCGAAGACGCCCGCCGTCGCGTCGGCACGGAAAGCGCAAGCTTTGAGGCCACGATCGAAAAGCTGGAGCAGACACGCCTTCTGCTGGAAAAGGATCGCACCGAGACGGCGCGGAAGCTGCGGGAGGCCGAGGAGAACGCCAAAAAAGCGGCCTTTATGAAGGCGGAGCTTGAGGTACGGCTTGAAAAAGCGGATCTGAAAGCCAAGCGCGACGCCGAGAGGATCCTTGCCGACGCGCGCCGTACGGCCGAGGAGACCTTTGAAGAGCTTGACGAGATGCGCCGCCGGGTTAACGAAGAGAGCGACGTCAACGCGCTTAACGAGGCGCGCAGCGAGCTGCGGCGCAAGCTCAATTCGGCCGAAGAGAATGTAAGGATCAAGGAGAATTCTCCCGCGGCGGAAGAAACGAAATCCGCGCGCGCCGTTGTTGCGGGCGACGTTGTACAGGTGCGTTCGCTTGGCGTCAAGGCGGAAGTCATCTCCGTTTCACCGGACAGGACGCTGACGCTGCGCGCGGGGATCATGACGCTTTCCGCCAAAGAGGACGAGGTGCTGCTTCTTGAAGGGGAAAAGCCGAAAAAGCCCAAAACATCCTCCGGCGGGACAGCGCTTCGTTCCGAGACCTTTTCCTCCGAGATCGATCTGCGCGGACTGGAGGCGATGGAGGCCGTCCTGGCCGCAGAGCGGTATATCGACAGCGCCGTGATGGCCAAGATGAACACGATCCGCATCATCCACGGCAAAGGGACCGGCGCGCTGCGCAGCGCGATCCAGCAGATGCTGAAAAAGAACAAGGCGGTCAAATCGTTCCGTCTGGGGCGCTACGGAGAAGGAGAAACGGGCGTTACTGTTGTCGAACTGAAATAAAAAACTCCCGCTCGGAGCGCGCGGAATGTGTAAATCTCCAAAACCGTCAAAATCGGTTGACGTTCCGGCAATTTTTTGCTAAATTATAGGTGTACGAAAGTACATCTTGTATAATGTTAAGGAGTGGCAAGTATGATAACCAAAGAGGTAGTTATTAACAATCAGGTTGGCCTTCATGCCAGACCGGCTACTTTCTTTATCCAGAAGGCAAACGAGTTCAAGAGCAGCATTTGGGTCGAGAAAGAAGAGAGACGTGTCAATGCGAAGAGCCTTCTTGGCGTGCTTTCCCTTGGTATCGTCAAGGGGACTACGGTCACACTCATTGCTGACGGCGCAGACGAGGACGAGGCTATCGCTACGCTCTCCGAGCTTATAGATTCCGACTTCTCCGAGTGAGAGGCGGAGCAACTCCATCTACCACTTAAAGGGGCGTGCTTGGCACGCCCCATTTTCCTATGCTCTGCCGGACAGAAGAGCAACATGCGCCGGCTTTTGGAAAGGAACGGCAATGCTCGACACACTTCTTGAAAAAGCAAATAACCTTCCGCTGCTGCCCGGCGTGTATATCATGCTGGACGAAAAGGGCGAGGTCATCTACGTCGGCAAGGCGAAAAAGCTGAAGAACCGCGTTACCAGCTATTTCCGCGGCGAACACCTGCCAAAGGTGGCCGCCATGGTCGAAAAGGTGCGGGATTTCAATGTGATCGTGGCAAACAGCGAGTTTGAAGCGCTGGTGCTGGAAAACTCGCTGATCAAGCGGCACAAGCCGCATTACAACATTTTACTGAAGGATGACAAGGGCTATCCCTTTATCCGGATCGATACCAAAAGCGCTTACCCGGTGATGAGCGTCACGCGCAATGCGCCAAAGGACGGAGCAAGCTATTTCGGCCCGTTCGGCGGCCGCTATCAGACGCGCGAGATCATTGCCGTGATCCAGAACGCACTGCTGCTGCCCGACTGTTCGCGAAAATTCCCGCGCGATATCGGAAAAGAGCGGCCGTGTCTGAAATATCAGATGGGAAGCTGCGCCGGATGGTGTCTTCCCGGCATGACGGAAGAGGACTATCGCACGCGTATGGAGCAGGCCGCGCTGATCCTGGAGGGGAAGAGCGACGAGCTGATCGATTCGCTGACGGAAAAAATGGAAGAGGCGGCGGAAGAACTGCGCTTTGAGCAGGCGGCCGCCCTGCGCGACCGGATCCGTGCCATCGAGGGACTTGCGCGCAAGCAGCGCGTGATCTCCACGGCTTTTTCCGATACCGACGCGATCGGCTTCTGCCGCGGCGCGAAAAGCTGTTTTACCGTGCTGCACTTCCGCGGCGGCGATATGAGCGGCAAGGACGCCGAGATGATCGACGAACCGCTTGAGGAAGACGCCGAGGCGATCTCGAATCTCGTGCGCCAGTATTATGCCGTGCGCGGGACGGTGCCGAAGAACATCCTGCTGCCGCTGGAATGCGACGATATGCAGGAGCTTGAAACCTTCCTTTCCGAAGCCTCCGGGCGGCGCACGGTGATCGAGGTGCCCAAACGCGGCGAGCGGATGCGGCTGATCGAAAGCGCGGCGATGAACGCAAGAGAAGAGATCCTGCGCCGCACCACCCAGGCACAGCGCAGGAGCAAGACGCTGGAGTGGCTGCAGAAGGCGCTGGGGCTGGAGACGTTTCCGACGCGGATCGAGGCGTTTGATATCTCAAACCTCGGCAATACGGGCATCGTCGCGGCCATGACCGTGCATGTCGACGGAAAGCCTTTGAAACGGGCCTATCGCAAATTCCGCGTGCGGGGACTGGATCAGCCGGACGATTACGCCAGCATGTACCAGGCGGTCTATCGGCGGCTGAAGCACTATGTGGACGGCGACGAGAAATTTATGCCGCTGCCCGATCTGTTTCTGATCGACGGCGGCGACAAACATGCGGCGACCGCAGTGCGCGCCGCGGCCGATCTGGGGCTTGTGATCCCGACCTTCGGCATGGTGAAGGACGACCGTCACCGCACCCGTGCGCTGATCTCGCCGGAAGGGCGGGAAATCGGCATCGTCGGCAACCAGGCGGTCTTTTCGCTTGTGGGAAATATTCAGGAAGAAACGCACCGCAGCGCGATCGAATATCAGCGTTCTCTGCGCAGCGAGGCCTACGGTTCAACGCTGGAAAAGATCCCGGGCGTCGGGAAAAAACGCAGAGAAGAGCTGATCGGACATTTCAGGTCGGTCAAAGCCATCCGCGAGGCGAGCCTTGAACAGCTGAGCGCGGTCGTTCCCAAAAACACGGCGCAGGCCGTATGGTCGTATTTCCGACAGGAGGAACAAGAATGAGAGTCATCACCGGCAGCGCGCGCGGCCGCCGGCTGAAAACGCCGGATAATTATGATATCCGCCCGACAACGGACAACGTCAAAGAAGCGGTTTTCAACATCCTGCAGTTTGATATCGAAGGCAGACGCGTGCTGGATCTGTTTGCCGGTACGGGACAGCTGGGGATCGAATGTCTCAGCCGCGGCGCGGCGGAGGCGGTTTTCATCGACCGCGACCGCGCTGCCGTGCAGATCGTGAAGGATAATTTGAAGACCTGCGGCTTAAAGGGAACGGTACTGTGCCAGGATTCGCTGGCCTATTTGAGAAACTGCGGACGCTTTGATTTGATTTTTGTCGATCCGCCGTACGATTCCGGGCTGTATGACGAGGTTTTGCGTACGATCAATTTGGTTGACATATTATCGGAAGGTGGTATAATGATCGTCGAGGCACGTCGAACGGCCGTGCTGCCGACTATGACCGCTCCTTACCGAAAAGGAAAGGAATATTGCTACGGCAAAGTAAAAATCTGTACCTATTTCAGGGAGAGTTCCGTATGAGGACCGCCATCTGCCCGGGCAGCTTTGACCCGATCACACTCGGCCATTTGAACATCATCCGGCGCACCGCAAAGATTTTTGATCACGTGGTCGTCTGCATCATGAAAAATTCCACCAAGACCTCGCCCATGTTCTCTGTCGAGGAGCGCACGGATATGGTCAAGCGGGCCTGCGTGCGCTATGAAAACGTCACGGTGGAAAGCTCGGACATTCTGCTTGCCGAATACGCCAAACGCTTTGAAAAACCCGTGATCGTCAAGGGACTGCGCGCAGCGTCGGACTTTGAGTATGAATTTCAGATGGACCTGATCAACAAGAATATCAACCCCAAGCTGGAAACGATGTTTCTGACCGCCAGCGGCAAATATACGTTTTTAAGCTCCTCGGTCGTACGTGAGATGGCGAAATACGGCGCCGATCTCACCGGACTTGTTCCGCAGGAACTGATCGAGGAGATCGAAGAAAAAGCGAGACAATGGAGGAATAACAATGGATAACACGAACGACGTTATAGAATTGCTGGACATCCTCTACGGAATGGTCACCGAGGCCTGGGGCGTCCCGCTGGGTAACGACAAGTGCATCATTGAAAGGGAAAAGGCAATCGAGATCATCAATGATATCAAGGCCAATCTCCCCACCTCGCTGGCAGAGGCAAAGCGTCTTGTCGCCGCGCGGGACGAGTTTATCGGCAACGCCAAGCGCGAGGCCGAGGCGCTGCGCAAGAGCGCAGAGGAAAAGGCGCGCATTATGGTCGAGGAACAGGAGATCATCCGCATCGCCAAAGAGCGCAGCGCGGAGATGATCGCTTCGGCCGAGACAAAATCCAAGGAGCTCCGCCGCGTGGCGGCCGATTATGTGGACGATCTGATGCGCCAGACGGAGGAGAGCATCTCCGCTGCCCTGACCACGGTTCAAAATTCCCGCGGCGCGTTTCGCAGCGCCGGAGCCGCCTCTGCCGCCAAGAGCGCGAAGGAAGACGTTCCTGTGGAAGAATAACAAAAGAACAATCAGAAATCCGGACCCATATTTTGGGCCCGGATTTTTTTGCCTAACTATATTTTGCGGTGCTGTTTTTTGAAAGAAAAGAGCAAAAAATAAGACAAAAAAAGACAAAAAGTTTCGCTTGCTTTTTACGGAACGCCCCCCTATAATTGAATTGAAAGTGGAGCGAAGTGGGGCAAAATGGTGGAAAATGCGAGAGAAGAGGTGTAAGCTTTGACGGGCGAATATCAGCATTCCCTTGATAATAAAAGCAGATTGTTCATTCCTGCCAAGCTGAGAGAAGAGCTTGGCGAGGTTTTTTATATTACTTTGTCGATGGATCGCTGCCTTTGCGCGTACAGCGCCGAAAGCTGGCAGATTTTTTCCGATAAGGTCGGCGCGATGCCGTACGTCAAGCAGAGACGGATGCGGCCGCTTTTCGCGCACGCCGCCAGGTGCGAGCTTGACAGCCAGGGCAGAACGATCATTCCGCAGAATTTGCGTGCATACGCGGGCCTGACAAAAAATGTGACGGTGGTAGGGTGCAACAACCATGCCGAACTGTGGGACAGCGAGGCATGGAAAGCGGTCTATGAGACCGAGTCGACGCCGGAGAATATCGCTGCGGCCATGGAGGAGCTTGACTTTTGATGACTGAGTTCAGACATGTCTCCGTCCTGCTTGACGCGTGCATGGAAAACCTGAAAATCGACCCGGACGGAATCTATGTAGACGGTACGCTGGGGCTGGGCGGCCACTCCGCCGAGATCGCAAAGCGGCTGTGCGGCGGACGGCTGATCTGTATCGACCGCGACGAAACGGCGATCGAACGCGCGGGAAAACGGCTGGAAGCATATGCCGACAGGATCACCTTTGTCCACGGCAATTTTTCCGAGACGGCAGCGATCCTGGATTCGCTTGGGATCGAGGGGGCCGACGGCATGCTGTTCGATCTCGGCGTTTCCTCGCCGCAGCTAGACGAGGCGGAGAGGGGGTTTTCCTATCAGCATGACGCGCCGCTTGACATGCGGATGGATAAAAGCGCCGGGCTGACGGCCCGGCAGATCGTCAACGAATGGGATGAAAACCGGCTCAACCGGATCCTGTGGGATTACGGCGAGGAGCGCTATGCCCGCCGCATCACGGCCGCCATTCTCTCAGCCCGGGAAAAGAAGCCGATCGAAACGACGCTGGAGCTGGCGGATATCATTCGCGGCGCCATGCCCGCGGCAGCGCTGCGCGAAAAGCAGCACCCGGCCAAGCGGAGCTTTCAGGCGATCCGCATCGCCGTAAACGACGAGCTGGGCGAGATCGAGACGATGATGGACACGGCGCCCGACAAGCTGCGCCAGGGCGGACGGCTTTGCGTGATCAGCTTTCATTCGCTGGAGGACAGGATCGTCAAAAGCGGCATCGCAAGACGCGAAAACGGCTGTGTCTGTCCGCGCGAAGCGCCAATCTGCACCTGTGGCTTTGTTCAGACGCTCAAAAGCGTGACCAGAAAGCCGATTCTTCCGACGGCGGAGGAGACAGAAAGAAATCCGCGCGCGCGCAGCGCCAAGCTGCGTGTAGCCGAACGCGTATGAAAAGGGAACGTGATACGAAGACCGCTGCTGCGGCTGTATGCTGCGCGCTTGCCGGACTGCTGCTGCTTTTCGTTCTGCAAACCGAGATCAGATTGAGCGCTGTGAACGATGAGATCGGCGCGCTGCGCCGGGAAAAGGAAACGCTGGAAGAAAACCGATCCGTACTGAACGTGCGCCTTGCAGAGCGGTGGAATCTTACGGCGATCGAAAGCTATGCGACCGAGGTGCTGGGGATGCAGCGCTGTCGCCCGGGGCAGATCGTCGAGATCGAAATCACGCCGTAAAAGACATATCAAATGACGCTTCCGAATAAAGATATACTGACAGATCTTATTTTCGGGAGCGGTCAATGGAAACGAACAACTGGAAAAGAAAGCCGGGGATCGGCATGCTGCGCCGCACGATGTTTTTGATGGCAACGTGCGGCATTGCCGCATTTGCGGTGCTGATTGCAAGGCTGTATCACCTGCAGATCACCGAGCACGAGAAATATGAATCGCTTGCCGTGGCGCAGCAGCTGCGCGAGGCGGCCTCGTCGCCCGAAAGGGGAGCGATCTACGACAGGAACGGCGTGCCGCTGGCGATCAGCGCGTCGGTGGACAACGTATATTTAAGCCCCGTTGAAATCGAGATGTACGGCGAGGACAAGGATCTGATCGCGGACGGCTTGTCGCAGATCCTGGGGATCGACCGGAACGAGATCTATGAAAAGGCTTCGCGGCAGGGATCGTGGTACGTGACGGCCGCGCGGAAGATCGAACGGGAGACCGCCGACCGAATCCGGGCCTTTAAGGAAGAATACGGCATCAAGGGCGTGCGGCTTGAAACGGACACCAAACGGTACTACCCCAACGCGTCGCTGGCCTGTCACCTGATCGGCTTTGTGGGGACGGACAACTATGGCCTGGAAGGGATCGAAGCGCAGTACAACGCCTACCTTGAGGGAGGGTCGGGCGCCTCGGTGCGCGGGACGAACGCTTATGGGGCAGAGCCGATGTTCGGCAATTATGCCTCTTATATCGCCGGGAGCGAGGGCTGCGACGTCATAACGACGATCGATTCAACGATCCAGTATTACATAGAAAAGCATCTGCGCCAGGCCGTCGTCGATTATGACGCGCTCAACGGCGCGGGCGCGATCGCGATGGACGTCAACACCGGTGCGGTGCTGGCCATGGCGTCGCTTGACGGATACGACCCGAACGATTTTCTCGCCGTGAGCGAACAGGCGCGCTCCACGATCGAAGCGGCGCCGAACGAGGCCGAGGCGGCAAAACTGCTTGCGTCGTTTCAGGCAAGGCAATGGCGCAATAAGGCGCTGTCCGATACGTATGAGCCGGGCTCGACGTTCAAGATCATTACCCTGTCCATGGCGCTTGACAGCGGGGCGGTTTCTCTCGGCGACAGGTTTTACTGTCCCGGCTACGCAAGCGTGATCGGGCGCAGCTCACCCATCCGCTGCTGGAAGGACGGCGGCCACGGCTCACAGACCTTGACGCAGGCCGTGCAGCACTCGTGCAACGCGGCTTTTGTCGCGATCGGACAGCGCGTGGGAGCCGAACGCTTTTATGAGTACTGCGACGCCTTCGGCTTCCTGAATCTTTCGGAAGATCCCGATGAGAATCTGAGCGCCAGGACGGGGATCGATCTGGCCGGTGAGAGCGGCAGCATCTGGTGGAGCCGCAATACCTTCTGCTCGCCCAAAAACCTTTCGCAGCTGGCGGCGGCCTCGTTCGGACAGACCTTTACGATCACGCCGCTGCAGTTGATCACGGCCGTCAGCGCCTGCGTAAACGGCGGAAAGCTGATGAGGCCCTACGTCGTGGCGGAAATCAAAAACGCGGAAGGCGAACAGGTTTTCAGGCGTGAGCCGGAGATCGTCCGGCAGGTGATACGCGCCGAGACGAGCGAAAAGGTCCGCTCGATCCTGGAACAGGTCGTCGGCGACCCGAACGAAGGAACCGGGCGAAACGCCTCGGTCGCCGGTTACCGCATCGGCGGCAAGACGGGCACCAGTGAAAAAGTAAGCCTGGAGGCTGCGACGGGGGAGAAGGAATATATCGTCTCCTTTATCGGCTTTGCGCCGGCTGACGATCCGCAGATCGCCGTGCTGGTATTTCTGGACACGCCGTCCAACAAAACCGGGATCTATATCAGCGGCGGCCAGATGGCGGCGCCGGTCGTCGGCGCAATGATGGCGGATATTCTGCCGTATCTTGGCGTTCGGGCCGAGCAGGACAGTTCCGATTCGTCAAACAAAGACGTGATCATGCCGCAGACGGTGGGGAAGAGCCTGGATGAGGCTGCGGCGATCCTGCGGAAGGCCGGTCTTCGTTTCCGCACGATCGGCGAGGGCG
Source organism: Oscillospiraceae bacterium (assembly GCA_017444665.1). Lineage (GTDB taxonomy): Bacteria > Bacillota > Clostridia > Oscillospirales > Oscillospiraceae > Limivicinus. The sequence continues at coordinate 16,455 of JAFSWC010000078.1, forward strand.
AAACCGTTACGGCGCAGCTTCCCGCGGCGCTTTGGCAGATCGCGAAGAACACCGAGACGATCCTGTACCTGGGCGCGGAAATATCGCCGGAAAAAGAAAGTGTTCCCAATCTGGCGGGAATGCGTTATAATGATGCCCGGGATATGTTGTCCCGCTACGGGATCTATCTTCATTCCCTCAGCACGGTGATCGACGGTGATCGCCAATGCGTCAGCACACAGAACATTCCGTCCGGCGCGGCGGTCGAACACGGAAGCGTGATCGAGGTTTCCCTTGTGTCGAACGACGACTCTATGCTGGGGAAGTATTGATAAAGCAAATAAAGAGGAAAAAAATGAGACTATCGGAACTGTTACGGGATCTTGAGGTCATGTCCGCCACGGCTGACATGAACAGCGATATCACCGGCGTGTGCTATGATTCGCGCAAAGCGGGCGAGGGAAATCTCTTTGTGGCCGTTAAGGGCTTTTCGTCCGACGGGCACCGCTTTATCCCCGCGGCGATGGAAAAAGGCGCGTCCGCCGTTCTGTGCGAGGATATCCCCGCCGACGGAACGCCCTATGTTCAGGTAAAGGACTGCCGTCTTGCGCTTGCCATTGTAAGCCGCAACTTTTACGGCGATCCTGCCGGCGAGATGACGGTCATCGGCATCACCGGCACCAGCGGCAAGACCACGTCGAGTTATCTCATCCGACACATGCTGGAGGAAAAGCTGGGGGCCAAGGTCGGCCTGATCGGGACGAACGGCAACATGATCGGCGACGAGCACATCCATTCCGAGTTTACGACGCCGGAAAGCCTGGAGCTGCAGCAGCTTTTCCGCCGCATGGCGGATTGCGGATGCACGCACGTCGTCATGGAGGTGTCGTCTCATTCGCTCGTCCTGGAGCGCGTGGCCGGGATCCGTTTTGACGTTGCGCTCTACACCAACCTCTCGCAGGATCACCTGGATTTCCATCATACGATGGAGGAATACGCAGCGGCGAAGAAGAAGATTTTTTCCGTGTGCAGCGCGGCCTGTGTCAATGCCGACGACGCATGGAGCGAGTTTATGACAGACGGTGCGGAATGCCCGATCCTGTCCTTCGCGGTCGAGAATGAGGCGGACCTGCGCGCGAAAAACGTCAGGCTTTCGGCCTCTGGAGTGCGATTTGACGCCTGCCTCGGCGAGGAGAAGGCGGAAACAACGCTTGCGATCCCGGGACTGTTTTCGGTGCACAACGCGCTTGGCGTCATGTCGGTCGGACTTGTGCTGGGGCTTTCGCTTGACGACTGCGCCGACGCCATGCGTTCGGCCAAAGGCGTAAAGGGGCGGCTTGAGAGCGTGCCGACGGACGGCGATTACGATATCATCATCGACTATTCGCACAAACCCGACGCGCTGGAAAACGTGCTTTCCACGCTGCGTCCCGTAACGCGCGGCCGGCTGATCGTCCTGTTTGGCTGCGGGGGTGACCGCGACCGGCTCAAACGTCCGATCATGGGCGCGATTGCCGCGGAAATGGCGGACATCTGCATCGTGACAAGCGACAATCCCCGCACCGAGGAGCCCGAGGCCATCATTGACGAGATCATGGAGGGCGTGGGCGGCCACAGCGCGCAGGTTCTGCGCATCTGCGACAGGGAAGAGGCGATCCGTGCCGCTATTGACAACGCCCGCGACGGTGATGTAATATTGCTTGCCGGGAAAGGCCACGAGGATTATCAGATCGTAGGACATGAAAAGCGGCATATGGACGAAAGAGAGATCGTGGCCGATTATCTGAAGACGAGGAAAAAGATATGACGATAAAGCTGATGTGTGCGTTTATCCTGTCGTTCCTGTTTGCGACGGGCTTCGGGAAATATTATATCCCCTGGCTGCGCAGGCAGAAGGCGAATCAGGAAATCAAGAGCGAGGTCGAGTGGCACAAATCCAAAGCCGGCACCCCGACAATGGGCGGCGTGATGTTCATACTTGGCGTCCTGCTGTCGCTTCTTACGATCGGCTTTCCCAGTATGATGCAGGGACGTTTTGTCCATCTTTTCGTTTTTCTCTTTGCTCTGGTCTTCGGCGCGATCGGTTTTCTCGACGACTGGGAAAAGATCAAAAACGCGCAGAATCTGGGGCTTACGGCTAGCATGAAATTCCTGCTGCAGCTTTCTGCGGCGCTGGTCTTTATTTTCCTGATGCGTCGGATCGGCTTTGTCAGACCCAACCTTTACATCCCCTTTGTCGGCACGACGGTCCCGATCCCCGAATGGCTGTATTTTATCTTTGCCGCCTTTGTGATCGTCGGCACGGTAAACGCGGTCAATCTGACAGACGGCGTGGACGGACTTGCCTCCGGCACTTCGCTGCCTGTGTGCCTGTTTTTTGTCGCGGTGACCTATGCCTGGGGCAAGGATTACCTGGAGCTTGGCATCTTCGCTTCGGCGCTGCTGGGCGGACTGATGGGCTTTCTTGTTTACAACTTCAACCCGGCCAAGGTCTTTATGGGCGATACCGGCTCGCTGTTTCTCGGCGGGGCGGTGGCCGCGATGGCCTTTGCCTATGATATGCCGCTGATTTTGATCACCATCGGCATCATGTATATCATCGAGACGCTCTCCGACATCATCCAGGTTGGCTATTTCAAGCTGAGCCACGGCAAGCGCGTGTTCAAAATGGCGCCGTTCCACCATCACCTTGAGATGGGCGGCTGGACCGGCAAAAAATGGAGCGAAAAGGAACTGTTCGTTCTCTTCACTGGCATAAGTCTGCTGTTTGCCGTCATATCATTTATTGGGGTGTTCCAGCGTTACGCCATGTGACCGACAGTTTTCAGCCAAAGCCGGGGAGGTGGGAAAAGTGCGTTACGAAACGGCCCGCCTCGCCGACTTTTCTGTTTTGCGTGCCGAGAGCAGACGGCAGGGCTTTGACAGAAGCTTTTTTTCCCTTGTCATGCTGCTGCTTATGCTGGGCGTGATCATGGTCCTGTCGGCAAGCTTTCCGCGCGCCTATTACGATCCGGGACATATCACGGGCGGAAGCGCAACTTATTATTTCGTCCGTCAAACGATCTTTGCGGCGGCGGGCGTGGGAGCGATGCTGCTTTGCTCGCGCTTCCCGATCGGCTTTTATAAGCGATACGCGAAGCATTTTATGGTCATAACGATCGTGCTGCTTGCCCTTGTGCCCTTCATCGGCGTAAAGGCGAACGGTTCGCGCCGGTGGCTGGGCGTCGGATCGCTGACAGTTCAGCCCTCCGAGCTTGCCAAGCTTGCCGTGATCCTGCTTTTCGCGGCGATGATCAGCCGCAGAAGAGGGCGGATGAAGAGCTTTCGTGAAGGGATACTGCCCTTTGCGCTGATCCTGATACTGATCGTGGGCCTTTTGGTGCTGGAGCCGCATTTTTCCGCCTCGATCATCATTCTTTCGCTCGGCGCGGCGATGCTGTTTCTGGGCGGCGCGCCTTTGGGGTGGTTTGCCGCGGCATTCGGCGCGGGCGGCGCGGCGCTTGGCGTGCTGCTCGTGTTCTTTCCCTATGCCTCCGGCCGCATCACGACCTGGCGCGACCCGTTTTCCAGCTCCTCCGACGAAGGATATCAGATCGTCCAGTCGCTTTACACGATCGGATCCGGAGGCCTTGGCGGCGTCGGGCTGGGCGGAAGCAGACAGAAGTATCTGTATCTGCCGGAAGAGCATAATGACTTTATCTTTTCTGTTTTGTGCGAGGAACTGGGCTTTTTGGGCGCGGCGCTTGTGCTTGCTCTGTTTGCGCTGCTGATCCTGCGAGGCTATCGGATCGCGCTGCGATGCGGCGACCCCTTCAGTTTCCTTGTCACGGCCGGGATCACGACCCTTTTGGCGCTGCAGGTTTTTTTGAACGTCGCGGTCGTGACGAATCTGGTGCCCTGTACGGGCATATCCCTGCCGTTTTTCAGCTATGGCGGCACGGCGCTGATCATTCAGCTTGCTGAGATGGGCATCGTTCTCAGCGCTTCGAGAGAGATACCGGAAGGAGATCGGATGGAATGAGATTTCTCTTTACCTGCGGCGGGACAGCCGGACATATCAACCCCGCGCTTGCTGTCGCGGGGCGGCTTGAAGAAATGCTTGGCGGCTGTGAGATCCTCTTTATCGGCGCAAAGGGCATGATGGAGACGGAGCTGGTGCCGCGTGAGGGCTATCAGATCCGCGAGATCGATATCACGAATCTGAGCCGCTCGCTGAGCATTGAAGGCTTTGCCCACAACGTCAAAACCGTCAAAAACGTCGCCGTTTCGATTGAAAAGGCCAAAAGGATCATGAAGGAATTTCGCCCCGACGCCGTGATCGGAACGGGCGGCTACGTCTGTTATCCCGTGCTGACCGCCGCGGCGCATCTGCGTATTCCGACGCTGATCCATGAAAGCAACGCCGTTCCCGGCTTGACGACAAAGCTTCTTTCACGACACGTCGACCGGATCATGGTCGGCTTTGAAGACAGCCGCTCGGAATACCCCGATCCCGATCGGGTATATGCCACCGGAACGCCGGTGCGGGGCAGCTTCTCAATGTATACAAAAGAAATGGCAAAAAAACAGCTTGGCATTCCAAATGACAAGCCGCTTGTCGTGTCGGTGTGGGGCTCGCTCGGCGCGGCACATATGAACGCCGTGATGACGGAGCTGATCCCGCGCATGAAGGACGGCGCCGGCTTCCGTCTGATCCACGCGGCGGGAAAGGAGTATTACGACAAGGTATGCGATACGCTTTCCCGCAGCGCGCCGGATTGCGCGGCTTTTGGCGCGGATGTGCGCAAATACATCTATGATATGCCGCGCGTGATGGCGGCGGCCGATCTGGTACTCTGCCGTGCCGGCGCATCTTCACTGGCGGAGCTGACCTATATGGGCAAGCCCGCGATCATTGTTCCTTCGCCGAACGTGACCAACCACCACCAGGAGAAAAATGCCCGCGTGCTGGAAAAGGCGGGCGGCGCACGCGTCCTGCTGGAGGGAGAGTTCGACGCAGAAAGCCTTTTCGGGCTGATCTGTGAACTGCTTGGAGACAAGCAGCAGCTTGAGAGCATGAAGAAGGCGATGCTTTCGCTTGCCGTGCCCGATGCGACGGACAGGATCTGCGAGCTTATCATGGAAACGGTTCGACGCTGAAAGAATCACAAAGAAAACCCTCCGGGCATAGAATGGCTTGATTTCTGTGCACGGAGGGTTTTATTATGGATATCTGGCACGTAAGAGGCGGCAACAGACTGTTCGGAAGCTGCCGTGTGCAGGGCTCAAAAAACGCTTCGCTGCCGATCCTGGCCGCAAGCGCTGTGCTGCCGGTTCGCTCTGTGCTGCGAAACGTCCCCCGCTTGAAGGACGTGGACGCCGCGCTGAAGATCCTGTCGCATCTCGGCTGCGGGATCGACAGGGGAGAGAACGAGCTTGTCATCGATTCCTCTTCCTTTACCGGCGCGGAGATCCCGCGTGAGCTGATGGCGGAAATGCGCTCGTCCGTGATCTTTATGGGAGCGCTCCTTGCCCGCTGCGGCGAGGCAAAACTGAGCCTTCCGGGCGGCTGCCAGCTTGGCAAACGGCCGATCGATCTGCATTTGTCGGCACTGCGGCAAATGGGGGCCGAGATCACAGAAGAGGGCAGAGACATTTTCTGCCGCGCGCGGAAGCTGCACGGCGCAGATATCGATCTGCGCTTTCCCAGCGTCGGCGCGACAGAAAATATCATGCTGGCCGCCTGTGCCGCGGACGGCGTTACGACGATCCACGGCGCGGCACGAGAGCCGGAGGTCGTAAGCCTGCGGGACTATCTTGCCGGGATCGGGGTCGATATCCGCGGCGCGGGAAGCAGCACGATCACAATCAACGGGACGGACAGAAAAGAAGAAACGGAGTATACGATCCCAAGCGACAGGATCGTTGCCTCGACGCTGGCCTGCGCATGCGCCGCCGCAGGCGGAAGAATCATCCTGTCCGGAGTCGATGCGGATCATTTTTCTACTGTTCTGCACTTCCTAAATGAAGCAGGATGTGATATAATAAACTTTAATGATATCGTCGAGATTTCATCCGCCGGAAAACTGCGTGCGCCGGGGCACATCATCACAGCACCGTATCCCGGCTTCCCGACGGACGCTCAGCCGATCCTGATGGCCGCGCTGCTGCGGTCACAGGGGACGACACATATCACCGAAACGATCTTTGAAAACCGCTATCGTCAGGTGAGTGAGCTGCGGCGTATGGGCGGCGATATCTCGGTCTCGGGAACGGAGGCGGTGCTCCGCGGTGTGGAAAAGCTGCACGGCGGCACGCTGACGGCGCCGGATCTGCGCGGAGGGGCCGCGATGATCGTGGCGGGGCTGCAGGCCGAAGGGGAGACCGTCGTTGTCGACGCGGGACACATCGCCCGCGGCTATGAAAGCTTTGACGACACGCTGTGCGCGCTCGGCGCAGACGTGTGGATCGAACACAAATGAAAGGGTAATCAGGTCAATAACATGCCAGCTGTCAGAAACAATCAGCCGCCTTCCAGCAAGCACGGCGAGTATAAAAAACCGCGCAAGCGTTCGGTAAGCGGAGCGATCCTGACCTTTGCCATCGTCGTGATCGCAACCGTGTTCCTCATGAGCGTTTTCCTGCGCATCTCCGATATCAGCGTCGAGGGAAACGAGCATTATACGGATGAAGAGATCATCAAGGCGATCGATATCGAGCAGGGCGACAACCTGTTTTTCTTCGACCGCTTTGCCGCCATCAGCCGCGTCTTTGCCAAGCTGCCTTATGTAGAAGAGGTCTCCGTCTCGCGTCAGCTTCCCGACAAGGTCGTGATCACGGTGCAGGAGTGCAAAGCGCTGGCCTATATCGCGGTGGGGGATGAAAACTGGACGATCGACCACAGCTGCAAGGTCCTGGGCAAGGCGACGGCGGGAGAGCTTGGCTCGCTGATCCGCGTCGACGGGATCAATCCCGGTACGCTTCTGATCGGCGAAAGGCTGACGACCGCCGACGGCGACGACACGGCGGTGGACTTCATTGCCGACGTCCTGTACCAGGTGCAGAACCGCCAGATGACCGAACACATCAGGAGCATGGACTTCAACGATCTGATCGATGCGAGGCTGTATTACGGTACGCGCTTTACCATTATGATCGGCGGAAAGAGCGGCGTTGACCACAAGTTTGCCATGCTGGAGTCGGTGCTCGAACAGCTGAAAGAGGGCGACGTCGGCGTGATCAACGTGTCCGACGGGACGAGCGCGCACTTTGTGCCGCAATAAAATAGATTACAAAAAGATTACAATAATTTTCACAAAAATAAAATTATCTCTTGACCTTGAGAGAGTTTTGTAATAAGATAACGGTACGATCCGAAAATAACAATATCCCATGAAGATACATCGTTGGATAAATACAGGGAGGCAACATCATGGATTTCAAAGCAGAAAGCGGTCCTGAAAACGTCGTTACGTTAAAGGTCATTGGTGTCGGCGGCGCCGGCAACAATGTTGTAAACAGAATGGTCAAGTCCGGTACCCAGGGCGTCGAGTTTATCGCGATCAACACCGATAAGCAGGCGCTGAGCGTCTCCAATGCCGATCAGAAGATCCAGATCGGCGAGAAGATGACCCACGGCCAGGGCGCAGGCTCCGATCCCGAGATCGGCAAGCGCTCCGCCGAGGAAAGCCGCAACGACATCGCCAAGGCTCTTGAGAACGCGGACATGGTCTTTATCACCGCCGGTATGGGCGGCGGAACCGGCACCGGTGCGGCTCCCACGGTGGCCGAGCTTGCGCGCGAAGCGGGCGTCCTCACGGTCGGCGTCGTGACCAAGCCCTTCAAGTTTGAGGGCAAGCGCCGCATGGACCAGGCCAACGCCGGCATTCAGGAACTGCTGAGCAAGGTCGACTCGCTTCTGATCATCCCCAATGACAGACTGAAGTTTGCCACCGACCAGAAGATCACGCTTGCCAATGCTTTTGAGATCGCGGACGACGTGCTGCACCAGGCTGTTACCAGCATTTCCGATCTGATCAAGAACACCGGCTTCATCAACCTTGACTTTGCTGACGTCACCTGCATCATGAAGAACGCCGGCTTCGCCCACATGGGCGTCGGACATGCCGCCGGCAAGGGCAAGGCGGAAGAGGCCGCCCGTATGGCCGTTGCCAGCCCGCTGATGGAGACCTCGATCAACGGCGCTCACGGCGTGCTGATCAATATCACCGGCTCTGAGGATATGGGTCTTGACGATATCGAATCCGCCGCCAGCCTCGTGCAGGAAGCCGCGCATCCGGACGCCAACATCATCTTCGGCGCGACCTTCGATCCGAACATGGAAGACGAGATCCGCGTCACCGTTATCGCCACCGGTTTTGATGAAAACGCCCCGAGCTCTGCCGCTGCGGCCGTTTCCGCCGCTCCGGTACGTCCGGTCGCCGTCAGAGAGAAGCCGCAGGGCCTCTTTACCGGCGCAGCCGAAAAGGCCGCGTCTTCCGCTCCGGCTCCCGTGAAGCCCGCCGCTCCCGCTCCGGCTCCTGCGCCTGCGGAGGAGCAGGAAGAGGATCCGTTTGACAGCATCTTCAAGATCTTCAATTCCAAATAAGCAATGAGAATACGACCGCCGGGGCGAAATGTCCCGGCGGTTTTCCTGTCTTATCGAAACAAAAGCGCAGAGATCCTGCGCTTTTATTATTTGAGAGTTTTACATGAATTTGTCGATCGCGTCGTTGAGCGCCTGCAGCTGTTCCCCGGCGGACTGATCGTCGGAGATGCAGTGTTCGAGGTGATCCTTCAGGATAACCTTGGCCGTGCTGCCGAGGGCGGAGCGGACCGCCGCAAGCTGTACCAGGACCTCGGTGCAGTCGCGCCCGTCTTCGATCATGCGCTTGACCGATTCAAGATGGCCGATCGCGCGTGACAGACGGTTGAGCACCGCTTTTGTCTGCGTGTGGGAATGGGTATGACTGTGTCCTTCGATATGGCTGCCGTCAAGGTGATGGGCGTGCACGACGCCGTCGCCGTGATCGTGATAATAGAGTTCGTCGCTCATGACTGATCCCTCGTCTCTGATGGTTTGGCTTATTTTACAACAAAGGATTCAAATGTGCAAGCGTTCAGCGCACATATGCCCGCGCCCACTGCCGCAGGATCGCAAGGCCGCGCTCGTCAAATTTATCGTCAACGTCGATCACCAGCGTATCGGCGTCTGATTCGAGAGAAGCGCGCAGACGTATCGCCTGGTCGATCATGCGTTCGCCCAGACCGAGAAAGGAACGCATCAGCTCGGTCTCGTCAAGCGGCTTTACAATCCCCACGCAGGGCACGTCTGCGGAGAGAAAGAGAGAAAGCGCCTCGCGGAACTGGGGGATGACCAGTTCGAAGCTGCCGAGCGAATCGAGCAGCGTGAAGGGGTAGTACGGCGCCTCCTGCAAAAGGCGAACGGCCTCCAGACGAAAAACATCATTGTCGGTCTTGGGCGGGACTGCAGTGAAATCCAGAAAGCGCGCGCCGTGAAAACCGTCGACTCCCGCTGCCGCCGCCGCGGGCAGCAGATCAAGTCCGAGCAGTGCGCCGTCCGCGCCGATTGCCTGCCTGGTAATAAAACCTCCCGCCCCGGCGAGAGCGCCGCCGAGTTCCCGCAGGATCGCCTCACGGCCTCCGTCGGCGGAGGAACAGCAAAAGAACAGCTTTTTTTGCATCGCAAGCACCTCTTTTCTCAAAAGAGTATAGCTTTTCCGGCGGCCGAAGTAAAGACCGCACCGGGAAATAAGATCTGCGCCGCTGCGAAAATGGGGCTTTTCTTTGCAGTGGGAAAGGTGTATAGTGATAAAGCCGTACAAATATTTTAAGTTTTAGATGGGAGAAACACCGCTATGGCCAAGAAAAAGAGAAGATGGGGCGACAGACGGGACGGGCGCTGGGTTAGAGACGTGACGGGTCTGCAGTGCGTGATGACCAACCTGATGCCGAACCGGACTGACTGCGAGGTCTGCCTTACCGACAAGTTTGACGTGACGGAGCTTGTGAAGTATCTGGAACAGAAAAACGCCTCTCATCCCGATTATAAAACGACGCTTTTCCACTGCATCCTTGTCGCAGTGGCCAGGATGATCCGCGAGAGGAATTATCTCAACCGCTTTATCCAGGGCAGACGCACCTATGAGCGCGACGAGATCACGCTTAGCTTCGTGGCCAAGCGCCGCTTTGCCGACGGCGCGGACGAGGCGCTGATGGTTCTTAACGCGAAGGATGACGACACGCTCGACACGGTCAGCCGCCGGATCGTCGGCGACATCCGCGAAACGAGAAAGAGCGAGCATTCCACCGGCGGCATCGATTCCGCGGTCGACGCCTTTGCCAAGATCCCGCGGCTGCTGCTGATGTTTGCGATTCGGGTAATCCGTTGGCTCGACTTTTGGGGGCTTGTCCCGCGCGCCCTGACGGACGGCGACCCGAACTATACGACAGTGCTTCTGAGCAATCTCGGCAGCATCAAATGCCCGGCCGTATATCATCACCTCAACAACTACGGGACAAACAGCATCATGGTCACGATCGGCACACTGCACAAGGAAGAGCTGATCATGGAGGATGGCAGCAAACAGGTGCGCGACGTTGTCGATTTTTGCGCCACGCTTGACGAACGCATTGCCGACGGCTTTTACTTTGCCCGCAGCCTGAAGCTGATCCGCTATATCTTTGCCCATCCGGAAATGCTCGACAAGCCGATCGGTGAGCCGAGCGGGTTTGTGTATAAATAAATGACAGGAGACATATCAGATGGAACAGATCACCGCTAAAATGCCCTGGGCGGGGCATACCGAGGATATTCCGCTGCACCTTGATTATTTTGAAGGCTCCATGTTCGACGCGGTCAAAAAAGCAGCCGAGCAGTACCCGGAATACACCGCCTTTACCTTTATGGGAAAGTCGACCAGCTACAGGACGCTGATCGAAGAGATCGAAAAGTGCGCCAGAGCGCTGAAAACCATCGGCGTGCGGGAAAACGACAAGGTGACGATCGCGCTGCCGAATTGCCCGCAGGCAATTTATATGTTCTATGCCGTCAACCTTGTCGGCGCTGTGGCCAACATGGTCCACCCGCTATCCGCCGAAAAGGAGATCGAGTTTTATCTCAACGAGTCCGAAAGCGTCACGGCCATCACGCTTGACCAGTTTTATCACAAATTCGAGAGTATCCGCGGCAACACCAAGGTCGTCAATATCATCATTGCCAGCGTCAAGGACGCGCTTGCCCAGCCGCTCAAAGCGGGTTATATGCTGACCGAGGGCCGCAAAATCAAAAAGATCCCAAAGGAAGCGCCCGTGATCCGCTGGAACGAGTTCATGCGTCTGTCCAGGGCCTGCTTTTTTAACTACAAGGTCGAGCGCAGGGGCTCCGATCCGGCCGTTATCCTGTATTCCGGCGGCACGACCGGAAAAACCAAGGGCATTGTTTTGACGAATAAAAACTTCAACGCGCTCGGCACACAGATCATTGCGACAAACCCGATGTTCCGCCCGGGAGACAAGATGCTGTCGGCCATGCCGATGTTTCATGGCTTCGGTTTGGGCGTCTGCATCCACTCGATGCTGCAAAGCGCAGGCTGCTGCATTCTGATCCCGCGCGTCAACCCCAAGGATTATGCCAAGCAGGTCGTGAAAAACCGCTGCAACTTTATCGCCGGCGTGCCGACGCTCTATGAGGCGATGCTGCGCATGAAGAGCATGGAAAACGCAGACTTAAGCAGCCTGAAGGGCGTCTTCTCCGGCGGAGATTCTTTGTCGGTCGAGCTGAAGAAAAAGTTTGACAAGTTCCTGTACGACCACAAGGCGGCCATCCAGGTGCGCGAAGGCTACGGCACGACGGAGACGGTCACAGCCTGCTGTCTGACGCCGCCGCATATGTTCAAGGAGGGGAGCATCGGCGTCCCGTTCCCGGATACCTATATCAAGATCGTCGAGCCCGGCACGGACCGCGAACTGCCCTATGGCGAGGAGGGTGAGATCCTGCTTGCCGGCCCGACGGTAATGAGCGAATATATGAAGCACCCCGAAGAAACGGCGCAGACGCTGCGTCACCACGCCGATGGACTGACCTGGGTCTATACGGGCGATTTGGGCACGATGGATGAAGAGGGCTTTGTCTATTTCCGCGGCAGAGCAAAGAGAATGATCATCTCCTCGGGATATAACGTCTATCCCGGACAGCTGGAAAACATCCTTGACGCGCACGAGCTGGTGCAGATGAGCTGCGTCATCGGCGTGCCGGACCCCTATAAAATGCAGAAGGTCAAAGCCTTTGTCAAGCTTGCGGCAGGCGTCCCGGCCAATGACGAGACAAAGCAGACGCTGATGGCATACTGCAAAAAGAACATAGCAAAATATGCGATGCCTTATGACATCGAGTTCCGCAAGGATATGCCCAAGACGCTGGTCGGAAAGGTCGCGTATCGTGAACTGGAGGAGCAGGAACTGCAGAAGATCCGGGCTGCGGAAGAAAAGGAAAAAGAAACGGTCACGCAGTGACGCATCAAAAAAGCCCCCCCGGGGGGGCTTTTTTGTCATTCTGGAGAAGAGGAAACTTTTTCGGCTAAAAAACGTCAATCCGAAAGAAGAGCACGCCGCAGCTTTTCAAGCGCGTGTTTTTCGAGCCGCGATACATACGACCGGCTGATATGGCAGATCTGGGCAGTTTCCCGCTGCGTGCGAGGCTCCAGCCCGTCGAGACCGTAACGAAGCGTGATGATCTTCTGCTCGCGCTGATCAAGAGCGTCATGGATCGCGCGGTGAAGCCGGGAACAAAGCTCATTTTCACAGATCCGCTCGTCAAGATCGTCGTCCAGCGAGACGATGTCGAGCAGGGAAAGACAGCCGATTTCGCCGTCCGTCTCGATCGGGTCGGAGAGACTGACGTCTCCCGAAAACTTGCGGCGGCTGCGAAAGTACATCAGGATCTCGTTTTCGATGCAGCGGCTGGCATAGGTGGTAAGACGCACGCCCTTATCGCGCTGATAGGTGTTGATCCCCTTGATCAGACCGATCGTGCCGATGGAGATTAGATCGTCGGCGTCATCCGCCTGGGTGTAATATTTCTTGACGATATGCGCAACAAGGCGGAGATTGTGCTCGACAAGTTCGTTTCGTGCTGAGATATCACCTTTTTCCCAGCGGGAGAAACAGTCAGCTTCCTCTTCGCGGCTGAGCGGTTTTGGGAAGGAATCGCCCGGCATGATACGCAGCATGAAGAAGAGCGTGTTCATTAAAATCAAAAACGCGGTTTCGATCATTGAGCCATCACCTCCCTTCATCCTATTCCGCCGCAGCCCGTCTCCATTCCGGAAAAGCGGGGAAAAGGCAAAACAGCGGCGAAAAAAGCGGAGAGGGCGGAACACTTGTCATTTGTGCAAGAGAGTGGTATAATACCATCTGCATATTTTGAAGAAAGGCAGGGGAGACGGAAAATGAAGAAAAGAATACGCAAAAACAAACTCGCATGGATCCTTATGACAGCCGTTTTATGCCTGCTTCTCTATTCGATCGTCGTCATGCGCAGCGATAACCGCGTGTCGGTCATCGTGGGCGGTACGGACGGCGCGTTCATCCAGTCGGACGGCCTGACGTATGCCGATCCGAACGCAGCGATCGAAACGCCGGAACCCACGGTCGACATCTGGCCGCAGATCGATATTACGCAGACACAGTATACGATGGTGCGCGACGGCAGCCCGTTGAGCGTGGCCTGGGCGCCGGACTGTGAGAAGATAAGCGGGACGAACAACCAGTTGTTTGACGTTACCGCGCTGCCGCATCTCGAAAAGATGCTGGAGGACTGCCGTGCCGCCGGCTTTACGATTTATGTGACGGCGGCCTACCGTTCCTATTCCTATCAGAACAATCTTTTCAACAGCAAGGCCAGCCAGATCGCGGCCGGAATGGGGATCACCGATCCGAAGGCCTATCTGGATGAAAACAGCGGATATCAGGACGCTGTTGAAGAAGCTAAAAAAATCGTCATGATGCCCGGTACAAGCGAACACCAGCTTGGGCTTGCCGTCGATCTGATGGACAAGAACTATTCCTATCTCGTGTATGAGAACATGGATCAGGAGATGTTTGCCTGGCTTGACGCGCACTGTGCGGAGTACGGCTTTATCAAGCGCTATCCGACGCGTAAGCTGCTTCTGACGGGCTGGGACGAACCGTGGCACTATCGCTATGTCGGCAGGGAGGCTGCAACCTTCATCATGGAGCACGGACTTTGCTATGAAGAGTTTTACGCTCATTACGATCCGAGCTTTACTTACGGCTGATGTGACGAAAAAACAAGGAAAAAAACACTTGCAATATCTGTAAACGGGTGTTATAGTTACAAAGTAAGCATTATGGTAAGACAAGAGTGGGTTGCAGCCCACTCTTTTTTGTGAAGTAAACAGGGTTTAGTCCGGGAGAAGGGTGTAAATGAGTAAGATTACGGATAAAGTGACCGCGATCGCAAAACCGATCGTGGAGGAAGAAGGCTGCAGCCTTTGGGACGTGGAATACGTCAGAGAGGCCGGGAACTGGTATCTGCGCATCTATATCGACAAGGACGGCGGCGTGGATATCGACGACTGCGAGCGGATCAGCAGACGGCTCGACCCGGTTTTGGACGAGGCCGACCCGATCCCGGACAGCTATGTTTTTGAAGTAGGCTCTGCCGGCATCGAGCGGGAACTGAAACGCCCGAGCGATTTTGAGGCCTTCTTAGGCAGCGACGTCGAAGTCAGACTGTATCAGCCGGTAAACGGGCAGAAAGCGTTCGTCGGCACGCTTGTGAGCTATGATAACGGGACCACGACGATCGAGATCGGCGGGAAAACGCTTTCTTTCAACAAAACACAGACCGCGCAGGTGAGACTGCACGCAACGATATAAAAAGGGGTATCATACAATGAACGCTGAATTCTTTGAAGCCATCGAAGAACTGGAAAAGGAAAAGGGCATCTCGCGCGAGTATATGTACGAGAAGATCAAGCAGGCTATGCTTGCCGCTTTTCGCCGCGACAATCCCAACTGCGAGGATAACGTGGAGATCATTCTTGACGAGAGCAAAAAGCGCATCGAGATGAACGTGAACAAAACCGTAGTCGAGAGCGTGGAAGATCCGTCTCACGAGATCGACCCCGACGCCGCCAAGCGCATCGTCAAACGGGCGAAGCTCGGCGATATCATTCCCATCCCCGTGGAGACCAAGAAATTCGGCCGTATTGCCGCTCAGGCCGCCAAGCAGGTCATTATCCAGGGCATCCGCGAAGCGGAGCGCGGCATCATCTATGAGGAGTTCACATCCAAGGAACACGAGATCCTGACGGGCGTCGTCTCCCATATCGAGCCGCGAAACGGCAGCGTTTCGATCCGCATTTCCTCCAACAGCGAATTCACCGAAGCGATGCTGGCCCCCAACGAGAGAATCCGCACCGAGGCCCTGAAGGAAGGCGACCGGATCAAGGTTTACGTCGTGGAAGTCAGAAACTCCACCCGCGGCCCGCAGGTCCTGATCAGCCGCACGCATCCCGGCCTTGTCAAGCGCCTGTTCGAGCTTGAGGTTCCGGAAATCTATGACGGCGTTGTCGAGATCAAGTCGATCGCGCGCGAAGCGGGCAGCCGCACCAAGATGGCGGTGCTGTCCAACGATCCCGACGTCGACCCGATCGGCGCCTGCGTCGGCCCCAAGGGCGGCCGTGTCGCAAGCATCGTCAACGAACTCGGCGGCGAAAAGATCGACATCATCAAGTACAGCGAGAACCCCGAGGAGTACATTGCGGCCTCTCTCTCGCCGTCCGAGGTCGTGAGCGTCACGATGCTTGAAGACGGCAAGAGCTGCCGTGTGGTCGTGCCCGACAACCAGCTTTCTCTTGCAATCGGCAAAGAGGGACAGAACGCAAGACTGGCGGCAAAGCTGACCGGCTTTAAGATCGATATCAAGAGCGAATCGGAAGCCTGAGAAATCCAAAGGAAAGGCGGCGGAGAACATGCAAAAGAAAATACCGATGCGGCAATGTCTCGGCTGCCGTGAGATGAAGCCAAAGCGCGAGCTGATCCGCGTGGCCCGTTCGCCGGAGGGAGAGATCAGCCTTGACTTTCGAGGAAAGGCGCCGGGAAGAGGCGCTTATCTCTGCAAGGACAGAGGCTGTCTCGAAAAGACAATCAAAGGAAAGGCGCTGGAGCGTGCCTTCTCCGCCCGGATCCCGGAGGGTGTATATGAAAAGCTTCTGGGGGAAATGGAGGCGGAAAATGACGGATAAAGCGCTGAAAATGCTGGGACTGATGCGCCGTGCCGCAGCGATCGAGATCGGCGCGGACCGCAGCGCCGACGCGGCGCGGGCAGGAAAGGCAAGGGCCCTGCTGCTGGCGGCCGACGCCGGCGAAAATGCCGCTAAGAAGGCGGAATACGCATTGAGCGGGAAAAACGCATTGAAACTGGAACTGCCCTTTACAAGAGTGGAACTGTCCGAAGCGCTTGGCGTGGGCGACTGCACGATGGCGGCCGTTACGGATATCGGCTTTGCCGAGGCGCTTGTTAAGCTGCTGGCTGATGAGGACGAGCAGCGGTACGGCGAAGCGGCGCAGGAACTGAAACGGCGGCATGAGAAAATGCAGCGCCGCAAAAAGGAAAAAGGGGCAAAAGGGCAAGCGAAGACGACCGGAAAGAGGAGGACGAACATATGAGTATGATCAAATACAGAGTGCATGAGGTGGCAAAGGATTTTGGCCTTCCGACCAAAACCGTTACCCAGATCCTTACGGATTATATCGCGCCTCCGAAGAATCATATGCAGGTGCTGGAGACCAACGAGCTTGACGTGATCTTTGAATATATTACCCAGCACAACCAGGTTGAAAGCCTGGAGGAGATCTTCAAGGTGGAGCCGAAGGCTGCACCGAAGCAGGAGGAAAAGAAGCCGGAGACGGTTTCTCCCGCGAAAGAAGCGGCTGCTCCCGCCAAGGGCGCGTCGACCGCAGCGCCTCAGCACAAGGCCCCCGCGCCCGAAGCGCCGAAGGCCGAGAAAAAGGACAAACCGCACATCCCGCGCCAGGTCGCGGAGAAGCGCGTCGTCGATACGAGAGGCGGCGCCGCGGTCAATATCGAAAAATACAACGAAAAGTTTGAAGACCTTGCCGGCTCGCGCGGCGGAAACAATTTCAAGAGCAGCAGCGGCAAAAAGGAAAAGATCGGCAACAAGAACAAGCAGCGCCAGAACGCGCAGGTCACCTCGGCAAAACGCCGCCAGGAAGAGCGCGACAAGATGCAGCGCCTGCAGCTTGAGATCGCGAAAAAGCAGCAGCTGAAGGTCGAGATCCCCGACGAGATCGCCGTGGGCGAGCTGGCCTCGCGCATGAAGAAAACCGCGGCGGAAGTCGTCAAGCAGCTGTTCAAGCTGGGCGTTTTTGCCTCGGTTTCAGACGTGATCGATTATGATACCGCGGCGCTTGTCGCGATGGAGCTTGGCTGCAAGGTCGAGAAGGAAGTCATCGTCACGGTCGAAGAAAAGCTGATCGACGACCGCGCCGACAACGAAGAGGAGCTTGTCTCCCGCGCGCCTGTCGTGGTCGTCATGGGCCACGTCGACCACGGCAAGACCTCGCTGCTTGACTATATCCGCCATGCAAACGTGGCTTCCGGCGAGGCCGGCGGCATCACGCAGCATATCGGCGCCTATACCGTTGAGATCAACGGCAGCCCGATCACCTTCCTCGACACCCCGGGCCACGAGGCCTTTACCTCGATGCGTGCCCGCGGCGCTATGGTCACGGACGTGGCGATCCTCGTGGTCGCGGCGGACGACGGCATCATGCCGCAGACCGTTGAGAGCATCAACCACGCAAAGGCGGCCGGCATCCCGATCGTCGTTGCGATCAACAAGATGGATAAGGTCGGCGCCAACCCTGACCGCATCAAGCAGCAGCTGACCGAATATGACATCGTCAGCGAGGAATGGGGCGGCGACACGATCATCTGCCCGATCTCCGCCAAGACCGGCGCCGGGATCGACAATCTGCTTGAAAACCTCGTCCTGCAGGCGGAAGTGCTGGAGCTTCGCGCCAATCCCAACCGTGCCGCCAAGGGCACGGTCATTGAAGCGCGTCTTGACAAGGGCCGCGGCCCGATCATGACGGTACTGGTCCAGAACGGCACGCTGCATCTGGGCGATATCATTATCGCCGGCACCTGCGTGGGCCGCGTGCGTACGATGATCAACGACAAGGGCCAGCGCGTGACCGAGGCCGGTCCCTCTACGCCGGTCGAGATCTCCGGCTTGAACGAAGTGCCCAGCGCCGGCGACATTTTCAACGCCGTCGCGGACGAGCGCATGGCGCGTGAGCTTGCCGAGGAGCGCCGTATCCAGCAGAGCAGCGGCTCCGGCACGGCTAAGAAGGTCAGCCTGGAAGATCTGTTCAGCCAGATCCAGGCCGGTGAGATGAAGACGCTGAACCTGATCGTCAAGGCGGACGTTCAGGGCTCGGCCGAGGCGGTCAAGGCCTCGCTTGAAAAGATCTCGAACGAGGAAGTGCGCGTCAAGGTCATTCACAGCGCCGTCGGCGCGATCAACGAAAGCGACGTCATGCTGGCGGCTACCTCCGGCGCGATCATTGTCGGCTTTAACGTGCGCCCCGACAACGCCGCGCGCGACAGTGCAGCAAGAAGTAACGTCGACATGCGGATGTACCGCGTCATTTATGACTGCATCAACGAGATCGAAGCGGCCATGAAGGGCATGCTTGCGCCGAAGTTCCGCGAGAGCGTGATCGGCCACGCCGAGGTCCGCGAGACCTACAAGGTCTCCAAGGTCGGCACGGTATGCGGCTGCTACTGTCTGGACGGCAAGATCCAGCGCGGCTGCCAGGTGCGCGTACTGCGCGACAACATCGTTATCCACGAGGGCGAGCTTGCTTCGCTGCGCCGTTTCAAGGATGACGTCAAGGAAGTCGCCTCCGGCTATGAGTGCGGCATGCAAATCGAAAAGTTCAACGACGTCAAGGTCGGCGACGTGATCGAATGCTTCGTGATGGAGCAGATCAACAAGTAAGCGCCGACAGATAAGAGGATTCAAAATGGCATCCAACAAACTGGCAAGAACAAACGACGATATCCAGTTCGTCATCTCCAGGCTGCTGCGCGAGGTAAAGGACCCGCGCGTGCAGCAGGGGATGATCAGCGTGACGCGCGTGGAAACGACGGGCGATCTGCGCTATTCAAAGATTTGGCTTTCCGTCCTCGGCATGAAGGACGAAAAGGAATTCCGGCGCGGCCTGCGCTCGGCTTCGGGTTATCTGCGCAAGGAGCTGGGCAATTCGATGAAGCTGCGCTATACGCCCGAGCTGGTCTTTGAGATCGACCACAGCATCGAGTACGGCGCGCACATCAACGAGGTCATCAACAGCCTCGAGATCAACCACGACGGGGATGAGGAGAATGAAAACCAGTGAAACGGCAAAGCTGTTTCTGACAAAGGACAACTTTCTGCTGCTGACACATAAAAATCCCGACGGCGATACGCTGGGCAGCGCGGCCGCGCTGTGCAGCGCGCTGCGCCGTGCCGGAAAAACGGCCTATCTTTTCCCCAATTCCGAGATCACGAAAAAATACGAGGTCTACGTCAGGCCGTATTTCGCTCCGAAAGGCTTTGCGGCGGAGTATACCATCGCGGTGGACATCGCGGCGGAAAAGCTGTTTCCCCTCGACTTTTCGGGCAAGGCCGATTTCTGCATCGATCATCATCCCTCCAACACCAAATACACAAAGTATTCGCTGATCGCGCCGAGCAAGGCCTCGTGCGGCGAGATCGTGATGCAGCTTATCAAAGCGCTCAACGGCGACATTTCCGAAGAAGAAGCCAATCTGCTGTATATCGCGGTTTCGACCGACTGCGGCTGCTTCGTTTATTCCAACACGAAGGCGGACACGCTGCGTGCGGCGGCGGAACTGCTCGACTGCGGCGCAGACAACACGACGCTTAACGTTGCGCTGTTTCGCAAGATCTCGCAGGCGCGGATGAAGCTGGAGGGCATGATCTACTCCGGCATGGAGTTTTATCGCGGGGGACAAATCTCGGTCGCGACGATCACGCAGGAGATGCTGAAAAAGACACGCGCCACCGAAGAGGATCTTGACGATATTTCCGGATTGGCCGGGAAGGCCGAGGACGCAGTGCTGAGCATCACGATCCGCGAGCAGACGAACGGGGAGAGCCGTATTTCCCTGCGTTCTTCTCCGGCAGTCGACTGCAGCGAGATCTGTGCGGTTTTCGGCGGCGGCGGGCATGCGATGGCGGCCGGCTGCACGATCCAGTCCGGACCGGAAAAGGCAAAGAAAATGCTGCTTGACGTGATCGACGAGGTCTGGAAATGAACGGCATCCTGCTTGTCGACAAACCGCAGGACTGGACGAGCTTTGACGTTGCCGCCAAGCTGAAGGGCCTTTGCCATACAAGACGGATCGGCCATTCGGGAACGCTTGACCCGATGGCGACAGGGCTGCTTGTGCTGTTCCTTGGCCGCGCGACGCGCGCCGTCCCTTTTGCGGAAAACCATACCAAGCGTTACATCGCCTCCCTCAGACCCGGCGTCGTCACGGACACGCAGGACATCACGGGCCACGTGCTCGAGAGCCGCGCCTGTTCTGTTTCGGCCGGAGAACTGGAGGGGGCTTTGGCTTCTTTCCGGGGCGAGATCCGGCAGATCCCGCCGATGTACAGCGCGATCAGAATGAACGGACAGCGTCTTTACGATATCGCGCGGCGCGGCGGCGAGGTCGAGCGGAAGGCGAGGCCCGTCACGATCCATGAACTAAGGTTTTTGGGACAGACCGAGGAGGGAGATTTTCTTCTTGATGTTCTGTGTTCCAAGGGGACCTATGTGCGGACGCTGTGCCACGATATCGGCCAGACGCTTGGCTGCGGCGCGTGTCTCAGCTCGCTGCGGCGGACCGAGGTTGGCAGCTTTTGCGTAGCACAGGCACACACGATGGAGGAACTGATCGCGGCGGCAGAGGACGGCACGATCGAGAAGCTGCTGCTTGGTGTGGACGCTCTGTTTCCGGGCCTGGACAAAATAAACGTTACGGCGGAGCAGGAAAGAAAAATCCGCTGCGGCAACGTGGTCGAGACGGAGGCCGGGGACGGGGAAGCGCTTGTATATTCCGCCGCCGGTTCCCTGCTGATGCTGGGGCGCGCCGAGAACGGCATCCTGTATACGATAAAAAGCTTTTTTGAGGTATGAGCATGGGAGAGATCAAACGCGCCGTCGCCATCGGCTTTTTTGACGGCGTGCATATCGGCCACGCGGCGCTACTGGAAAAGACGAAGCAGCGCGCGGAAGAGAGCGGCGCCGTGCCGTCCGTCGTCAGTTTTGACGTTCATCCCGACAACCTGGTCCGCGGCGGAGAGGTCAAGCTGATCAACAGCGCGATCGGGCGCGAGGACATCATCCGGCGCCTGTTCGGCATTGATAATGTTGTTTTTCTTCACTTCAACCGCCATATGATGCAGATGCCGTGGGAGGAATTCATCGCGCAGCTGATCGAAGAGCTCTCCATTTCTCACATCGTGGTCGGATATGATTTCTGCTTCGGCTACAAGGGAGAAGGAACGGCGGAAAAGCTGAAGGAATACTGTTGTGCGCGCGGCGTCGGCTGCGATATCATCCCGGCGGTACAGCTTGACGGAAAGACGGTCAGCTCGAGTTATATCCGTACACTGATCGAAAACGGCGATATGGAGACGGCAGCCCGCTTTCTCGGCCATCCGCACATCCTGTCGGACACGGTGCACTCCGGGTATCACCTGGGAAGCAAGCTCGGTGCGCCGACGATCAACATGTATTTCCCGGAGGGCGTGCTCGTGCCGAAGCACGGCGTATACGCGACGAAGGTCTTTCTGGAGAGCGGAGAGAGTTATCTGGCTGTGACGAACGTCGGCGTAAGACCGACAACGGGGGACAGC
>JAFSWC010000079.1 GCA_017444665.1 Oscillospiraceae bacterium
CGGGGCAGTTGGCCGCGCAGGTGCCGCAGGACAGGCACTCGTCCGTGATAACAAAAGCCATGTATGTAACCTCCGTATCTGTATTTGATCCATCATAGCGAACTTAGGACCATTTGCGCCTTCATTGTAACACATCCTTTTTAAAAATCAATTATTAATTTTGAACAGAATGATAACATTGCAAAAAACTGGCGATACTTTTGATGCCCCGCCACGCTTCGCCCTTTTCATCGGCCCTGTCGGGACGATAATCGGACACGAAGACCCGCGGCAGTCTTACCGCGGCGGCGGGGAAGGAGAATGAGCCATGAAAAGCAATGAAAAGTTTACTCAGCGGGCGGAAAGCGCGATCGAAAGCGCCCTCGCGGAGGCGGCCGCGCTCGGCCACAGCTGCGTCGGCAGCGAGCACCTGCTTCTCGGCATCCTGGCGGAACGTGACAGTGCCGCGGCGCGTCTGCTGCTGCGCAGCGGGCTTGAGCCCGAAGAGCTGCGCCGCGACGCGGCAAAAACGCTTGGCCGCGGCTTCCCCGGCGCGCCGTCCCAGGGACTGAGCGAGGACGCCCGCCGCGTCGTCGAAGCCGCCGGCCGGGAGGCAAAACTGCTGCGCCACAGCTTTATCGGCACCGAGCATCTGCTGCTTGCGATCCTGCGCTGCGACGGCTGCGGCGCGCAAAAGCTGCTTGCCGGCCGCGGGATCGACGACGAAGCCCTGCGCGGCGAGATCCTTGCCCTGTTCGGCGCCGGCGAGGAGAAGCGCGGGAACTTCCAAAGCGGCGCGGTGCGCCCCTCGCCGCCGCTGCGCCGCGCCGAAACGCGCACGCTCGACCAGTACAGCCGTGACTTGACGGCGCTTGCGCTCTCCGGCGGGATCGACCCGGTCGTCTGCCGCGACAGCGAGATCCGCCGCGCGGTGCAGATCCTCTCGCGCCGGACGAAAAACAACCCCGTCCTCGTCGGCGAGCCCGGCGTCGGCAAAACCGCCGTGGCCGAGGGGCTGGCCATGCTGATGACGCGCGGCCGCACGACGGCGGAGCTTGCAAACAAGCGGCTTGTTTCGCTGGATATCCCTTCGCTGCTTGCCGGGACGAAATACCGCGGCGATTTTGAAGAGCGCGTGCGCGCCGTGCTGCGCGACGTGCGCCATGCAGGAGACGTGATTTTGTTCATCGACGAGCTGCACACCGTCGTCGGCGCCGGCAGCGCCGAGGGCGCGATCGACGCGGCCAATATCCTCAAGCCTGCGCTCGGCCGCGGCGAGGTGCAGGTCATCGGCGCGACGACGCCGGAGGAATACCGCCGCTATATCGAAAAGGACGCCGCGCTCGAGCGGCGTTTTCAGCCCGTTCTCGTCGGCGAGCCAGACCGCGAGCAGACCCTGGCCATGCTGCGCTCGCTGCGTCCGGGGCTCGAAAAGCACCACCGCGTCCAGATCGGCGACGACGCGCTGGAGGCGGCCTGTGAGCTGTCCCAGCGCTATATCCCGGACCGCTTCCTGCCCGACAAGGCCATAGACCTCATCGACGAGGCGGCCTCGGCCGCGCGCGTGGCCGGCACGGCGCACGAGGTCGACGCCCCCGCCGTCGCCGACGTGGTTTCGGCGTGGACGCACGTCCCCGTCAGCCGTCTCGGCGCGGACGAAAAGGCCGAGCTGCTCACCCTCGCCGACAAGCTCCGCCGCCGTGTGATCGGCCAGGACGACGCGGCCGAGGCAGTGGCGCGCGCGATCCGCCGCAGCCGTGTCGGTCTGGGCGACCCGCGCCGCCCGGTGGGCAGCTTCCTTTTCCTCGGCCCCACGGGCGTGGGCAAGACCGAGCTCTGCCGCGCGCTGGCCGAGGAGGTCTACGGCGACCAGGACGCGCTGATCCGCCTTGACATGTCGGAGTATATGGAAAAACACGCGGTCAGCCGCATCCTCGGCTCGCCGCCGGGCTATGTCGGCTATGAGGAGGGCGGCCAGCTGACCGAACAGGTTCGCCGCCGTCCCTGGTCGGTCGTCCTCTTTGATGAGATCGAAAAGGCCCACGAGGACGTCTGGGGCATCCTGCTGCAGATCATGGACGCCGGCCGGCTCTGCGACGCGGCGGGGCGGCAGGTGGACTTTCGCAATACGCTTGTCGTCATGACCTCAAATATCGGCGCGGCGGCGATCAGCGAGGGCAGGGGAACGATCGGCTTTTCGGCCTCCGGCGCAGCGTGCGACGTTTCATCGCGTGTGCGCGAGGAGCTGCGCGCCACCTTCCGGCCCGAATTTCTCAACCGCATCGACGAAACGGTGATCTTTCATACGCTCGGCGAGGAGGAACTGCGTCGCATCACGCGGCTGCTGCTGCGCGAAACGGCGGAGCGCTTCGAAAAGCTGGGCGTCACGCTGAACGTGTCCGATGCCGCCGTTGCGCTGATCGCCTCCCGCGGCGGCGGAAAGTACGGCGCGCGCCCCCTTCGCCGCGCGGTCCAAAGTCTGGTGGAGGACCCCGCGGCCGAGCTGCTGCTGGCCGGAAAGGCGGCCGAGGGCGGCGCGCTGCTGGCCGACGCGGCGGGCGACAGGCTTGTCCTCACGGCGGAAAAGTAAAAAAACTTCTTCCGATCGCTTGACATAACACGGCCGAAAGGATAAAATACCATGATGGAATCATAGGGTGAGCAGGGGAGCTTGCCGCTGTGTCTCCGCCTTTCAATTATGATACGACGGGTTCGCTTGATGGCCTGTCTTCTTAAAAATTGAAAAAGCACCGACCACCACCGCAGAATTCTTTTAAGGAATGGAGGTGTGTATGCTTACGATGCCCTGGTATTCATGGATTGTCATTGCCGTCACGGCCGTTGTTTGTTTCCTGCTCGGCTTTCTTTACCGCAAAAAGATCGCGGAGCGCGAGATCCAAAGCGCCGAGGATGAGGCAAAGCGCATTATAAACGAATCTATCAAGACCGCCGAGAGCAAGAAGAGAGAAGCTCTCGTTGAGGCAAAGGAAGAAATACACAAAAGCCGCTCGGAATACGAGCGCGAGGAAAAGGCCCGCCGGGCCGAGCTGCAGAAGCAGGAACGCCGCCTGCAGCAGAAGGAAGAGAATCTTGACCGCAAGACCGACGCGATCGAAAAGAAAAGCGAAACGCTGAACAACAAGATCGCCGCCGCCGAAGCGCAGCAGCAGGAGATCGCCCAGATCAAGAAGGGTCAGCTGGAAATGCTGGAAAAGATCTCCGGCTTCTCGATCGAGGAGGCAAAGGCCTATCTCATCGACAACGTGCGCGACGACGTCACCCACGAAATGGCGATGAAGGTCAAGGAGATCGAAGCCCAGTATAAAGAAGAGGCGGACAGCCGCGCGCGCGATATCATCGCCACCGCGATCCAGCGCTGCGCCGCCGACCACGCAAGTGAAGTCACGGTCTCGGTCGTCGCTCTCCCCAACGACGAAAGGAAGGGCCGCATCGTCGGCCGCGAGGGCCGC
>JAFSWC010000080.1 GCA_017444665.1 Oscillospiraceae bacterium
ACCTGATGGATGGGCCGGCGCTGCTCTTCCTCGTTGTACTCGTAGCGCACCCAGTAGGGGTCGGCCTTGCGGTTTTTAAAGAGTGGGGCAATGGAGCTGATCTCGATGCCGGGCTCCTTGGCGGTGAGCTGCCCCTTGCCGCGGCGGGTGACGGCGTAGCCGGTCAGGCGCGGCGTGTCGCCCTCCATCAGCTCCATGATCTCCACGCCGAACGTCATGGCGCACTTGTGGATAAAGGTGAAGGGAAGATCAGTTTCGCCGCGCTCGTAGACCAGATACTCGTCCAGACCGACGCCGGTCAGGCGCGCCATCTGTTCCTCGGTGTAGCCGCTTAAGATACGCAGCTCGCGGATGCGCTCCGCGACTTCCAGCAGCGCGTTGGTGGTCGTGCTTACCATAGGTCATTCCTCCTGTTCGACGAGCAAAAAGAAAACGCTCGTCTCAAATTGCTTTGAGACGAGCGTCGTATGACACCCGCGGTACCACTCAAATTGCGCTTTCGCGCCACTCATCAGGCTCCAACAAGCCCCGGGCCTTCACGCAGCCTCACGAGGGAGCCTACCCGGTTGCCCGCTCAGCGCCCCGACTCGGAAGTGATGGGTCATGGGGAAACAGCCTTGCTCCGGCTCTCAGCAAACGCCGGCTCTCTGTGGTCAATGCCGCTTCCGACCGTCTTCGTCACAGTCTTTCTCGGTTGTATCTTGATTTTACGCGGTAAAGCGGTAATTCGTCAATAGGCGGTTTTGCACAAAAAATTTGCGGTAAACCATGCTTTCGTAGGGCATAATGTCTGTTGACGTGCCGCGCGGGGAAAAATAGAATGGAAAAAAACGGACGGGGGCGCAGTATGAACGCTTTTCTGGAACAGATGACAAACGCTCCGCGCATCATCGCGGTGACGGGACACTTCGGCAGCGGCAAGACGGAGTTCGCCGTGTCGCTGGCATTCGCGCTCGCGGAGTTGGAGCGCGGCGAGCGCCTTGCCCTCGCCGATCTGGACATCGAGAACCCGTTCTTTCGCTCCCGCGAGCGGCAGGATCGATTGGAAGCGGCGGGCGTCAAGGTCTACTCCGACCCCTTCCACGGGCGCAACGGCTCGGAATTGCAGGTGATCTCCGCGGGCATCCGCGCGCCGCTGGAGGACGAGGGCTGCCGCGTGATCCTCGACTGCGGCGGCGACGCCCCCGGCGCGATGATCCTCAATCAGTTCAGGAAGTATTTTTCCGCGTATCAGCTGCTTTGCGTGGTCAATCCCAACCGCCCCGGCAGCGACACCATCGACAAAGCCGTGGAGCATATCCGGAGCATCGAGCAGACCACGGGGCTGACGGTCACGGGGCTTGTGTCCAACGCGCACCTCATCTATGAGACCACGGCGCAGGACGTGCTGCGCGGCTGGGAGTTTACCGCCGCCGTCGCGGAAAAGAGCGGCGTTCCGGCACTGTGCGCCTGCTGCATGGAATCGCTCGTGCCGCGCTTGGAAGGGTGCGGGTTTGACGTGTTCCCCGTCGGCATGTATATGCGTGATTCGTATTTGGATAAAAAAGTATGATCGGACGGCCTGCTTCCGGCATAAAATAGTGCGAAAGCAGGTGAAACCATGGATCAACGCTTCACCGATCTCCGCTGCAAGGAGGTCATCAACATCGCCGACGGCTGCCGCCTCGGCTACGTCGGGGATCTGGATATTCGCATTCCCGAGGGCGAGATCACGGCGATCATCGTGCCGGGGCCGCTCAAGTTCTTCGGCTTGTTTGGGCGCGGGGAGGAGTTTTACATCCCGTGGCGCTGTATCAAGCGCATCGGGGACGACGTGATCCTCATCGAGCACGCTTTCCCGCACCGGGGCGATGGGCCGCCGCCGCCCAGACACGGCAAAAAAAGATGGTAAAACCGCGAAAAAACTCTTGCAATTCCAAAACCTGTGTGCTATTCTATCAGGGCATTCCGCACGGAGACGGACTTTTCGCCGGTGCCCGCAAGGGTCGGGGGAAGGGAAGAGGGCTCCGGAGGTAAAACAAAAAACAAAAGGAGAAACAAAGCAAAATGGCGAACGTCGTATCCATGAAGTCCCTGCTGGAAGCAGGCGTCCACTTCGGTCATCAGACCCGTCGCTGGAACCCCAAGATGGCTCCCTACATCTACACGGAGCGCAACGGCATTTATATCATTGACCTGCAGAAGACGGTCAAGAAGCTCGAAGAGGCTTACAGCTTTGTGCGCGGCCTGTCCGAGGAAGGCAAGACCCTCCTGTTCGTCGGTACCAAGAAGCAGGCGCAGGAGGCCATCCGTGACGAGGCGCTGCGCTGCAACATGTACTATGTCAACGCCCGTTGGCTCGGCGGCATGATGACCAACTTCAAGACCATGCGCACCCGTA
>JAFSWC010000081.1 GCA_017444665.1 Oscillospiraceae bacterium
GGTACGCCTCGGCGTCTGCCTTGAGCTTCTGCAGCACCATCGCGGAGATCTCCTGCGGGGTGTAGCTCTTCGAGTCGATCGTCACTTTGTAGTTCGAGCCCATTTCGCGCTTGATCGAGGAGATCGTGCGGTCGGGGTTCGTGACGGCCTGGCGCTTTGCCACCTGGCCGACCATACGCTCGCCGCTCTTGGCAAAGGCCACGACGGACGGCGTGGTGCGCGCGCCTTCGGCGTTCGCGATAACGACAGCCTCGCCGCCTTCCATGACGGCCACGCAGCTGTTGGTAGTTCCAAGGTCAATACCGATGATTTTACCCATGATGAATTCCTCCTGTATATCGAACTATTTTATTAACAACTATATATAACAAACGGTTTTGTCCGTCAGTTAGCAACCTTGACCATAGCGAAGCGGATCACCTTGTCGCCGAGCATGAAGCCCTCCTGAAAGACCTCGACGATCTCGTTTTCGCCCTTTTCCCCGTCGTCCACATGCATCACCGCGTTGTGGAACTTCGGGTCGAACTTCTGCCCGAGCGATTCGGTCTTCGTCACGCCCAGCTTTTCAAGCGTCTGGCAGAACTGGTTCATGATCATCTCCACGCCCTTGCGGTAGGCCTCGTCCTCCGTGCCCTGGTTGAGCGCGCGGACCAGATTGTCATACACCGGCAGGAACTTCGTCACGGTGTCGGCCTTGATGTCGGCATAGAGGCTGTCTTTTTCCTTCTGGCTGCGCTTGCGGTAGTTGTCATACTCCGCCAGCAGCCGTAAATAGGCGTCGGAAGCGCCCTGCGGGGCCTCGGCCTTTTTCTCTTCCTTTTCGGCGGCCTTTTCTTCCTTTGCCTTTTCCTTTTTGGTTTCTTTCTTTTCTTCCTTCGGCTCTTCCGCCTTTTTCTCTTCGGCCTTTTCCTCTTCGGTCTCGGCCTCAGCTGCTTCTTCCCTGACCTCTTCGGTCTTCTTCTCGTCACTCATTGTTCGTGTCTCCCTTAATGATCAGCTTGTTGTGCATGCCCTCGGGCGGCGCCTCGCCCCCGCCGAGCCGTCTGGAAAGACCGTCGGCCAGGAAGCGGAGCTTGGCGGCAACGGCGGAATAGTCCATGCGCGTCGGCCCGACCACGCCGATCAGGCCGCGGGTATTGTCGCCGGCGTCATAGCTTGCGATCACGACGCTTGAATCCTTCAGCTCCTCGGCCACGTTCTCCGGGCCGATCAGCACGCGGACCTCGTTGCTGTCCGGGAAAAGCCCGCCCTCCGGCAGGATATGCCCGCCGCCGGAGAGATAGCTCATCAGGCGGTGCGCCTTGTCCGGGTCGCGGAACTCCGGCTGGTTTAGAAGCCTGTTCTCGCCGGAGACGAAGGCGGACGGCGCGGCGGAGGAGGACAGCACCTCGATCACAAACGAGGAGATCACGGCCGTGATGCCCATCGTGTCGTCGGCGCTGCGCTCGGTCGAGTTGATCAGCACCGGGGTGATCGCGTCCTCGCCGATGTGGGTGAAGTTGGCGTTGAACAGCGTCGAAAGCTTGCGGATCATCTTTTCGTCCACCGAGATCGGCAGCCGCACCAGCTTGTTGCGTACCGTGTGGTCCGAGAGCATCACGACGATGATAAAGGTGTTCGCGTCGACGTAAATGAGATCGAAGCGCACGATCGTCACGGCCTCGCGCGTGGTCAGCGCCATGGCCGGATAATCGGTCAGCTGGCTGGCCAGACGGCTGACGTCGCTGATCGTATCGTCCAGCTCCTGCAGCTTCTGGTTGAGGCGGCGGTTTAAGTCCTCGCTCTCCTCAATGCTCAAGCGCTGCTGGTCCATCAGCTCGTTGACGTACATGCGATAGCCCATCGGCGTCGGCACGCGGCCGGCGGAGGTGTGCGGCTGTTCGAGATAGCCCATCGCCACCAGCTCGGCCAGCTCGTTGCGGATCGTCGCGCTCGAGCAGCCCAGGCCCGCGCTTTCGGCGATGGCCTTGCTGCCCACCGGCTCGGCGGTGCGGATATAGGCGTCTACGACGGCGGCCAATATTTTCTTTTTTCTTTCGCTGATCGCCATGTTAGCACTCCATACTGCCGACTGTTGGCACTCTCCCTTTACGAGTGCTAATATACCATCGAAACCTTGCTTTGTCAATAGTCTCGCCGGAAGGAAAAGGTAAAATTCACACTTTGGACAAATCCGGAAAAATGCGCGCGATCCCCGCGTTTCCCCCGTTGAACATCCGCTCTTGACAGGCAGGCGCGCGTTCCTTATGATAATAAAAAAGAGGCAAACAGGGGGCACGGGAGAGAAAAAATGAAAGACTATATCGCGTTCTGCGGCCTGGACTGCGAAAGCTGCGAGGCCAGAATGGCAACGGTCACGAACGACGAAGCACTGCGGCGGAAGGTCGCCGCGCTCTGGTCAGAGCTCAACGGCGTGGAGATCACGCCGGAGATGATCCACTGTGTCGGCTGCCGGCTCGATGGGGTCAAAACGCCCTACTGCGAATCGCTCTGCCCGATCCGGCAGTGCGCGCTGGGCCGCGGGGTCGAGACCTGCGGAAGCTGCGGCGAGAGGAAGAGGTGCGAAAAGCTCGGCGCGATCACCGGGAACAATCCCGACGCCGCGCTGAATCTGATGGGCTATGATTTTATCACGCTGCGCGAAAGGCCGGAGCTGGCAGACGCGGCCGCGGCGTGGTTCCACGAAAAATGGGGCGTACCGACCGAGGCGTATCTCACCTGCATGCGGGCCTATCTGAACGGGGAAACCGAATACGGCTGGTATCTGTGCCTTGACGGCGAGAGGATCGTCGGCGGAATGGGCGTCATCGAAAACGACTTCCATGACCGCAAAGACCTGGCGCCGAACGTCTGCGCGGTCTATACCGAGGAAGACTGCCGCGGTCAGGGGATAGCCGGGCGGCTGCTGAACACGGTGGTGGAGGACATGCGCGCCAAAGGCGTATCGCCGCTGTATCTGGTCACCGATCACACATCCTTCTACGAGCGCTACGGCTGGGAGTTTCTGTGCCTGGTCCGGGGCAGCGAAAATGAGCTGACGCGGATGTACATCCACCGCTGAGCAAGAGCTGATTGAGCCGCGAGGCTTGATTATAAAATTTATTTTTACAAGGAGCGTACTGTTTGAAAAACGGCATGAAACCGGAGATTGTCGGCTGACCGGGAGGTTTGCCTGCGATCGGACGAGCCTCCCGCTTGCAAAAGCATTTGAAGTCGACAAAATTCAGGAGGTTAAACAATGAATCAAAACGGCATTATCATCCGCCCGGAAACAAAAGAGGACTACCGCGCGGTCGAAGCCCTTGTCCGCGAAGCGTTCTGGAACGTGTACCGCCCCGGCTGCAGCGAGCACTATGTGATCCACGTGCTGCGCGACGACCCGGCCTTTGTCAGAGAGCTGGATTTCGTTATGGAGCAGGACGGGGAGCTGATCGGGCAGAACATGTTCATGCGCACGGTCATCGAAGCCGACGACGGCCGGACGATCGACGTGCTGACCATGGGGCCGATCTGCATCACGCCGGCGCGCAAACGGCAGGGCTGCGGCAAAATGCTGCTGGACTTCTGTCTGGAGCGGGCTACGGCGCTGGGCTACGGCGCGGTGCTGTTCGAGGGAAACATCGGCTTTTACGGCCACTGCGGCTTTACCTACGCCCGCAATTTCTCCATCCGCTATCACGACCTGCCGCAGGGCGCGGACGACTCGTTCTTTCTGTGCAAAGAGCTCGTCCCCGGCTATCTCGACGGCGTCAGCGGCGTGTATCAGACGCCGCGGGGCTACTATGTGGACGAGGGTGACGTCGAGGCGTTTGACGCAGCCTTTCCGTACAAAGAAAAGCTGAGACTGCCCGGCCAGATCTTTTAAGTTCCCGGCAAAAAGCAAAAAAGAGGAGCCTGCATCCTTTATGGGATGCAGGCTCTTCCCTTTATCGGCCGGGAGCTAAACGAATACCTCGCCGCTGAGGAACATCCGTCCCTTGCGGGAGGTGCCGCCCATCTCGGCGACGCGCCCCTTTCCCTTGCCGCGCAGCGAGATCACGTCGCCCTCGCGCACGTCAAGGTCGGGCTTGAGACACTCGCGGTAATTGACGCTGACGGCGCCGGAGGCGATCTGCCGCGCCGCCTCGCTGCGGCTTAAGGAAAACAGCCCGGCCACGACCGCGTCGAGCCGCGGGCTTTGGACGGAAAAGAGCTTTTCCTTTACCTGCCGCTCCGGCGCTGGCACGTCCGAAAGCGCGACCGCCTCCGCCCGCACGGTGCAGCGGCCGACCTTGTCGATCGAGAGGAGATGGCGCTGCACGCTCGGCAGACAGAAGACCCATGCCGTCTCGCCTTTGACCAGGATATCGCCGAGCCACTCGCGGCCGATGCCCATGCCCAGCAGCGCGCCCATATAATCGCGGTGACCCGGCGCGCCGAAAAAGGCCGTCAGCCGGATCGCGCAGAGGTATTCCGCCGGATTAAAGCTCTCCTCCTCCAGCCAGTCGGGCAGGAAGAAGGCCGCGCAGCGCTCGCTCTCTTCCCCGCCGCCGCAAAACAGCACGCGGCAGGACGCGCGCCGCGCCCAGCTTTCCAGTTCATAGCGCTCGGCAGGCGTCAGAAACGCGGTGTGCGTCACGCCGCCTGTCCTCTCACAGCGGCGGGCAAGGTCTTCCGCCCGCCGGAGCAGTTCATTGTGGTTTTCCATGGCTCAGTGTTTCTCCCAGTTTTTCCGGGTGCGCCTCGCGCCTGCTCTTGCGCAGGACCTCTTCGATCTGCCCCCTCGCCCATTCCAGCTCGCCGGCAAACTCCTTCGCGCTTGTGCGCAGCACGCCGGAGCGCAGCGCCGAGAGACGGATCAGGTTGTCGTTCGTCACGACGCGCACGGCGTAGTTCCGCCCGATCTCGTCCGCAAGCCGCTCGATATACATGTCGCCGGTCTCGCCGGCGGGGGTGAAGACGACGTGGATCGTGTGATAGTCCGAGCGGGAGCCCGGATTTCCGGGCGTGCGGTAGCCGTCGAAGACCAGGACAAGCTCCTTGCCCGTAAAGGCGCAGTAACCGGAGAGGATATCCATCAGCCGCTCGCGCGCCAAATCCAGCCGCTCGGCGGCGAGCGTCTTCAGCTCGTCCCAGGCGAAGATCAGGTTATAGCCGTCCACGATCAGATATTCGCGGCGCGCCGCTTCCGGCGCGGGGGCGGGCGCCTCGTTGCGCATCGGCGCGGCATACTGCGGCCGGCGGATCGGGCCGAACTCGCGCTCCATGATCGCCTCCAGCTCGCGCTCATCGATCGAAACCGACGCGCGCGGCAGCGGCCGCGGCGCTTCGCCGGGCTTTTTCAGACAGCTTTCCAGGTGCATGTATTCGCTCACGCGGTCCCACTTGACGGTAAAACCGCCGCCGTGAGCGCAGAAGACGCTGTCGGGGGTGTTGTCCGTATCCGACGCGGGATCATAGCCGATCGCCGCGATCACCTGTTCCGGGCGGCGGCAGGGGCGATAGCCGTCCGGCCGCAGACTGATGCGGCCCTGGCCGCGCGAAAAGCCGGCCAAGAGCTCGGCATAGCCGTTCATCTCCGCGATCGGCGCGCTGCCGCGCAGGCGCGTCATGCCGCCGGCGTCCTCCGGCGTTTCAAAGCTGCCGCCCATCGCGCGCACGTCGCTCATCACGCGGCCGAGCAGCTCGCCCGGCACCTCGACGGAAAAGGCGTAATACGGCTCGAGCAGCACGCTCTGCGCCTGCATCAGCCCCTGCCGCACGGCGCGGTAGGTGGCCTCGCGGAAGTCGCCGCCCTCGGTGTGCTTGAGATGCGCGCGCCCGGCGGCAAGCGTGATCTTCATATCGGTGATGGGCGAGCCCGTCAGCACGCCCAGATGCGGCTTCTCCGCCAAATGCGTCAGGATCAGCCGCTGCCAGTTGCGGTCCAGCGCGTCCTCGCTGCAGACCGTGTCGAAGACAAGGCCGCTGCCGGGGGCAAGCGGCTGCAGGATCAGGTGTACCTCGGCATAGTGGCGCAGCGGCTCGAAATGCCCCACGCCCTCGACCTTGTCGGCAATCGTCTCGCGATAGAGGATGCGCCCCTTGTCAAGCGTAACGTCCCAGCCGAAGCGCTCGGCCACAAGGCTTTGGAACACCTCGCGCTGCACCCGGCCCATCAGCCGCAGCTCGATCTGGCCGGCGCGTGCGTTCCAGGCCAGATGCAGCTGGGGGTCCTCCTCCTGCAGCAGCTGCAGCCTGGGCAGCATCTGCACGCCGTCGACGCCCTCCGGCGGGATGACGCGATAGCTCATGACCGGCTCAAGTCCGGGGCTTTCCGCGTCGGCCGCTTCGCCCAGTCCCTGTCCGGCCCAGGTGCCGGACAGCCCGACCGCGGCGACGACCTGGCCGGGGCCGACCGTTTCCACAGCGTCGTATTTCATACCGGAATACAGGCGCAGCTGCGTCAGCTTTTCCTCCCGCTCGTGCCCCGCGGCGTCGCGGTACGCAAGCGTCCCGCGCACCGAAAGCGTGCCGCCGAGCAGCTTGAGGAAGGTCAGACGGCTGCCCTGCGCATCGCGGGCGATCTTGAACACGCGGGCGGCAAAGGCTTTTCTTCTCTCGCGCAGCGGCGCGAGCGTGTCAAGCGCGCCGAGCAGCTCCTCCACGCCGTCGAGCCTCAGCCCGGAGCCGAAGAAGCAGGGGAACAGCTCGCGCCGCGCGATAAGCGCGGAAAGCTCTTCGTCCGTCACTTCGCCGCCGGAGAGGATCTTGTCCATCATCGTCTCGTCCGAAAGCGCGATCTGCTCAAAAAACGCCTCGTCCCGCTGTGAGAAATCCAGGCAGCGCGGATCGAGCCGCTCCTGCAGCTCCTGCATCAGCTCCGCGCGTCCGCGCACGGACAGGTCCATCTTGCTGATAAACACAAAGCAGGGCACGCCGCTTCGCTTCAAAAGCCGCCACAGCGTCTCGGTGTGCGCCTGTACGCCGTCCACGCCGCTGATGATGAGCACCGCGCAGTCCATCGCCGGCAGCGTCCGCTCGGCCTCGGCGGCAAAGTCCACATGCCCCGGCGTGTCCAGCAGCGTCACGCTGCGGTGCGGCAGCTCGAAGAGCGCCTGCTTGGAAAAGATCGTGATGCCGCGCTCGCGCTCAAGGCTGTGGGTGTCGAGGAAGCTGTCGCGGTGGTCGACGCGCCCGAGCCTGCGCAGCCGCCCGGAGAGATAGAGCATCGCCTCGGAAAGGGTGGTCTTGCCCGCGTCGACGTGGGCCAGCAGCCCGACGCAGATATTCTCTTTTTGTTCTCCGCGTATCGGCTCGCCCATCAAAACGCTCCTTTTATTCCAGTCCGTACGGCCAGCCGATCAGGCTGCCGAGATCGTAAAGCTCCGTATAGCCGTAGCCGTCCAGCAGCGCCGCGGCCCGGTGGCTGCGCCGTCCGCTGCGGCAATAGATCAGGATCGGCGCGTCCCTGTCCGGCAGTTCGTCCGCCGCGCGCTGCGGCGTGAGCTCGTCGACGGGCAGCAGACGCGCGTCGATCGCGTGGCCGGTGATATACTCGTCCTCCTCGCGCACGTCGAGCAGCACGGCGTTTTTCTTCTCGGCAAGGATCTGCCCCGCCTGCTGAAAATCGATTTTTCGTACCATAAAAACACTCTCTTTCGCCGCAACAGTATAAAGCACGGCACGGCAAATCGTCAAGCGCAGCGCACAGGCTGCCGCTCCTTTGTCGGGATCGCACGCGTTATTTGCCCGACTGCGACTCGCTTCGCTCGCTGCATAAGTTCGGCTTGGCCAAAAACGCCGCGCTCCGCTTGCCTTTTTGGAGCCTCACTTATCGAACCTCCCGTTCTCGTCGTCACCGATCATACCAAAAGCAGGGCACCCCAGAAGGGGTGCCCTGCTTTTGGTGCCGGTGACCCGACTCGAACGGGCACGGTCTTGCGGCCAAGGGATTTTAAGTCCCTGGTGTCTACCATTCCACCACACCGGCGTGTGCCTAAACAATTTACCATCCGCGCCGCGGCCTGTCAAGCACCGCCTTTTTCCACCAACGCTTTAAATCGCTGAAATTTTCGCTTGACAAGGGCGCGGCGGCGTGATATCATGCAGCCAAACCGAAGAGGAAGAGTGAGTAGGTCCCTCCTCCTTTCCCACAGAGAGCCGCGGGTGCTGCGATCGCGGCGGAAAGCGTCGGGCCGAATGGACTTCCGAGGGCAAACAGAAACGCCGCAGGGCAGAGTATGGGCGACGGAGCGGACTTCTCCGTTAACAACGATCCGCGTATGACGGTACGTGAAAAGAGGGCGCTTTTACAGAGCGTCAAGCCGGGTGGCACCGCAGGAAGATTCCTGTCCCAGCAGCGTTGCTGGGATGGGATTTTTTGTTTTTCAGGAGGGCTTGCACAATGAAAAAGATCCCCGGAAGACGATGGCGGCGGTAAGCGTCGAACACGAAGGAAGAGAAGAAAACCGCCGATCTGATCATCGAAAGGAGAAAAAAACCATGAGTATGAAATCCCCCGAGATCCCCTATAAGATCTATCTGTCCGAGGAAGAGATCCCGCAGGCATGGTATAATGTGCGCGCGGACATGAAGACGAAGCCCGCGCCGCTGCTGAACCCTGCCACCGGCAAGCCGATGACGGCCGATGAGCTTGGCGTCGTGTTCTGCCAGGAGCTGGTGGAGCAGGAGCTGGACAACGACACCGCGTATATCCCGATCCCGCAGGAGATCCGCGACTTTTATAAAATGTACCGCCCCGCGCCGCTGGTGCGCGCCTATTGTCTCGAGGAAAAGCTCGGCACGCCGGCGCACATCTATTACAAGTTCGAGGGCAACAACACCTCCGGCAGCCACAAGCTGAACAGCGCCATCGCCCAGGCCTATTACGCCAAAAAGCAGGGCCTGAAGGGCGTGACGACCGAAACCGGCGCCGGCCAGTGGGGCACCGCGCTGTCGATGGCCTGCGCGTACCTGGGGCTTGACTGCAAGGTGTTCATGGTCAAGGTCAGCTACGAGCAAAAGCCCTTCCGCCGCGAGGTCATGCGCACCTACGGCGCCGAGGTGACGCCGTCCCCCTCGATGACCACGGCCGTCGGCCGCAAGATCCTGGAGGAATTCCCGGGCACGACAGGCTCGCTCGGCTGCGCGATCTCCGAGGCTGTCGAAGTGGCCGTGTCCAACCCCGGTTACCGCTATGTGCTGGGCAGCGTGCTCAACCAGGTGCTGCTGCACCAGAGCGTGATCGGCCTTGAGGCCAAGACCGCGCTGGACAAATACGGCGTGAAGCCCGATATCATCATCGGCTGCGCCGGCGGCGGGTCGAACCTGGGCGGCCTGATCGCGCCGTTCATGGGCGAGAAGCTGCGCGGCGAGGCGGATTACCGTATCATCGCCGTCGAGCCGGCCTCCTGCCCCAGCTTTACGCGCGGCAAATTTGCCTATGACTTCTGCGACACGGGCATGATCTGCCCGCTGGCGAAGATGTACACGCTCGGCAGCGGCTTTATCCCTTCGGCCAACCACGCCGGCGGCCTGCGCTTCCACGGCATGTCGCCCACGCTCTCGCAGCTTTACGCCGACGGGCTGATGGAAGCACGCGCCGTTGAGCAGACCTCCGTCTTCGAGGCGGCGGAGCTGTTCGCCCGCGTCGAGGGCATCCTGCCCGCGCCGGAGAGCAGCCACGCGATCCGCGTCGCGATCGACGAGGCCCTCAAGTGCAAGGAGACGGGCGAGGAGAAGGACATCCTCTTCGGTCTGACCGGTACGGGCTACTTCGATCTGGTCGCCTATCAGAAGTTCAACGACGGCCTGATGAGCGACTATATCCCGACGGACGAGGACCTGGAAAAGGGCTTTGCCGGGCTGCCGCAGGTGCCGGGACTGGCATAAGACGAAGAAAACACATCATCCTTCGGCCTTACGGTCTGAAGAATGACAAAAAGAGGCTGCTGCAGTTTCTGCAGCAGCCTTTCTGCTTTTGTTTGCTATGTCTCTTCGGAAACCTGCTTATCATGTACCGCCGGCGTGCCGAGAAACTTTTCCATCACCCGGTACAGCGGCCGATAGAGCGCCAGCGTGAACACGAAGTTGCCGCCGCAGTGCGCCAGGTCGTAGGGGATGCCCGCGACCCACATGGCAAAAAAGCCCTCCCAGCCGCCGTTGATGGCGAACCACTCGAGATACATCAGCGGGCCGAACACAAGGCCGAACACCGCCGCGATCACCGCCCACAGGAGCGCGGAATCGTTTTTGCGGAAGGCCATCGCGACCGCGACCAGCAGCGGCCAGGTGTAGAGATAGCCGAACCACCAGACCCCGCCGCCGAAGATCAGCCCCTCGAGCATGACGTAGACGGCGACGGAATACATCGCCCGCCAGCCGAAGAAGACCGTCGTGAGGATGATGATCACGGCGTTGAGGTTGATGTTCGGGATCGAGGCCAGAGCCGCCTTTGTCGCAAAGAGCAGCGCGCCCATCAGCGCGAGGGTGCAGATCTCCTTGGCGCTGAGCTTACCAGCCGGTCGTGAGGGTGATCTCATAGCTCTCGCCGTCCGCGATCATCGTCGTGTCGACGCCGGTCATGAGCATCTCGCCGCCCTTGGTGAAGCACCACCACTGCTGCACACTCTCGTCGGCGGTCTCGCCGTCGACCGTCAGCACGTACAGACCGTATTCGCTCTCGGTGCCTTCGATGAGCTTCTGCTCCTCGAGCGCGGCGCGAAGTGTCTCGGCGTCGGTCGCGATCGAAAAGTCCTTGCTCGAGCCGTCGCCGTGCACGACCGTGACGGTCAGGTGCTTGCCGCCCTCCTGTGCCGCCGGCTTATTGGCGTTGTAGATGACGAGCGCGCCGATGACGAGTACAAGCAAAACCGCCACGGCAATGATGATGTTCCTGGTTTTTTTGTTCATTTCAAACCTCTCCTTTCTTTTTTTGAGGAAAGCATCATCCGGATCGCCGTCGGCATCTTGCGGATCCTATGCCCCCTGGCTTCGTCTTTTTCTTTTGCAATACAGAAAGTATTCCTGCAAGAAAAATCCTTCGTCAGGAGACAAAACCTCTCGCAAGCTGCTCTTGCCGCTCCGGCTGCTGCTTTCCTGATCGAACATCACACAAGGAAAAAAGAGAGAAAACGGGGCATCTGACCCATGCCCCGGATTCGTCCGGAAGTCCGCGGATCCTTGTGCGACACGGCGCCTCCCTTCGGCGGCGCCGTACGGGCAGGTCTTCTGACTTCGGAGGCTTCGGAAAAACGCCGGTAAAACGTCGTTCATCCGCCGCCCCGCTTCACAGTGACGGCCTCGCGTGAGAATTGCACTCACATTCCCCTGTTGACTGCGGCCCAAACCTCCTGCCGAGGTCGGCGCAGATCCCGTTTCGATCGCTTGCGCGAAAAGTATAGCACGCCGCCGCCGGGAAAACAATCCCGGCGGCGGCAAATCGTCGTCACGTTATTTTACGCCTCCCCTGAAAGGGGAGCCATTCTCTCCCGTTTTCTCCTGCGGGGGGCAGGCGTCTTACAGATCGACCTTTTCAAAGATCGCCTCCGCGCGGCGGGTGCCAAGTACGGTCAGCAGCACGAAAAGCGCGGCGCCTACGGCGAGAACGGCCAGCTTTGCCGGCAGATGCTGCGGATCGGGCGTGTCGAGCACGTCGCGGAAGAAGGGCAGG
The DNA here is from genome assembly GCA_017444665.1 of Oscillospiraceae bacterium. Classification (GTDB taxonomy): domain Bacteria; phylum Bacillota; class Clostridia; order Oscillospirales; family Oscillospiraceae; genus Limivicinus. The sequence continues at coordinate 11,633 of JAFSWC010000081.1, forward strand.
ACAAAGCTGCACGCCTCAAGGGCAAAGATAAAAAGGAAGACGCACACGGACACGATCAAAAACGGCTTGCCGACCGCCGCGGGGTTCTTGTACAGCCGCGGCAGAAACAGTGCGTTGAACGCGCCCGCCACGACAAGCGCCAGACCGAAGAGCGCGACGTTCACGTCCATGCCCGCGGCGTTCGGCCCGATCTTCAGCACGCCGCGCAGGATCGCAAAGGGCACGCAGACGGCAAGCTGCAGCAGCTCCATGATCACGAAATACAGCGCGCGGGCGCGCACCGCGTCCCTCTTGCGCACGGGCAGCAGCAGGGTATAGTAAAGGTCGTTGTTCTCGCGCGCCGAAAGGCAGGCGTAAAACAGCCCCAGCGAGGCAAAGAAGATCGGCAAATACATGGGGTAGCCCGGAATGAGCATCATCGCCCCGAAGGCGAGGAACATCCAGCTTGTCGGATGCGCGAAAAGCGCGAATTCTTTTTTCAGCAGCTTAGCCATCGTCTCTCGCCTCCCTGTCCAGGTGCACCATGATCTCCTCCAGGTCGGACGCATGCCCGCCCAGCTCTTCACACGCGCCGCGCTCCACCAGAGCGGTAAAGCCCTCCTTGGCGCGCTTGCAGCCGATCAGGCTGCTCTTGTATCGCTCCGCCTGCTCCGCTGTGAGCTCGACCGTACGGTACTTTTCCCGCAGTTCACCCAGCGGCAGGGAAAAGACGATCTCGCCATTTCGGATATAGGTCACGTCGTCGGCGCATTTGTCGAGATCCTCGGTGATGTGGGTGGAGAAGAGGATGCTCACGCCCTCGTCCGCCAGATCAAGGAACACGCCGCACAGCTCGTCGCGCGAGACGGGATCAAGCCCGCTCGTCGGTTCGTCCAGGATCAGCAGCTCCGCCCTGTGGCTGAGCGCGAGGGCGAGCGCATACTTGACCTGCATGCCGGCCGAGAGCGCCTTGGGCGTTTTGCTCTCGTCCAGGGCAAAGAGCTTCAGATAGCGCCGATAGGCCGCCTCGTCCCAGTTGTCGTAAAAGCTGCGCGTCACGGCTGTGATGGCGGAGAGTTTTTTGTTTGGGTAATAGTTCGCGCCGCCGGAGACAAACGCGATGCGGCGCTTGATCTCCTGCTCGTGTTCCGCAAAAGCAAGACCAAAAAACGCCACCGTACCCGCGGAGGGGTGAACGATGTTGAGCATGCTCTTCAGCGTCGTGGTTTTGCCCGCCCCGTTGCGGCCGATAAAGCCCATGATCCGCCCGCGGGAGAGCGAAAAGCCCGCGTCTTTGAGACGAAACGACGGGTATTCCTTGCAAAGGCCCCGCAGCTCCAGCACCTTTTCAGCCATCGTCCTCGCCGCCTTCCATCAGACTGCTCATCTTTTCGATAAAAGTGTTGAACAAGCCCTTGGGCGGGATCGCGATGCCGCGTTTTTCGTCCGCCAGCAGGATGATCGTGTCCCCGGGCTGGATCGAGAACATCTCGCGCATCTCTTTGGGGATGACGATCTGCCCCTTTTCGCCCACCTTGGCCGACGCGGCCAGCTTGTCCTTCGGTGCTTTCATTTCCGTCTCCTTTCGGTTTGAAAAGTATAATTTGTTATACTGGTTATACTATAGACCCCGTCTTAAGAAAAGTCAAGAAGTTTTCATCTTGCGCCCCGGCGCGACGAATGGTATGATAAATTGATTTAATATCGTGTTATGAAGAGAGAATCGCATGAAATATAAATGCCTGGTCTTTGACCACGACGACACCGTGGTAAACAGCACGGCGACGATCCACTACCCCTGCTTTCAGCTGTTTCTGGACGAGCGCTATCCGGGGCGGAAGTGCTCGCTGGAGCATTATTTTATCGCCAACTTCTCCCCCGGCTTTCTGGAGATGTGCCGGGGCGAGTTCGGCATGGACGAGGACGCCATCCGCGACGAGACGGCCTATTGGCTGAACTATGTCGAAACCCACGTCCCCACGGCTTATCCGGGCATCCGCGAGATCCTGGAGCGGCAGCGCGCCGAGGGCGGGCTGATCGCCGTCGTATCCCACTCGCACGAGCGCAACATCCTGCGCGACTGGGCGGCAAACGGTCTGCCGGCGCCCGACGCCGTCTTCGGCTGGGAGCGGCCGGAGGAGGAGCGCAAGCCCTACCCCTTCCCGCTGGAGGAGCTGATGCGGCGCTATGCGCTGCGGCCGGACGAGATGCTGGTGATCGACGATCTCAAGCCCGGCTACGACATGGCCTGCGCCGTCTCCGTCCCCTTTGCGGCGGTCGGCTGGGCCAACGACATCCCGCAGATCGAGGCCTTTATGCGCCGAAACTGCAAGCGCTATTTCAAAACCGTGGAGGAGCTGGACGCCTTTCTGCGGTAACGAACTGTTATTCATTCAGGTGGAAACGGACATGAGTAGAAACTGGAAAAAAATCTTCGCTGCGCTGCTTGTGCTCACGATGCTGCTGCCGCTTGCGCCCGCCGCCGCCGCGTCCGAGGGCGAAGAGGACGACGCGCGCTTTGCGGGCAAGAGCTGGGAGGAGATCATCGACGAGTTCCTCGCCGAGCACAACGCCGCCCCCGAATCCGTCGCCTGCGGCTGGTGCAACACCGTGACCGGCGAGGAGCAGTATCACAATCCCGACCAGTATATGGTCTCCGGCAGCATGTATAAGGTGCCGATCAACATGATCTTTACCGAAAAGGTACATAACGGCGAAATCAGCTGGGACACCTTCATCGGCGGCTACCGCTACGAATACTGCCTGCACGCGACGATCGTGGACTCGAACAACGACATCGCCAAGGGCATGTGGGACTATCTCGGCGGCTATCAGCCCTATCGGCACATTCTGGCGCCGTATATGGGCGAGGACCCCGACACCGTGGAGGAAAAGTTTTATGAGAACAACTTTTTCACGCCGCGGCAGATGATCTATGCGCTCCGCCTCCTTGCGACCGAGTCCGAGCGTTTCCCGAAGCTGATCGACGAGATGCTTCAGGCCGAGCCGAACAAGTATTTCAAGGAGCGCGCGCACGACTATGACATCGCGCAGAAATACGGCTACTGGCCCGACCCGAACGGATGGCACGTGGCGCTCAACGACTGCGCGATCATCTATACCGAAGAGCCGATCTGCATCGTGATCTTCATCGACTCGGTCAACGAACGGGCAAGCAGGGAGCTGCTGAAGGACTTCTGCGATCTGATGATCGCGTACACCGAGTACACGACCCCCCTGCGAAAAGAGGCCGAGCGGATCGCCGCCGAGGAGGCCGCGATCGCCGCGCTGAACAGCCCCTCGCCCGCGCCGCAGGAGGATCCCGACGGCGACGAGCCGACCGACCCCGCCGCGACGGCGGCGCCGCAGCGCGAGCCCGGCATGCCGGATGTGGAGGAGGAAGAGAGCGCGCCGGGTCTGTTCTGGCCCGCTGCGCTGGGACTTTGCACGCTTGCCGGCGCGATCTGGCTGGCGCTGCTCTCGGTCCGCCGCGCGCGGCACGGCAAGCTTTCGCTGCCCTGGGCGCTTGCGGCTGTGCTCCTCGCCGCGGCGGCGATCGCGATCTGCCTGCTGCCGGGGCAGCGGGCGGCAAAGCCCGCCTCTCCCGCCGCAGCGGCCGAGGATACCGCGTCGAGCGCCGAGGCGCAGGCGGCCGTGACGGCGTTTTTCGATTCCCTTGTCGCGCACGACTATGCGCGCGCCTATCCCTATCTTTACGGCACGGCCACGCTGGGGCTTGAAAACGAGCCCGAAAGCGAGGACGCCGCCCTGCTGCTGGACGCGGTGCGCGACAGCTGGGGCTGGCGGCTTTACGGCGACTGCAGCCTGACGCGCAGCGGCGCGCTGCAGCAGGTCGTGTTCACCGCGCTGGATCTTGAGCGCATGCGCGCCGACGTCCGCGCCGCCACGGAGACGGAAGTCGAGCGTCTGGCGGGCGAGCTTGCGGCGAGCGAGATCTACGCCGAGGACGGCAGTTATCTTCCGTCCTTTACCGAGCGCGCCTATTCCGAAGCGCTTGCCTCGGTCCTTGCGCGCGCCGACGAATACGTCGCCGCAACGGGCCTGAACGTCCGCCTTGTAAAGGACGGCGGCGAATGGCTGATCGTCCCCGACAGCGCCCTTTACGGCGCGCTGACCGGCGGCGCGGTCAACTGAAAGGAGGGGAGGACGACATGCGACAAAAGCAGAAAGATACGCTTCCCTCCTTCTACCGGATACTGGGGGCGGTCCTTTTCGTGCTGTGCCTTCTGCTGCTCGTCTGGGTGGCCGGGCATGTGCACCCCGACTTTGCGACCGCATCTTCCCCCGCGCCGGGTGCGCCGGTCACGGCCTCGTCGGGCACGAGTTCCGCGCCCCGCGCGGCGGAGCTGGATCTTGTCGGCCGCTTTGAGCAGTACGTCAACAACGACGTCCACGCCCACGCGCTGGAGGATCTGACCTATATCGAGCGGCGCTATTCGATCCCCGAGAGCGCGCTGATCGCGCCGAAGCCCGACCCGGGACGCTTCGGCGAGACCTCCGACCCCGCGGTCGTGCAGGCCGTGGTGGAATCGGCCGCCGCGCTGCTGGGCGACCAGACGCTCGCCTGGAACCCGGATATCGCCTTTATGCCGGGCAGCACGATCAAGTACTACTGCGACGAGACGATCCTGGCCATCGCCTGGAAGGAGGCGCTGGGCAATTCCGCGGTCTCCTTCGGCGAGATCAAGGTGGCCGACGGCTCGCAGATCCGCCGCTATATCGCCAACAACAGCTACGGCTCGGACGTGCAGCTCTATGCCTCGGACATGGCGCGCGACGTCAACGCCGTCATCGCCCTCAACGGCGACTTCTATGCCTTCCGCAAGATCGGCGTCACGGTCCACGCGCGCCAGCTTTACCGCAACGCGGGCAAAACGCTGGACACCTGCTTCGTCACGGCCGGCGGCGACCTCATCTTCTCGCACCGGGGCGAGCTGGATTCCGACGAATCCGTCCGCCGCTTTATCGAGGAGAACGACGTGGTCTTTTCGCTCTCCTTCGGGCCGATCCTGGTGGAAAACGGCCAGCTGAAGAGCGCCGACAGCTACAGCAGCTATCCCATCGGCGAGATCAACAACATCTATTCCCGCTCCGGCATCGGGCAGCTGGGCAAGCTGCATTACCTCATCGCCACCCTCGGCGAGCAGGGGCCCTACAACACGCGCGCCCAGCTTTACACCTTTGCCTCCTACATGGCCGCAAAGGGCTGCGAGAGCGCCTATGCGCTCGACGGCGGCCAGACCGCCACGATGATTTTCAATGGCACGACCTTCAACCGCGTGGACTGGGACAGCGAGCGGACCATGAGCGACATCGTTTACTTTGCCACGGCAAAGGACAGCGGAGAGGGGGCGAGGCCATGAGCGGCGCCATGCTTGTCATCGGCTCGATGAGCCTGTATAAAAGCGCGCTGGTCATCGCGCTGGGCGCGGCGGCCTGCTTTGCGCTCTTTTACGCGCTGTATGTCTCGCACGGCGGCTTCGGCCCCGCGGCCTGGCTTTTCGTCGCGGCCGATATCGTGCTGAGCGTGCTTTTCAGCCGTTTTCTGCACTATTACTGCCACGCCGAGCAGTACGGCTCGCTTATCAAGGCGATGGGGAACTATTCCTCCGGCGGCTATGTGCTCGCCGGCGTCGTGCCGGCCGCGCTGGCGGCGGCATATATCGTCCGGCTCGCCGGGCTGACGCAGAATCCCGCCCGCCTGCTCGACTGCTTTGCGCCGGGCGCGGTGCTGGCCGCGGCCTTTATCCGGCTCAGCGCCCTGTTCAACAGCACCTGCCGCGGCAAGATCACGGTGCGCACGCCCTTCTTCCAGCACCTGCCGCTTGCCTCGCCGGTGACGGCGTCCTCGGGCGCGACCGAATACCGCTTTGCCACGTTTTTTGTGGAATTTCTGCTGCTTGGGCTCATGTTCTTCCTGGCGCTGCGCTTTTTCTTCAAGCGCCGCCGCAGGGCGATGAAGGCCGGGCAGAAGCGCGACGGCAACACCGCGCTCTATGCGCTGCTGCTTGTAAGCGCGGTGGAAATGATCCTGGACTCCACCCGTTATGATTCAAGCTTTTTCCCCTTCAACGGCTTTATCAGCGTCGGGCAGATCGGCGCGGCCGTGTGCGTGCTGGCCGTGCTGGTGACGTGGTCGGTCCGCTCGGTGCGCGCCAACGGTCGGACCGCCTTCCACTGGTCGGTCTGGATCGGCTGGTTTGCCGCTCTTGCCGTCTCGGGCGTCAGCGAGTATTTCGTCCAGCGCCACGGCGACTGGTACCTGGGCTGCTACGCCGTGATGGCCGTGGGCTGCTTCTTCATGGCCTGGCTGCCGGTGCAGATGTATAAGAGCATCTGTGCGAAAAGCCCCGGCGGAGGGCAGAGGCATGAAACGCTCGGAGATCAACCGCGCGCTGCGCGAGATGGAGGACATCTGCCGCCGTGAGCGCTGCTATCTGCCGCCGTTCTGCTCCTTTACGCCGGAGGAGTGGCGGGAAAAGGGCCATGAATACGACGAGGTGCGCGACTGCGCGCTGGGCTGGGACATCACGGACTACGGTCTGGGCGATTTCGGGCGCGTCGGCTTTTCCCTTGTCACGATACGCAACGGCTGCCGCGAGAAGAGCGCGGACTATCCCAAGGTCTATGCCGAAAAGCTTTTGTACCTGCGCGAGGGGCAGTATGCGCCCAACCACTTCCACTGGGTCAAGACCGAGGACATCATCAACCGCGGCGGCGGCAGCGTGCTGATCCGCGTCTATAACGCGCTGCCGGACGAGGAGATCGACACGGCGTCTGACGTTACGGTAAGCTGCGACGGGCGGCGCTTCACCGTCCCCGCCGGGACGCAGGTCCGCCTGCGGCCGGGGGAGAGTATTACGATCCCCCCGCGGCTCTACCACGACTTTTCCGTGGAGGAGGGCAGCGGCGCCGTGCTGCTGGGCGAGGTCAGCGAGTGCAACGACGACGAGCACGACAACCGCTTTAACCCGCCTGTCGGCCGTTTTCCGGCCATCGAGGAGGACGAGCCGCCCTACCGCCTGCTGTGCAACGAATACCCGAAAGCCGAATAAACAAGCGAACCCCGGGCCGAAAGACCCGGGGTTCGCCTGCTCTAAAAACCAAAAACCAAAAACTAAAAACCTACTGTTCCCGCACGCTGAGCGTAAAGCGGTTGCGTTCGACGACCGCGTGCTCGACGTCGAGCACATAGTCGATCTCCACGCTGCCGCCCTTTGCGCCGATGTCGTGGCGGATGCGCTGGGTGGACATGCCGAGCGTCGCCATGCCGAAGGGCGTTTCGTACTGAAAGCTGTTCTTTTCGCCGCGGCGGAAGACCATGCGGCTGGTGATGCTGCCCGTGCGGTCGACAATGACCTCGTCGGGGCGGATCTCCACGCTCGTGCGGGTGCCGGGCAGGCCGGTGACCTCGCTTTCCATATAGCTGAGATACCCCGTTCCGTCCTCAAAGCTGTACTTGCCGTCGGTCGTAAAGTCGATGCGGTCGGGCTCGCTGTCCTCAAGCCGGTGGATGCTGTTGATGCTGATCACGACGTCTTTCATGTTTTACACCTCCATCGCCGGAACGTGACACACCGCCGTGCGCGGCTTATGGCCGAGAAAGAGCGAGGCGTGGGCGGTAAACTCCTCCGCGCTGCCGGAGGTAAAGAAGCGCTCTTCCCCCGCCGCGCCGCAAAGCTGGTTTTCGCGCAGCCACAGCGCCAGCTCGTGCGCCGCGCAGTCGGCCGCGCCGATGATCAGCACACCCTCGCCAAGCTCGTTTCGGATGGCCTGCTCGATCAGGCCGTAATGCGTGCAGCCCAGGATCAGCGAGCCCGCGCCGCGCGCGCGGATCGGCGCGAGATATTCCGCCACGGCCGCGCACAGCTCGGCATTGTTTGCGTCATAGCTGCCGCTTTCGATCAGCGGGACGAAGGCCGGGCAGGCGACAGGGACGATCTCCGTGCCGGGGCAGAGCGTTTCAAGCGCCTTTTGAAACCCGCCGCTGCGGATGGAGGCGGCGGTGGCGATAACGCCGATGGGCTTTTCCGCGTGCTTTGCCGCCTCGCGCACGGTGGCGGAGATCACGTTGAAGGTGCGGATCTCATAGCCCTCCAGCACGTCGGGCGCGGTGGACGACACGGTGCCGCAGGCGGCCAGGATGGCCTTGACGCCCTTTGAAGCGACAAAGTCGAGATCCTGCCGCGCCATGCGCCGCAGCTCCTCCGCCGGGCGGGGGCCGTAGGGCATGCGCGCCGTGTCGGCAAAATATACGATATTTTCATGCGGCAGCTCCTTTTGCAGCGCGCGCAGGGCCGTCAGCCCGCCCAGGCCGGAATCGAAGATGCCGATCGGTCTTGTATCCATATGGTTCTCCCAATCAAAGCTGTTTTAATAATATAGCGCATTACGGTCTTTATGACAAGCAGTTTTTTTGTCGTCCGCGCCGAGTGGAAAAACTGCTTGTACTTTGCTATAATAGGTATATAATATATGACCTGACACCCAGAGGAGGGATGATTGTGAACATTGAACTGACCGACAAGGAATTCCGCCGGCTTTTGGATATGGTATATATCGGCAACTGGATCTTGAACTCCGGCCGCGGCAGCGACCGGTTTGAGGATTATGACCTGCTGCAGGAAAAGCTGTTTGCGCTCTGCGCGCGAAACGGCATGCGCAGCCTCTCCCAGAACTGGCAGGGGCACGTCTTCCCCTCGAAGGCCTATACCGAGGGCGGTATCCACGAGGCGATCGCCGATTACGAGGACGCGGTTTTCTTCGACATTCTGGCCGAGGAGCTGGCGCGGCGCGACCTGGGGCTGGAGGAGAGCGAGCCGGAGGATTATACCGAGCTGCAAAGCCGCATGGACGAATATCTGGACGAATTCGACAAAAACGGGCTGGGCGCCGTGAGCGTCGACCTGTAAGACGCAAGGAGCGAGGCATGCACGACGATCTGACACGCGAGGACATCAAAAAAATGCAGGAGGAGCTGGACTATCGCCGGCTCAAGCTGCATCCGGAAATATTGGAAGAGGTCAAGCGCACCCGCGCCTTCGGGGACCTGAGCGAGAATTACGAATACAAGGCCGCCAAGCAGGCCCAGCGCGAAAACATGAGCCGCATGCGCTATCTCGAGGGCATGATCAAGTCCGCCCACGTGATATCCGACCGCTCCGGCGCGGACGAGGTCGGGCTGTTCGACCGGGTGGAGATCTATATGCCGGAAGACGACGAGACCGACGTGATCCGCGTGGTGACGACTGTGCGCTGCGACCCGCGCAAGGGGCTCATCAGCAAGGAGTCGCCCTTCGGCCGGCAGGTGCTGGGCAAGCGCGTGGGCGACCGCTTTACCGTTCAGGTGAGCGAAAACTACAGCTATGAGGCCGTGATCAAATCCATTACCAAGGACAGTGACGACGGCTCGGTCCCGCTGCTGGGGTATTAGTTTTTAGTCTTTAGTTTTTGGCTTTTAGCAAAAAAAGGACCGCAGAAGCGGTCCTTTTTGCCGTTATAACTCAAAAAACGTTCTCCCGTCCTCTAAAAACCAAAAACCAAAAACTAAAGAAGAAGGAAGTTCCTTTCGGAACTTCCTTCTTCTTATTTCACGCTTTGGGCGAAGCGGAGGAAAGCGGCCTTTCCTTCTGCGTCGCGCTTGAACACGCCCGCGTGCTCCAGCACGGTCTTGAACACCTCGCCGACCTCTTTCTTCACGATCTCTTCGGCGTTGTCCGGGGTGAACAGATGCCGCGTCTTCAGCTCCGCGGCCCAGGGGGCGTGCTTTGCCGTCAGTTCGGAGGCCGCCGGGTCCTCACCGTTTGCCAGGCGGCGGGCCAGTTCGCCCAACTCGTCCTTTAAGCGGGCGGGCAGCACGGCCAGACCCATCACCTCGATCAGGCCGATGTTTTCCTTTTTGATGTGGTGCAGCTCGGCGTGCGGGTGGAACAGGCCCAAGGGATGCTCCTCGGTCGTCAGGTTGTTGCGCAGCACCAGGTCAAGCTCGTAAGCCTCCCCGCGCCGGCGGGCGATCGGCGTAATGGTGTTGTGCGCCTCGCCGTCGGTTTCGGCATAGATCGAAACGCTCTCGTCCGAGTAGCCGCGCCAGGACTGAAGGATCCGGTCGGCCAGCTCTTCCAGCCGTTCCCGATCGGCGCATTTGAGGCGGATCACGCTCATCGGCCAGCGGACGACGCCCGCCTCGACGTCGGCAAAGCCGGGGAAGGAAAGCGGCGTTTCGACCTCCGCGCGGGCCATGGCAAATTCATAGTTGCCGCCCTGAAAATGGTCGTGGCTGAGGATCGAGCCGCCGACGATCGGCAGATCGGCGTTGGAGCCGATGAAATAGTGCGGGAAGAGCGTGACGAAATCGAGCAGACGGCGGAAGGCCGACCGGTCGATCTTCATCGGGCGGTGCTCGGCGCAGAGCGCGATGCAGTGCTCGTTGTAGTAGACGTAGGGGGAATACTGCAAAAACCAGTCCTCGCCCGCGAGCTGAATCGGGATCAGACGGTGATTTTCGCGCGCGGGATAGTCGGCGCGGCCGGCATAGCCCTCGGCCTCGCGGCAGAGCTGGCACTTGGGATAGCCGGAGGGCTTGGCGCTGCGCGCCGCGGCGATCGCGCGCGGATCCTTTTCGGGCTTGGAGAGGTTGATCGTGACGTCCAGCTCGCCGTATTCGGTCTGGGCCTTCCACTTGCGGTCCTTCGCGATGCGGTAGCGGCGGATATAGTCTGTGTCGCGGCTGAGACCGTAATACCAGTCGGTCGCCGCCTTCGCGTCCTCGGCGTAAAGCGCGCGGAAACGCTCGATCACCTGCGAGGGGCGGGGCGTCAGCACGCCCATCAGCCGGGTGTCCAGCAGATCGCGGCTTGTGATGCCCCCGTCGATCACGCCGCGCGCCGCGGCGTCGTCGAGAATGGCCTTCAGGATCTCCTCGAGCGTCTCGCCCGTCTTTTCACCCGCCGGCTCATAGCCGTCGAGCGAGAGGATGTCCAGCATGCGGTTGCGGGCCCAGACGGCGTCCGCCTGCTCGATCAGTCCTTTTTCCAGCCCGTAGGCGACAAGCGCGCCGATTTCATCATAGATCATGGCTTCTTTCTCCCTTTTTCTTACGTTCCGGGATATTATAGCACAGTCGCTCATACGGTGGCAAGGTGGAAGTGCGGCCTTGCGCCGACAGGCGGAGAGGGGGGGGCAAGGGAAGGAGGCCGAAAAGATTGCTTCCTTCGATTGTATCCTGCCGCCGGGTGTGGTATAGTAGCAGAAACAGCAAAAGACTCTTTTCCGGGAGGATTGACGGATATGGAAATGACAGCGGCGGCCTCGTGGCTGACGGACGCCTTTTCGGGCATCGATCTGGGGATATTGAGCTTGATGCACAACCTGGCCGAGCACGCGGGCGGGGTGCTTACGCCGCTTTGCAAGCTCATCTCGCTGCTGGGCGAAAAGGGCGTGCTCTTCTTCCTGCTTGCGATCGCTCTGATGTGCTTTGCCAAAACGCGTCCGCTGGGCGTTTGCATCTTCGGCGCCGTGTGCTGCGGCGCGCTGATCACCAACATCCTTCTCAAAGACTGGATCGCGCGGCCGCGCCCGTTTGAAACGCTGGCGGTTTACCGCGCGTGGTGGCAGGCGATCGGCTCGCCGGCCGAGGACGGCTTTTCCTTCCCCTCCGGCCACGTTACGGCCGCGGCGGCGGGCATGGGCGCCGTTTGCTTCATGCGCGGGCGGCGCTGGATCTGGCCGTCGGCAGGCGTCGTGCTGGCGATGATGTTCGCGCGCAACTATCTGATGGCGCATTTCCCCAGCGACGTGCTGGCCGCGGCGCTGATCGGCGTCTTTTCCGCCTGGGTCGCCTACCTCATCACGATGCAGATCTTCGGCTATTTCTCCACGCGCAAAAAGGGCGACAAGCTGGCCGACTTTGTGATGCACTACAGCGTCCCCGTTCCCGCGTGGCTGACCTATAAGGGCAAGCATTGAGCTGCCCCGGGAAACAGAGGAAACAGCGCAAAAAGCTCCCGCGCAGGATAACGAACCTGCACGGGAGCTTTTTTATAAGTCGGGAGGGAAAGACGGGGCGAGATCCGGATCAGCATAAGGGGCCCGTCCGCGCCGCCCGCGCGATCCGGGGCGGCCTGCAGCAGGCCTTATTTGTCGCCTTCCATTTCCAGGATCTTGCGGAACTGGGTCTCGTACAGCTCGCGATAGACGCCGCCCGCGTCCAACAGCTCCTCGTGCGTGCCGCTCTCGGCGATCACGCCGTCCTTGACGACCAGGATCCGGTCGGCCTTCAAAATCGTCGAAAGGCGGTGGGCGATGACGATGCTCGTCCGCCCCTCCATCAGCGCCTCAAGCGCCTCCTGGATCGCGTTTTCCGTGATCGAGTCGAGCGCGCTGGTCGCCTCGTCCAGGATCAGGATCTTCGGGTCCTTCAAGATCACGCGCGCGATCGAAAGCCGCTGCTTCTCTCCGCCGGAGAGTTTCAATCCCCGGTTGCCCACAACGGTTTCATAGCCCTCGGGCTGATTGGCGATAAAGTCCGAGAGATTGGCGATATAGCAGGCGGCGTCGATCTCCTCCTGCGTCGCGTCCTCCTTGGCGTACAGCAGATTGTCGCGGATCGTGCCGTTGAAGAGATAGCTGTCCTGCGTCACCACGCCGATCTGCGAGCGGAGATAGCTAAGGTCAAAATCGCGCACGTCCACGCCCGCCACGGTCACGCGCCCGCCCAGCACGTCGTACAGCCGCGGGATCAGGTTGACGACCGTGGACTTGCCGGAGCCGGAGGGGCCGACGATTGCGTACATCTTTCCGCCGGGGACGGTGAAGTCGATGTCCCGCAGCAGCTCCTTCTCCGGGTCATAGGAAAAGCGCACGTGCTCATAGACGATGTCGGCGTCCGTTACGTCGGGCGTCGCGCCGTTTTCGGGCGACTGGATCGGGTTGGGCATGTCGAAGTATTCAAAGATGCGGGTGAAGAGCGCCAGCGAGCGCGTAAAGTCCACGTGGATGTTCAAAAGGCTTTCTACCGGGCGGTAGAGCCGGTTGATCAGCGACACCGTGGCTGTGATCGTACCGACGGTCAGGGCGGAATCGGCGTGGGAGATGATGAGATAGCCGCCCGCGAAATAGATCAGCAGCGGGCCGAGCTGGGTGAACATGCCCATGACGACGCGGAACCACCGGCCGCTGTTTTGCTCTTTGAGCGCCAGCTGGGTGACCTCTTCGTTGACGCCGACAAAGCGCTCGTATTCACGCTTTTCGCGCGTGAACAGCTTGACCAGCAGCGAGCCGGAGACCGACAGCGTCTCGTTGATCAGCTGGTTCATCTCGTCGTTTTTGGCCTGGGAATCGGTCAAAAGCTGATAGCGCCGCTTGCCCACGCTCTTTGTCGGCAGGATCAGCAGCGGGATCACGACGATGCCGACGATGGCCAGCTTCCAGCTCATCGTAAAGAGCGCGACGAGCGTCGTCACCACGGTGGCGATGTTTGACACGATGCTCGAGAGCGTCCCGGAGATCACGCTGCTGACGCCGGAGATGTCGGTATTCATGCGGGTGATGATGTCGCCCTGCTTCTCCGAGGTGAAAAACGCGTGCGGCATATGCTGCAGATGGTCGTACATCTGGTTTTTCATGTCGAAGATGATGCGCTGGGAGATCCAGGCGTTGATATAGCTCTCCAGCACCGAGATCACCTGCGAGGCCGTCAGCGTGACGAAGGCCATGACAAGCAGCTGTACCAGCAGGCGCATGTTTTTGCCCACCAGCGCCTCGTCGACGATCCTTCCGGTGATGATGCTCGGCAGCAGGCCGACCACGGCCGAGAGCAAAATCGTCACGAACACCAGCAGAAACTGCAGCCAGTAGGGCTTGAGATAGCCGAGGATCCGCCCCAGCAGCGCGCCGCTCACCTTCGGCATGTTCTTTTTTTCTTCTTCGGTCAGAAAACCGCGGGGGCCGAGCCCCCTTCCGGGTCCGGGCATAAGCGGCCGCTCCTTTCGTTGTCTTTTTTTAATTTTATTCCGGGAAAGTTGCGCCGTCAACAGTTTTTCGCGTCAGCAGCCCGGACGCCCGGCGCCGGGGCAGCAACTGGGACATAAACGGGACACAAAGCGGCCCTTGCGCTCTTGGCACGGGCGCGGTAAAATGATACCATTCTGACAGGGAGAGAGAAGACCATGCCGAATGTCATCGAAATCAACGATTTTTCCGCCACGGAGCTGGACGTTTACGCGCGACTGACGGAAAACCAGCTTGTCTGCCGCCGCGATCTGACGCAGGGCCTTTTCATCGCCGAAAGCCCCGTCGTCATCGAGCGCGCGCTTGACGGCGGCTGCACGCCCGTCTCGTTTCTGATGGAGACGAAGCACGTCGCGGGCAAGGGCGCCGCGCTGATCGCGCGCTGCCCGGGCGTCCCCGTCTACGCCGCGCCGGAGGAGGTGCTGTGCGCGCTGACGGGCTTTCATCTCACGCGCGGGATGCTGTGCGCGATGCGGCGGCCCGCATTGCCCTCCGTGGAGGAGGTCTGCCGCGGCGCGCGGCGGATCGCGGTGCTGGAAAACGTGATGAACCCCACCAACATCGGCGCGATCTTCCGCTCGGCCGCCGCGCTGGGGATGGACGCGGTGCTGCTCACCGATGAGGGCAGCGACCCGCTTTACCGCCGCGCGATCCGCGTGAGCATGGGCACGGTCTTTCAGGTGCCCTGGACGTATTTCCCCGCTTCGGAGGACTGGACGCGGACGCTGCGCGCGATGGGCTTCCGAACTGCGGCGATGGCGCTGCGGGAGGATTCGCTGCGTCTCGACGACCCCGTGCTGCGCGCGTGCGAAAAGCTGGCCGTCGTGCTGGGGACCGAGGGGGACGGTCTCGCGGGAAGCACGATCGCGGACTGCGGTTATACCGTCATGATCCCGATGGCCCACGGGGTCGATTCGCTCAACGTCGCCGCGGCCAGCGCCGTGGCCTTCTGGGAGCTGGGAAAGAAATGAATTACCACCGGATCTACGATACCGATACGCCTGTCTTTCTCGCCCGTCTCGCCGACACGCCGCCGATGCAAAGGCTCAAAGGCGTGGGGATGAACTGCGGCTGCGAATACACGGCCTTTCCGCGCTTTGCGGGGATCGCGCGCTATACGCGGTACGAGCACAGTCTCGGTGCGGCGATGATCGTCTGGCGCTTTACGCACGATAAGGCGCAGAGCGCCAGCGCCCTGCTGCACGATATCGCGACGCCGCCCTTTGCCCACGTTGTGGACTTTCTGCGCGGCGATTATCTTGACCAGACCGCGACCGAGTCCGGCACGGCCGAGATCATCCGGGGAAGCAAAGAGATCGGCGCGATCCTGCGCGAACTGGGGCTGACGGCGGAGGACGTCGAGGACTATCACCGCTATCCCATCGCGGACAACGACGCGCCGCGCCTTTCGGCCGACAGGCTGGAGTACACGGTGGGCAACGCCTTCAACTTTGCGCTGGCCTCCGCGGAGGAGCTGGCGGCGCTGTTTGCGGACATCGTCCCGGCGGAGAATGAATACGGCGAGGAAGAGCTCTGCTTCCGCACGCCGGAAAAGGCGGCGCGCTTTGCCGATATCGCCCTTGCCTGCTCAAAGATCTATGTCTCCGACGCCGACCGCTACGCGATGGAGATGCTTGCCGAGCTGCTGCGCGGCGCGCTTGCCGCCGGGGTACTGGCGGCGGCGGACCTGGGCGGCACCGAAGAAGCGCTGCTGGAAAAGCTCTGCGCCGACGCTCGCTTTGCCGCGCGCTGGCGGGCCTTTTGCTCCATGAGCCGGATCGAGCTTGCCGAGCGGCCGGACGGACGGGACGGCTGGCGGAGCATCCGGGCGAAGCGGCGCAGGATCGATCCTTACGTTATGGGGCGCGGCCGCGTCAGCGCGCTCGATCCGGCGCGGGGCGAGGCGATCGCGGCTTTCCTGTCGGAGAAAACAGACTATTACGTGCGGGGGGAGTGAGAGAAAAATGGAAGATCTGCTCCACGGGCTCAACGACGCCCAGCGCGAGGCCGTCACGACGACCGAGGGCTTTGTGCGCGTGATCGCGGGCGCGGGCTCGGGCAAGACGCGCGCGCTGACGCGGCGCTTTGCCTATCTCGTGAGCGAAATGGGCATCCTGCCGGGCAACATCCTGTGCGTGACCTTTACCAACAAGGCCGCGAGCGAGATGTGCCGGAGGATCCACAATCTCACCGGCGACAACGATACCGGCTATATCAATACCTTCCACGGCTTCTGCGTCTCGGTCCTGCAGGAGGACAGCCACGCCGTTTCCTACCCCAAACGCTTTCTGGTGCTGGACAACTCCGACGTCGATGCCATGCTGCGCATCATCTACGAGGAGCGGGATCTGAGCCTGCGGGACATGAGCTTTTCCGCCGCGCGCGACATGATCGAGATCGAAAAGCTGAAAAACCGCCCCGATTATTATCTCGACCTGATCCGCCTGTCCCTCGACGAGCTTAAGGAAAAATACGACCGGGCCGACACCGCGCGCGACATCATCTTCTACGGCTATCTCTGGCAGGAGAAGAAATGCTTCGCGCTGGACTACAACGATCTGATCGTCTTTACGCTGCATATCTTCTCGGAAAACGAGGAGATCCGCCTGAAGTGGCAAAAGCGGCTGGAATACATTATGATCGACGAGTTCCAGGACATCGACGAGCCGCAGTACAGGCTGATGCAGGTCCTGTGCGGCTATCACAAGAACCTTTTCATCGTCGGCGACCCGGACCAGACCATCTACACCTGGCGCGGGGCGAACGTGCGGTATCTGCTGGATTTCGACAAGGAATATCCCGGCACAAAGACGATCCTGATGATGCGCAACTACCGCTCCACGCCCCAGATCCTTGCGGCGGCCAACGCGCTGATCGAAAAAAACGCCGCGCGCATGAAAAAGGACCTGATCCCGACGCTGCCCGGCGGCGGCACGGTGCTGTGCCACTATGCCGAAAACAGCGAGGCGGAGGCGAAATGGATCCTCTCCGAGATCCGCGCGCTGGAGGGGCAGGGCGCGGCGCTGCGGGACGTCGCGGTGCTCTACCGCGCGCACTACGTCACGCGCAGCCTCGAAGAGGTGTTCCTCAAGGAAAAGCTGCCCTACACGATCTACAGCGGCGTACAGTTTTTCGACCGCATGGAGATCAAGGACGCGCTTTCGTATCTGCGCATGCTCTGCTACCGCGACGACTTAAGCTTCCTGCGCACGGCCAACGCGCCCAAGCGCAACCTCGGCCAGCGGCGCATGGCCTTTCTGCGGGAGTATGCCGATCAGAACAGCTGCACGCTTTACGAGGCGCTGCGGCGCACGCGGGAAGAAGAGATCTTCCGCGGCACAAAGGCCGGACAGTATATCTCGCTGATCGAGTATTACACCACGCTTGCCGACACCCGCCCGGTGTCGGAGCTGCTCTCCGCGATCCTGAACGAGAGCGGCTATGAGGCCATGCTGCGCACCGAGGGCTCGCAGGAGCGGCTCGACAATCTCGCCGAGCTCAAGCAGTCGATCTATGAATACGAAACGAGCTGCGGCGAGGAGTGCACGCTTGAGCACTATCTCAAGCACGTCGCGCTCTTCACCAACGCCGACACCGCCGAGGCCCCCGACAAGGTCAAGCTGATGACCGTGCACAGCGCCAAAGGGCTGGAATTTCCGTACGTGTTCCTCTGCGCGATGAACGAGGGCACCTTCCCCGGCCGCAAGACCGTCACGCTGCCCGGCATGGAGGAGGAGCGCCGCCTGGCCTTCGTGGCCGTCACGCGCGCGGAGAAGCGGCTGTATCTCTCGGAAAGCGCGGGCCGCAGCTTTGACGGCGCGCCCAAATACCCCTCTCGCTTCCTGCTGGATATCGGCGAAAACAATCTCGAATACACCGCCCCGCCGCGCGCGGACCTGATCGCCGACGCGCGGGAGTATATCGCCCACAGCGAGCGTTTCCTGCCCGAACGGGCGGCCGAGAGCGCCTTTGCCGCCGGGACGCGCGTGAAGCACGCGATCCTCGGGGAGGGAACGGTGGAGGAGATCGACCTCGAGCGCGGCGCCTACGTCGTGCGTTTCGACAGCATGGAGACGACGCGCGCCATCTCCTTCAAGGCAAAGCTGGAGCGGGCGGAGGCGTAAAAACCTTGCCATATCAAGCAAAATCACCGGCCGGGGCGCGAGCGCGCCCCGGCCGGCAAGTCTCTTAGGATTTCTTAAATGCGCGCCGGAAGCCTTGAATTCAGGGTTGACGTTGTGGTATATATGATGCGCAGCCTTCCGTAATGTGCTGCGCGCAGCACCCCGCCGGGCCTCAAAAGACCCGCGGGACGCGGAAGGTGAGCATAAAAACGGAACAGGAGGTTCCTTATGATTCGCATGAAGAAAGTTTTCAGTATCCTGCTGGCGCTGGCGCTTGTTTTCGCGCTGCTGCCCGCCGGCGCTGCTTATGCCAGCGGCGACGACGTCAAGGCGACCTTCACCGTCAGCTTTGACGCAAACGGGGGCGATGGCAACATGGACAGCGTCACCGTGGAAGAGGGCGAAAAGCTCACGCTTCCCGCAAACGGCTTTACCGCCCCGGAGAGCAAGGAATTTGACAAATGGAGTCTCGGCAACCCCGGCGAAGAGGTGGACATCACCGCCGACACCACCGTTGCTGCGATCTGGAAAGACCTGACCGTGAGCTACACCGTGACCTTTGACAGCGACGGCGGCAGCGACGTCGAATCCCAGACCGTGGTCGCCGGCGGCAAGGCACAGGAGCCCGATGCCCCCACCAAGGAAGGCTCCACCTTTGATTCCTGGCGGACGGAAGACGACGCAGAGTTCGATTTCAACACGCCCATCGAAGGCGATATCAAGCTGAAGGCCAAGTGGACCGAGACGGAACAGGAAGAGGAAGAGGAAAGCTTTACCGTCAGCTTTGACGCAAACGGGGGCGATGGCAGCATGGAAAGCGTCACCGTGAAAAATGGCGAAAAGCTCACGCTTCCCGCAAACGGCTTCACCGCGCCGACCGCCAAGGTTTTTGACAGCTGGGAGCTCGGCGGCAAGCCCGTCAAGCCCGGCGAAGAGGTGGACATCACCGCCGACACCACCGTCAAGGCGACCTGGAAATGGCAGAGCTATACCGTGACCTTTGACAGCGACGGCGGCAGCGCCGTCGCACCCCAGACCGTGACCATCGGCGGCAAGGCCCAGAAGCCCGAAGACCCCACAAAGGAAGGATTTACCTTCGGCTCCTGGCAAACGCCCGAGGGCAAAGACTTTGACTTTGGCGCTCCCGTCGAGGCCGACATCACGCTGAAGGCCACGTGGACCGCGAAGGAGCCCGAAAGCTTTACCGTCAGCTTCGAGTCCAACGGCGGCAGCGACGTGGAAAAACAGACCGTGGAAAAGGGCAAGACGGCCTCCAATCCCACCGTGCCCACCAGAAAGGGCTACAGCTTTGTCGGCTGGTACAGCGACAAGGATCTCAAGCACGTCTATGACTTCACCTCTCCCGTGACGGCGGATCTGACGCTTTACGCCAAGTGGAAGGCGATCAAGTACACGATCTCCTCCGGCGCCAACGGATACTACACGCTCAAGAGCGGCAAGACCGTTTCGATCACCGTCAAGCGCAGCGAGGCGGACGATACCTGCCTCAACCACTTCAGCTCCGTCGCGATCGACGACAAGACGCTGACGCGCGACACCGATTACACGGTCAAGTCCGGCAGCACGGTCGTCTCGATCAAGTCGGCGACGCTTGAAAAGCTGGCCAAGGGCAGCCACACCGTCACGATCAACTTTGACGACGGCAAGGCCGAGACCAAGCTGACCATCTATGCCGAGGGCCACAGCCCCAAGACCGGCGACGAGAACAACCTCGTCCTGTGGGGCGTGCTCGCGGCGGTATGCGTGCTCGGCGCGGCCGGCGGCGTGTTCCTGCTGACGAAGAAGCAGCGCAGCGACAGATAAAAAAACGGTTTCCGCTTGACCCGCCGATTCTTGCGGGCAGCAAAAAGGCTTTGCATACAAAGGACCTCTTTCGAAGATCGATCCGCCCTTCTGTATTCTCGGCCCATGAAAAAGACCTCCTGTGCAGGATAAGCAACCTGCACAGGAGGTCTTTTTATTTGCGGCTCCTTTTCGCCGGTCCGGCCCACAGCGGAGCAGAGAATCTTCCCGGATCAGCCTTCTTTTTCCGCGTCGGAGAGGGCTGAGCCAAAAACGCCCATTTCCAGTTCTTCGTTCGTCAGCTTTCTTCGCTGAGGAAATGAGACCAGATAGAACAGAAATCCGACTGCCAGCCAGCCAAAAAACATTTTGACAGCCGTTGCGCCGATATAAAACGGGCTTGACGGGACGAACATAAAAATGAATGCGGCAGAGGAGACTGTCCCGGCAAATATCCCCGTTGCAATCCCGCCCGGGATCCGATAGGGGCGCTTTTTGTCAGGATAACGGACGCGGCACATCACACGCGACCAGGCCGTGATCATCCATGACAGGATAAAAGCGGCGCCGGAAAAGCTGGTGATCGAGTCGGTCAGATTCGGTCCGAGGAAAGGACCGCAGCAAGAGAGGATCAGCACGAAAAGCTGCCCGTACACCGCAACGCCGCCGCTGTTCTGCCGGGCAAAAAACGGGAAAACGAGCTTGCCCCTGCCCATGCTCATCAGCAGGTTTGCGCTCGGCGTGAAGAAGCCGTTCCAGGTCGTAAACAAACCGGCGATCGCGCCGAGGATCAGCACCCAGTACAGCAGCTTCCCGCCAACGCCGGGAAAATGGTTCCGGGAACATTTCTGAACGATTTCCGCTTTTTCATTTTTCCTCTTTCTTTCGCGGGACTGCCGGGGTTTCCCGGCAGTTTCCGTTTCTCCTGCGATACAGTTCGGATTCAGGGGAGAAGGGCTGCCGCGCGGGTGCTTGCGCAGTTGTCCGCAGTTGTTATATAATAAAAACGCAGATAAAACCGAGGACGCGACAGACGGAGGAGGGCGCAAAGTGCAAATGGATTACAGACAAGTCAAAGAACGTGTGGAAAAAGAATCCGCGGCCCTGAAGGGGCTGGTAATCAAAACGGGGATCGGCATGCTGATCGGTCTCATCGCCGCGATCTTCCTCTTCCGCTGAGGAGACGCAAAACCGGCCCGGGACAATGCATCACCGCAAAAAAAGGGTCCCAATGCCTTCCGGTCCCGGAACGACAAAAAAGGACTGCTGCAGTTCATTCTGCAACAGTCCTTTTTTTATCCGTTTTTTATGTTTGCTCCAGCGCGTCGCTGCGGATGCGATCCATGATGCGCACCATCAGCGCGGTGCGGGAGAAGGGCGTGATCAGGAAATAGCCGTCCACATACGGCGCCATGCGCCGGGCCATGTTCGCGGAGATCTCGACGGCAAGCTCTTCTCCCTTTGCCCGGTCGGCGTTTTCATACAGCGCGATGATCTTTTCATCCACGCGGATGCCCGCGATCTCGCTGTTGATGAACAGGGCGTTGCGCTGGCTGACGATCGGCATGATCCCGCCCAGGATCTTGCCCTTGAGCGTTTTGCGCGCCAGCTTGAGATTTTCGAGCGCCTCGTCGGTAAAGACCGGCTGGGTCAAAAAGCCGTCGGCGCCGTTTTCCTCCTTCTGCCGCGCCAGATCCAGCTGGATGGCAAAGTTGCGCGCGTTTACGTTGAGCGCGGCAAAGATGTGGAACGGGGCGGGCAGCACGGCCCTGTTCATGCTGTCGACGAACTTGATGAGCTTGCGCGAGTTGAAGTTGTACACGCTTTTGACCTCGTCGCGGCTTGCCGCCGGGACCGGGTCGCCTGTGACGAGCAGTACGTTTCCGACCTCCTCGGCGCACAGGCCAAGCAGCAGCGCCTGGGTGGCGTTGAGATTGCGGTCGCGGCAGGTGAGGTGCGGCATGACGTTGACGCCGAGCTCGCGCTTGAGCTTGCAGACCATCAGGCTTGAATCCATGCGGGCGCGGGCGACCGGGCAGTCGGCCACGGTGATCACGTCGGCGCCGCCGTCGCGCAGCGTGCGCGCGCCTTCGACAAAGGCACCGACCTGCGCGCCCTCCGGCGGGTCAAGCTCGACGGCGAAGGGCTTTCTTCGGCTGTCGCAGAGCGCGTCCCAGAAGGGATCGTGCCGCAGGCCTGCCTTTTCCCGTTCCTTTTTCCGCGCCGGATAGTCGACGAGCGCGGGAGCGGGCGCGCGGATCGCCCTGGCCGCGGCGGCGATATGCTCCGGCGTCGTGCCGCAGCAGCCGCCGACGATCTGCGCGCCGCGGGCGTGCAGGATCGCGACCTGCGAGGCGAAATAGCCCGGCTCGCCGTCGTAATAGGTGCGGTTTCCGCGCACGGTGGGGTAGCCGGCGTTCGGCATCACGGAAAACAGGCCCTCGACCGGGCCGAGCTTTTCCATCAGCTCGACCATCTGGCGGCCGCCGGAGACGCAGTTGAGCCCCACGGCGTCGATGTACCCGTCCGCCGCCGCGGCGCGGCACAGCTCACCGATCAGGCGGCCGTCGCGCGTGAAGCCGTCCGGCTGGGCGGCAAAGGAGACAAGAACAAAAGCCTCGGGGTCAGCGGCCTTGATGTGCGCGGCGATCTCGTGCAGGTACAGGTCCGTGCCGATGGTTTCAAAAAGAAAGTGGCGCGCGCCGAGCGACAGGAACTGGTCGACAATGAAGTGGTATTCCTCCAGCAGGTCGGTGTCGTCGCGCGCGTCGATCGGGCCGATATCGGCAAA
The DNA here is from genome assembly GCA_017444665.1 of Oscillospiraceae bacterium. GTDB lineage: Bacteria > Bacillota > Clostridia > Oscillospirales > Oscillospiraceae > Limivicinus. Next base: position 34,358 of record JAFSWC010000081.1, read on the forward strand.
GACATAGGCGTCGTTTCCGGCGGCGCGGCGGGCGATCAGCCAGCCCTCGCGGAGGATGGCGGCGCAGTCCTGCTGCGGAAAATTCTGGCGGTTCGCGCCGTAGGTGTTCGTCTTGATCGCGCGGCAGCCCACCTCCAGATAGGCGCGGTGGATCGCCTCGATCTCGCCGGGGGCGCTGAGATTGGCCCATTCGCAGTCGCGGTGGCTCGTCCGGTTGCGCGAGGCGTAATAGGTCCCCATGCCGCCGTCGAAGAGCAGCACGCCGTTTTCCCGTATAAACGATCTGATGTCTTTCATCCCAGCACCCTCTTCGCGATGTCCGCGCTCTGCTTGGCGTCTTTTGCGTAATAATCCGCGCCGATCTGGGCGGCGTAGTCCTCGGTCAGCACCGCGCCGCCGACCATGATTTTGCAGTCGTGGCCGCTTTTCCGCAGCGCGGCGATCGTTTCGGCCATGCTCGTCACCGTGGTGGTCATCAGCGCCGAAAGCCCGACGAGCCGGACGTTTTCGCGCTTTGCGGTCTCGACCACGGTTTCGGGAGGGACGTCGCGGCCGAGGTCGATGACCGTGTAGCCGTAGTTTTCCAGCACGACGCGCACGATGTTCTTGCCGATGTCGTGAATGTCGCCCCGGACGGTGGCCAGGATGATCTTGCCCTTGGAGACGCTCGCACCGCCGCGCCTGGCGATGCGTGTCTTGATCACTTCAAAGCCCGCGCAGGCCGCCGACGCGGCCTTCATCAGCTGCGGCAGAAAGATCTCGCCCTTTTCATAGCGGTCGCCCACGCGGTCGAGCGCGGGGATCAGCAGCCGGTCGACGACCGCCAGCTCGTCCATCTCGGCAAGCGCTTTGGCCGTGAGCGCGGCCGTCTCCTGCCCGAGACCGCGCATGATCGCCTCGCCCAGGCTCATCTCCGCGCCGCTCTTCGCAACCGGCGCGGCTTCGGCCGCCGTGGCGGCAAAGCGGCGGATATAGTCCTCGCTGTCCCGATCCTGGCCGGAGAGCACCCGGAAGGCCGCCACCGCGTCCATCACGGCGCTCTGGTTGGGGTTGACGATCGGCAGGTCCAGCCCGGCGTACATCGCCTGAGAGAGAAAGCTGACGGTGATGTTTTCGCGCGCGGGCAGACCGAAGGAAATGTTGCTGACGCCCAGCACCGTGCGCAGGCCCAGCTCTTCCTTTACGGCGCGCACGGCGCGCAGCGTTTCCGCCGCCTGCTCCTGCTGGGCCGAGACCGTCAGCGTCAGGCAGTCGATCAGCACGTCCTCTTTGGGGATGCCGCAGGCAAGCGCGGCGTCCAGGATCCGTTTCGCGATGGCGACGCGCCCGCGCCAGTCCTGCGGGATGCCGTTTTCGTCCATGCACAGCCCGACGACGGCGGCGCCGTATTTTTTGCACAGCGGCAGGACTGCGTCGAGCACCTCTTTTTTGCCGTTGACCGAGTTGACGATGGCCTTGCCGCAATAGACGCGCAGCCCGGCCTCGATGGCCTTCGGATCGGACGAGTCGATCTGCAGCGGCAAATCGACGGCGGCCTGCAGAGCCGTAACGGTGCGGCGCATCATCGCCGGCTCGTCAAGCCCGGGCAGGCCCACGTTGACGTCCAGGATATCCGCGCCGGCGTCCTGCTGTTCGACGCCGCGCAGCACGATATAGTCGATGTCCCCTTCCCGCAGCGCCTGCTGAAAGCGTTTTTTGCCGGTGGGGTTGATGCGCTCGCCGATCACGCGCACGCCGTCAAAGGCCGTGCAGACGGACGCGCCGCACACGCCGCTGCGCGGCCTCTCCGCGGGCTGCGCGGGACAGGCAGAGGCAAGCGCGTCGGCCGCCGCGCGGATAAAGTCCGGCGTCGTGCCGCAGCAGCCGCCGAGGATCGCGGCGCCCAGCGCGGGCGCCTTTGAAAGCGCCGCTGCAAATTCCGCGGGCGTGATATTGTATTCTCCCGTGGCCGGGTCGGGCAGGCCGGCGTTCGGCTTTACGATCAGCGGAAGCGAGGTCCACGTGCGCAGCTCTTCCACCAGCGGCAGCAGCTCCTTCGGCCCCAGACTGCAGTTGAAGCCCAGCGCGTCCACGCCTAAGCCCGTGAGCGTCAGCGCCATCGCGCCGACCGTTACGCCCAGGAAGGTGCGCCCCGTCGCTTCAAAGGTCATCGTGGCCCAGACGGGCAGCGCGCTGTTTTCCTTTGCGGCAAGGACGGCGGCGCGCATTTCGGCAAGATCGCTCATCGTCTCGATGACGATCAGATCGGCCCCGGCCTCGACGCCGGCGGCGACGATCTCGCGAAAGACGTCGTAGGCCTCGTCAAAGCCGAGATCGCCCAGCGGCTGGAGCAGACGGCCGGTCGGGCCGATGTCCAGCGCGACCCTGACCCCGTCAAAGCCTGCGGCCGCCGCGCGCGCACAGCGCACGCCGCCCGCGACAAGCTCCTTCACGCTGCGCCCGCAGCCCGCGGCCTTATAGCGGTTGGCGCCGAAGGTGTTGGTATAAATCACGTCCGATCCGGCCTCAACGTAGCGCCGCTGCACGGCGGATACGGTCTCCGGCTGCGTGACGTTCCAAAGCTCCGGCATCTGGCCGACAGGCAGGCCCTCGGCCTGGAGCATGGTGCCCATGGCGCCGTCGAGAAGGATGATGTCAGAACGATCCACAGCTTTTGCCCTCCTTTCGATAGGAGCAATTTTCTCTCATGCCGCAGCTCTCGCAGCCGCGGCCGCGTTTTTTCTGCGGCCGGTCTGATACGCCGATGAGCGCGGTGACGCTCTTTTGCGGGATCATCAGCGCGCTTTCCGAAAGCGTCACGCCGATGCGGCGGCTGACGTCCAGGACGCGGAAGAGCGCGCGCTGGTCGGAAAGCGGCATATCGCCGTAGCCGGGGGAGAAGCGGTCGGTCAGAAAACGGGGCGCGAGCGCGGCGGCAAGGTCGTCGCAGAAGTTGTCGCAGACGCGTTCGACGGCGGCGCTGCCCGCGGCGTCCAGGATCACGGCCTGGGCCATGTCCCGCCCCGCCGCGCGGCGGATCAGGGCCTCGGCCTCGGCGCCGAGCGTCGCGGCAAGCAGGACCACGCTGTCGCAGTCCGCAAGAAACGCGCGGATGTCTTCTCCCGCGGGGCGGTAATCCGCGCCTCTAAGCGACCCGTCGGCGGACAGGGGAAAAAGCCGCCAGACAAGCCGCGGGCGCGCCGTTTGCAGCAGCAGCGTCTCACAGCGGGCAAGCTCATCCAGGCTCTCCCTGCCGAGTTCGCTGCCGCGATAGCGCAGATACTGCAGCGTTTCGGCGCGGGGAATGCGATCGAGTCTCGCTTCCATGGGCTCTTTCTCCTTTCCGAATGCGATTCATCATAATATTTAATTATATAAAATCGCCGCGCGCCTTGTCAATTCCTCAAAAAAAGAAGGAACTGCGAAAGCAGTTCCCTTTTTCAATGTGGTGACTAACCCGTGTTTTGTCATCCTGAGCGGAGCGAAGCGAAGCCGAAGGATCTTAAATAGTCCTCGATTAGAGCATAACAAAAGATTCTTCGTCACTTTGTTCCTCAGAATGACATTTCTGTTTTGGTGCTTTCAGACTTTTCTCTTCAGTCTAAAAGAAGGAACTGCGAAAGCAGTTCCTTCTTTTCGTTTTTCGTCTTTCAGGTCAGAAAGTCTCTCAGCTTCTTCGAGCGCGAGGGATGGCGCAGCTTGCGCAGGGCCTTGGCCTCGATCTGACGGATACGCTCGCGCGTGACGTTGAACCCCTTGCCGACCTCTTCAAGCGTGCGGGTGCGGCCGTCGACGATGCCGAAGCGCAGCTCCAGCACCTTTTTCTCGCGGGGAGCGAGCGTGTCGAGCACTTCCTCCAGCTGCTCGCGCAGCAGCGAGAAGCTTGCGGCCTCGGACGGCTCGGAGGCCTCCTCGTCCGGGATGAAATCGCCGAGGTGGGAGTCCTCCTCCTCGCCGATCGGCGTTTCAAGGGAGACGGGCTCCTGCGCGATCTTCAGGATGTCGCGCACCTTCTCCACGGGCATATCCATCTCGACGGCGATCTCCTCCGCGGAGGGGTCGTGCCCCAGCTCCTGCAGGAGCTGGCGGGAGAC
>JAFSWC010000082.1 GCA_017444665.1 Oscillospiraceae bacterium
ACGCGGCCCTTGTCGATCGCGATAACGCGCTTGGCCAGAGAGTTGACCCGTACTTTTTCATGCGTGACCACGAGGATCGTGGTGCCCATCTCGTTGATCTTTTCAAACAGCAGCATCAGTTCAAGGCTTCTTACCGGGTCAAGGTTGCCGGTGGGCTCGTCCGCGACGATCATGCGCGGATTGTTGACCAGCGCGCGGGCGATGGCGACACGCTGCTGCTCGCCGCCGGAAAGCTCGTTGGGCATGCGCTTTTCGCGCCCTTCCAGGCCGACCAGCTCAAGCACATAGGGGACGCGCTCGCGGATCTCGCGCCGTCTGGCGCCGACGACGCGCATGGCGAAGGCCACGTTGTCATAGACGTTCATGTTTTCGATCAGACGGTAGTCCTGGAACACGATGCCCAGCGTTCTTCTGACCTTGGGGAGCTTGCGGCGCTTGATCTTGCGCATGTCGAAGTCATTGACGATCACCTTGCCGCTCTTGGCGCGGATCTCGCCGGTAATGAGCTTCATCAGCGTGGTCTTGCCCGAGCCGGACGGGCCGACAAGAAAGACGAACTCGCCGTCCTTGACCTTCAGGCTTACGTTGTCGAGCGCTTCGGTGCCGCTGCTCTCGTAGACCATACTTACATTGTTCATCTCAACCATAAGGTTTTCTTCCTCCAATACGGGTATTGCTTTTTTCCGCCGGGGATGCTGTATACAAATAATCTCAGTACTTGCCCGTGTTGAGCGAGTCGAGGTATTTCTTGACCATCATGGCGACCTTGAACACGATCGCGTGGTCGAACTCTCTGAGGTCGAGGCCCGTCAGCTTCTTGATCTTTTCAAGGCGGTAGACGAGCGTGTTGCGGTGGACGTACAGCTTGCGCGAGGTCTCGGAGACGTTGAGGTTGTTTTCGAAGAACTTGTTGATCGTCTCGAGCGTGTCCTCGTCAAGGGTCTCGATCGGGTTTTTCTTGAACACCTCGTTGAGGAACATCTCGCACAGGGTCGTCGGCAGCTGGTAGATGATGCGGCCCAGACCGAGGCTTTCATAGCAGATCACGGTCTTTCCTTCTTCAAAGACCTTGCCCACGTCGATGGCGACCTGGGCCTCCTTGTAGCGGTCGGCCAGCTCGCGCAGATGGTGGGCGTTGGTGGAGATGCCGATCACGCAGTGCACGCCGAGCTCTTCGCGCAGCGCCTTTTCGATCATCTGGGCGGCGCGGCGCGCCTCCTCGCTGTCCTCCGCCTGGGGGACGGCCTTGATCACGGCGATGTCCGTCTCGTTGATGTTGATGACAAAGTCGTTCTGCTTGTCGGGGAAGAGCCGCTGCACGACCTCGACGGCGGCGCCGTCGGAGTTTTCGCTCTGGCGGACAAGGATCACGCTGCGGATCTCGTCGGTGACAAAGTGCAGCTCCTTGGCGCGGACGTACACGTCGCCCGGCAGGATGTTGTCGGAGATGATGTTCTTGACGAAGGCTGCCTTGTTGTGCTTTTCCTCATAATTGTTCTTCGCCTCGTTGAAGGCGACCGAGGCCATCGTGCAGATCATCCTTGCGGTCTGATCCGCGCCCTCGGCAAAGGTGACGAACTCGGTCCTTCCGCTGGCGGAGGCCAGAGGAAGATAGGTCCTGTTCGCGGTCGCATAAGGCTGGGTGCTGTTCTCCACCTCGTAGAGATGAAAATCGTCAAGGCGGGAGCCGATGATCGCAAGCTCGCTGCTTGCGACGACAAAGCCCTGGTCGTCGATCACGCCGACCGGTCTGTCAAGCGCGTCTCTCATCTGAATGATGACATTCTGAAAAATCCTGCTGGACATATCTCTTCCTCCATCTTTATGGCAAAATCACCATACCATCTCTTTTCATCTGAGTGGCATCATACCTCATTTTTATGGTATTTTCAATAGAAATCGGCAGGATTTTTTGTTAATTTTTTATGGTTTGTAGTTTAATCACTCAAAAACCGTGAAAAAAACTTGCGATTTTTTGACTATCTGTCCATAAACACTCTGCACAAATCTTCTTCGTCGAGCTCCCGGACCTCTCCTTCGGCCAGGTCGTCCGGCAGCGAAAGCGCGCCGATCGACAGGCGTTTGAGCTCCCTTACCGGGGTGCCGCGGCTGGCGAGCATGCGCTTGACCTGATGGTACTTCCCTTCCGTTACGGTCACGCGGCAGCTGTCCGGGCCGGTGATCTCCAGGCGCGCGGGACGGCATTTTGTTCCGTCGCCCAGCACCAGCCCCGCCTCAAAAGCGGCAGCGTCCGTCTCGTCGGGCGTTCCTTCGACCTTGGCATCATACCGTTTTTCGACGGCGAACTTCGGCGAAATGACGCGGTGGGCAAAATCGCCGTCATCCGTAAGCAGCAGCAGGCCGCGCGTATCGCGGTCAAGCCGACCGACGGGAAAAAGGCCCATGCGGCGCAGCCGGGGCGGAAGAAGGTCGAGCACGGTTTTCTGCCGTCTGTCCTCCGTCGCGGTCAGTACGCCGGCGGGCTTGTTGAGCATGTAATAATGGTATTTTTTCCACACAAGCGCCTCGCCGTCGAGCGTGACGGCGGCGCTTTGCGCGTCGATCTTCGTATCCGGGGCCGTGACGGCGCGTCCGTCGACGCACACACGACCGCCGCGGATCAGCTTTTTCACCTCGCTCCGCGGCGCCGTGCCGAGATCGCACAGGTATTTGTCCAGCCTGATGGTCTCCACAGCGCTTACCCCTTTCGAAAGCCGCCGCCCACGCTGTTTTTCTGCGGGAAGAAGCCCGCGGACAGCCGGCGTTTTTTTGCGGCGTCGGCTGTATCATAGCATACTTTGCCGCAAAAATGAATACTTTTGGAGCGAGGTGAGGCAATTGTTTGAAATCTGTTCACATTCCCCTTCCCGTCCGGCGGCGCTGCGAACGGTGCTGATCACGGTCGTTTTTATTCTCTCCGCGCTGCTGATCCTGCACCCGCGCGCCTCGCGGCAGAGCCTTGATACGACGGCGGAGCGCTGTGCCTTTCTTGCCGGACTGGGGCTTTGTCCCGACCCGGAGAGCGAAGAGAGCAAGGACGTCGAGCTGCCCGCCGTGTTCGACGCAGTGCTGGAGCAGTACAACGCCCTTCAGCTGGAAAGCGGCTTTGATCTGCGCGAGGCGGCGGGGAAAACGTGCCAATGCTTCCATTATGATCTGGTCTCCTATCCCGGCTGGAGCGGCCGCGTGATCGCAACGATCTATGTGTATCGCGGCCGTCTGATCGGCGGCGACGTCCACACGGCCGATCTGCGCGGCTTTATGCGTGCGCTGCCGGTTTTGTAGGGATGAACAAAATTTGCACGGAAGCTTTTGCATAAATGACGAAAATTACCATGCTCGTTGACAGTATTTTTTTGCATTGTTAAAATATATAAAGAATACCCGCACAACAAGAAGAAAAGAGGGATTGATTAGTGAGAGATCTGAAGTATCTGCAGTATTTTGAGGATCTGCTGCAGCAGGCCAACAACGCACTTGTCACCCGGGCCAAGGAAGACGGCAAGGTTTGCGTCGCCTATACCTGCGAAAACGTGCCCGAACCGCTTCTGAATCTGGACCGCGCGGTCTCGATCCGTCTCAGCGCGCCGAACACCGGCTCGATCGACATCGCCACCTATTACATGACCAACCTCCTGTGCGAGCCCAGCCGTGCGCTGCTTGAGCGCGCGATCGAGGGCGGCTTCAACTTTGCCGACTGCGTCATCACCCCCGACGGCTGCACGATGATGAACCGCTGCGTGGAAAACATGGAGCTGCTCAAGACCATGGGCAAGGGCAACCCCAACTTCTTCCACGAATACATGGAGATCGCCTTCAAGAACACCGAGGAGGACGTCGACCTGGCCGTGCTGCAGTGCACGAACCACGTTCTCACCCCGCTGAGGGAAAAATACGGCATCGACACCTCCGACGCCGCGATCCGCAAGGCCGTGGAAGAGCACAACCGCGTCTGCCGCGTGATCCGCGCGATCAGCGAATTCCGCAAGGAAGAAAGGCCGCGCATCACGGGCTATGAGTTCCACGTGCTCTGCCTGGCGACCTATGTGTGCCCGAAGTACCTGATCATCGACAAGCTGGAGGAAACGCTCGAAGAGCTGAAAACCCGCGAGCCGGACGACAAGCACTGGCGCGCCCGCGTGCTGGTCGTCGGCTCTGAGACCGACGATTCCGGCTTCATCAAGCTCATCGAGGAGCAGGGCGCTTTCGTCTGCTGCGACCGGTTCTGCTTCGGCTCCTATCCCGGCCGTGTGCCGATCGAGCTGAGCGACGACGAGGACGCGCTGCGTCAGGTCTGCCGCCACTACATCCGGAACTGCCACTGCCCGCGCATGATGAGCATGGACAAGGTCTACGGCCGCAAGAAATACGTCGCCGACCTTGCGAAGGAGTACCGCGCCGACGGCGTGATCTACAATCAGGTCAAGTTCTGCGACCCCTGGGCCTATGAGCGCACGCTCGGCTCGTCGATGCTGCACAAGGACTACGGCTTCCCGGTCCTGTCCATCGACAGGCCCTACAACGTGTCGTCCTCCGTCGGCCAGCTGCGCACCCGTGTTCAGGCCTTCGTGGAGAGCATCGAGATCAAGAAGATTCAGAGAGGTGGGAAAGAATGAAGACAGTCGAAAAGGTCGTCAATCCCGTCAAACGCGCCGGCGAGCAGTCGCCCGGCAAGATCTATGACGAAAAGCTGAAGGTCCGCGCCCGCCGCGAGTGGCGCGGTCTGAAGGATACGCTCTACGATTACACCCGCTGGCTTTACCTCATCAGCGTGCTCGGCCGCTTCATCATCGTCCCGCGCAACGTCAAGGGCTTTTTCCGCTACCGCTGGATGATGAGCTATCTGTTCGTTCCCCACGGCATGGACAAGTTTACCGTCGGTCTGCGCGACGAGGCGCTGCGCATCGCGCACACCTCCTTCAACTTTGTCATCGCCGACGTGACCCAGGCCATCGCCAACTGCTTCCGCGGCGACCGCCGCGTGGGCAACGACAAGGCCTATTCCGACAAGTGCGTCATCACCGACGAGAACTCGATGGTCACCTTTATGATGGGCTTTGACAAGGAAAAGGTCCACACGATCCTGCGCGAGGTGCCGACGATGTTCGCCTCGAACATCTTCCAC
>JAFSWC010000083.1 GCA_017444665.1 Oscillospiraceae bacterium
GAGGGCGCGCCCATCATCAGGTCCTGCGCCTTCTGGTTCATCGGGAAGGTGATGACCTCGCGGATCGACTCCTCGCCCGTGAGCAGCATCACGATGCGGTCGATCCCGGGGGCGCAGCCGGCGTGCGGGGGAGCGCCGTAGCAGAACGCGTTGTACATCGCGGGGAACTTTTTCTTCACGTCCTCCTCGCCGAGACGCACCATCTCGAAGGCCTTGATCATGATCTCGGGATCGTGGTTGCGGACAGCGCCGGACGCGGTCTCATAGCCGTTGCAGACCAGGTCGTACTGGTTGGCCATGATGGTCAGCGGGTCGATCTCGCCGCGCTCGGCCTTCTCCAGGACTTCCAGTCCGCCGGAGGGCATCGAGAACGGGTTGTGGCAGAATTCCAGCTCGCCGGACTCCTCGCCGATCTCGTACATCGGGAAATCGACGATCCAGCAGAGCTTGTACTGCTCGCGGTCCATATGGGCGGGGCAGAGCGCGCCGAGCTTGGTGCGCAGCACGCCCGCAGTCTTCTGGGCGACGGCAAGCTTTCCAGCCGCCAGACCGACGAAGCAGCCGGGCGTAAGGCCGAGCGCCTCGACAAGCTGATCCTTGACACCCTGGACGAACTTGGAGATGCCGCCCACGATCTCGCCGTTTTCGTCGAGACGGAACCAGTATGCCTTCTGCGCGGTCTGCACCTCAACGTCGGCGCAGAGCTTGTCGATCTGCTTGCGCGTGGCCTCGAAGCCGCTGACGACGACAGCCTTGACGACGTTGCCCTCAAAAGGTGCAAAGCCGATATTCTGCAGCAGGGAAGTGGCGTCGGAAATCTCCAGGTCGATGCGCAGGTCGGGCTTGTCCGTGCCGTACTTTTCCATCGCCTCCAGATAGGGGATGCGCTGGAAGGGGGCGGGCGTCACGCGGTCGCCGTACAGACCGAATTTTTCGAACACAGGGACAAGCACTTCCTCCAGAACGCCGAGGACGTCCTCCTGCTCGGCAAAGGACATCTCCATGTCCAGCTGGTAGAACTCGCCGGGAGTGCGGTCGCCGCGCGCGTCCTCATCCCGGAAGCAGGGGGCGATCTGAAACTAGCGGTCAACGCCGGAGGCCATCAGCAGCTGCTTGAACTGCTGCGGCGCCTGGGGCAGCGCGTAGAACTTGCCCGGATGCTTGCGCGCCGGAACAAGATAGTCGCGCGCGCCCTCGGGGGAGGAGGCGGTGAGGATCGGCGTGGTGATCTCCAAAAAGCCGTGCTCGGTCATGAGCCGGCGGATCTCGGCGACGACCTGGCAGCGGAGGATGATGTTCTTCTTCACGGCCGGGTTGCGCAGATCGAGGAAGCGGTATTTCAGCCGGGCGGCCTCGTCGGCCTCGCGGCTGCGGTTGATCTCAAAGGGCAGCTCGTTATAGCGGCATTTGCCGAGCACGCGGATCGTCTCGGGAACGACCTCGATCTCGCCGGTGGGCAGCTTGGGGTTCTTGCTGGCGCGCTCGCGCACCGTGCCGGTGACGGAGATCGTGGATTCCTTGTTGATCGCGCGGATCGTGTTCATCATCTCTTCGCTTTCGACGACGAGCTGGGTCGTGCCGTAAAAGTCGCGGATGACGACAAAAGCAAGCGAGGCGGAGACGGCGCGGACGTTTTCCAGCCAGCCCGCGAGCGTAACGGTCTTGCCGACGTCGCCGAGGCGCAGCTCGCCGCAGGTGTGGGTACGGGATTGTTTCATGTTTATTTCCTCTTTTCTTCTTTGGAAAAGTGTGTGATGCGTTATTCGCGGATCAGCGCCGCAGATGCGCGCGCGTCCCTGTCGGCGCAAATCATGGCCGCGGCCTCGGCTGCGGAGAACTTTTGCTGCTCGCCCGAGCGCATGTCCTTGACGGAAAGCACGCCCTCCGCGATTTCGTCCTCGCCCAGGAAGACGACATAGGGCACGCCGAGCTTGTCGGCGTAGTTCATTTTAGCCTTGAATTTTTTCTTTTCGGTGTAAAGCTGGACGCGCAGCCCCTCGCGCCGCAGCGCGGCCGCGGCGGCGATGGCGGCGGAAAGGTCCTCGGTCATCGGCAGCACAAGCGCGTCGCACGGTGCCTCTGCGGCTTCGTCGGACAAAAGCCCCTGCTCGCTGAGCACGTAGAAAAAGCGCGTCAGTCCGATCGAGATGCCCACGCCGGGCAGCTGCCGGTCGGTATAGTACTCCGCCAGGTTGTCATAGCGCCCGCCCGAGCAGACCGAGCCGATCTCCGGGTGGTCGAGCATGATCGTTTCATACACCGTGCCGGTGTAATAGTCAAGCCCGCGCGCGATCGTAAGATCCACGGCGAAGTTTTCCTCGCTCACGCCGAAGGCGGCGAGATATTTCACAACCGTGTTGAGCTCTTCAAGCCCCTCGTCAAAGGTCGCGTCCATGCCGCGGTATCGCTCAAGCGCCGCAAGCACCTCTTCGTTCGTGCCGCATATGGCCATAAAGTCCATGACGTTTTCGGCCTTGCAGGGCAGCATCTTGACCTCGTCGATCAAAAGCTGACGCACCTTTTCCGCGCCGATCTTGTCCAGCTTGTCCACCGTGCGCATGATCTCGCCGCTCTTCTCGCTCATGCCGTTCATGGCGTAAAAGCCGTTTAGGAGCTTGCGGTTGTTCACGCGGATCTGAAAACGCTTCACGCCCAGGCGCGTAAAGGTGTCGTAAATGATGGCGGGGATCTCCGCCTCGTTCGTGATGTCAAGCCTGCCGTCGCCGATCACGTCGATGTCGGCCTGGTAAAATTCGCGGAAGCGGCCGCGCTGGGCGCGCTCGCCGCGGTAGACCTTGCCGATCTGAAAGCGGCGGAAGGGGAAGGTGAGTTCGGCATAGTGCGCGGCGACGTATTTGGCCAGCGGCACCGTCAGATCGAAGCGCAGCGCAAGATCGCTCTCGCCCTTGGTAAAGCGGTAGATCTGCTTTTCGGTCTCGCCGCCGCCCTTGGCAAGCAAAACCTCGGCCGATTCGATCACGGGGGTGTCCAGCGGCGTAAAGCCGTAGGACGCATAGGTATCGCGCAGCGTGTCCTTCATGCGCTCAAACTGAAGCTGCCGGGAGGGCAGAAGCTCCATAAAGCCGGAGAGCGTGCGCGGCGTAACTTTTGCCATAGATGAAATTCCTTTCGGCGTGATGGTGAAAAGCAAAACCGCAGGCCATAAACATACGAACTGCGGTTTGAATGGTTATAAAGGGGCGGACAGTTCAGCGCCGCTGGGGATTGACGATGTTGCGCCAGTCAAGGTCGCCGCGCCTGAGACCCTGCACCAGCACCTCGGCCGTGGCGGCGTTGGTCGCAAAGGGGATCTGATACTGGTCGCACAGGCGTTCGATCTTGTTGATGTCGTCAAAGCCGCCGGGGTTGGCGGGATCGCAGAAGAACAGGACAAGGTCGATCTCGTTGAAGGAGATGCGCGCGCCGATCTGCTGCGAGCCGCCCTGGTCGGCGTGGAGATACAGCGTGATCGGGAGCCCCGTCGCCTCGCTGACGAGCTTGCCCGTCACATGCGTGGCGCAGAGCGAATGCTCGGCCAGAATGCCGCAGTACGCAATGCAGAACTGCACCATCAATTCCTTTTTTCTGTCGTGTGCCATCAATGCAATATTCATTCGTAAAACTCCTTGTGCCAAGGCGCGTCTTCGTGCGGCGCGCCGCAGGAAACCGTCAGAATTCTTTTCTCTCTTTTATCTGTTTTATTATAAACGCCATCCGGGCAAAGTTCAATAAAAACTTGAGCGTTCCCGGCGCTTTTTTCGAAAAAACGGGCCGCTGCCCCCGGCAGCGGCCCGCAATAGAAGCAGGTCCTATTTCAAAAGCGCCATTTCATGCTCGGAGGTGTCGGAATAGCTCTTGATCGTCCAGTAGGCGTCAAGCACCTGGCGCGCCATAAAGGCGCAGTTGGCGCCGGCTTTGCCGCGCTCGACCACAAAGGCCATCGCGATCTGCGGGTCGTCAAAGGGAGCGTAGCAGATAAAGATAGCGTCGTTGACGATATTTTTACCTTTCTGTGCGGTGCCGGTCTTGGCGGCGACGCGCTTGGATTCGGGATAATCGAAGAAATACTTTGCCACCGAGCCGTTGTTGACGGTGTCGTTGGCGACGCGCTTCATGCCCTCCTGGATGGCGGCCCAGTTGAAATCGCCGATGCCGCCGACCTTCAGGTCGTTGACGTTGCTCAGGACCTCGGGCTTGCGGTCATAGACCAGCTCGTCGTAGTCATAGCTGCGCACGTATTTGAGGATCGAGGCGGAGTGGCGCACGCCGCTGTTGGCGACGGTAGCGCAGTATTCGGCCAGTTGAATGGGGGAGAAGATCGAGTCGGACTGGCCGATGCCGGCCTGCAGCGTATCACCGATTCGCCACTCGGTGCCGGTGTAATCGGCGTGGTTGGCGCGGTTTGACATGTTGCCGGTGGTTTCCGTCAGCTCAATGCCGGTGTGCTCGCCCAGCCCGTAGGCGTGGGCAAAGCGGCCCAGGTCGTCGACGCCCAGCTTGTCCGATACGGTGTAGAAGAAATAGTTGCACGAGTGCAGCAGCGCGTCAGTCACGGTCAGCTTGCCGTGGGTGTAGTGCTCGCCGTCCACCGCCGTCCAGATCCAGCACTCAGGCGCATAGCCGTTGGCGGCGTATTTGGTAAAGACGCCTTCGCATTTGATCTGGTCCTCGGTGTTGATGATGCCCTGGGCCAGCGCCGCCGTGGCGGTGCAGGGCTTGAAGGCGGAGCCGGGGGCGTAGGCGCCCATCAGCGCGCGGTTGAAAAGCGGGGCGTTGGGCTCTTCCAGCAGCTCGGAATATTTTTCGATGATTGTCGACACGTCATAAGTCGGCCAGCTTGCGATCGCAAGCGGCTCGCCGCTCTTGACGTCGACCACGACGCAGGCCGCACCGGTGATCTCCCAATAGCCGTCCTCAAAGGTCCAGTTGCCCAGCGCCTCCTGCTCGGCCTTCTCGTTCTTGCGCTCGCTCATCAGGATGTCGATGCCGTTGGCCAGGATACGCTCCACCTGTTCCTGCAGCACGATGTCAAGCGTGATGTAGATGTGGTTGCCCGGCTCGGGCTCTTTTTCATACTGGTTGGCCAGCACGGTGCCGGAGGCGGTGCGCGTCACAAGCACCTTGCCGTCGTTGCCGTGGAGATAGTTTTCAAAGGCGTACTCGATGCCGTCCTTGCCCACCATGGCGTCGGTGGAATATTCAAGCAGCGAATATTTTTCGTATTCCTCCTGCGTCATCAGACCCGTGTAGCCCAGGATATGGGCGGCGTAGTTCGTCTGATAGTCGCGGGTGAACGAGCGCTTGACCTGAATACCGGCCAGCTTCGTCTCCATGATCGAGGTGATCAGCTTCATGCTGGCGTCCTGGACAAAGACGTATTCGGCGGTATTGATCGCATAGCGGACGTTGATGGAATAGCGCAGCCCGGCGATCTTGCGCATCTGCTCGGAGGTGTAGTTGCTGTCGATGTCATAGCGCGTACGCATGTAGCTCAAAAGCTCCACCGCCGTCGGATTGGCCGGCAGGCTCTTTTCCTTGTCCTTGAAATACGCCTCAAGCATCGTGCGCTGGATCTCGGTCATGTTTGGGTCGTATTCAAAGGGCGGGTCCATCGAGATCGGCAGATCGTCGATATAGGTGTCGCCAAACTCGTTGACCATGTCGATCAGCTCCAGCAGGACGGCGTTCGGGTCCTCGCTGGCAAACAGCTTGGCGGTGTCGATCGTCAGGTCGTAGCATTCCTTGTTGCTGATCAGCACGCGGCCGTATCGGTCCAGAATGTCGCCGCGCGAGGCGGTGACGGTCTCCTCCTTGGTCTGCATCTGGCTGCCGGCCATGTAATACTCCTCGCCCTCGATGATCTGCACGCGGTAAAGGAAGACAAAGTAGATCACAAGCAGCATCAGCAGCAGCACCACCATGGCCGCCACACGCTCTTTGGAAATCATTTTATTCATAGGCAAGCCTCACTCATTCGATCCATCTCGCCGGCGGGAAATAGGCCAGCACGGCCATCGGCAGCGACCACAGCGTCTGAAGGATCGCCGTCCACACCGCGGAAAAGGACAGCCCGTCGCCCAGACTGATGACAAGCGCCTGCACCAGCGCCGTGATCAGCAGCGCCGCAAGCGCCGAGAGCATATAGCCCATAAACCGGCGGTTGAGGAAAAACTGGGAAATAAAGCCCACGCCGAAGGCAAGAACGGGAAACAGCACCGTGTAGGTGACGACGGTGTGCGGCGTGAACATATCGGTAAAGATCCCCATGATCAGGCCGAACACCACGCCGGGGATCGCGCCCTCGAACATGCCGACGGCCGCCACGGCGGCGGGCTGGATGAACGCGCACACGCCGCCCGGACGGATCTGCGTCAGCACCATGTCCTGCACGATCAGCACGACGAGCATATACACGCCGTACCAAAGCACACGACGGACGCGCCGCAGCGTCAGGAAATCCTTGAACAGATCTTTTCGTAAAAAACGGTTGAACAATTTACTCCACCACTTCAAAGTCCTTGATGACGAATACCTGCACCAGCGAATCGAACACGACCTGCGGGTCGACCACGCCGTACTCGATCTGGCCGCCGGCCTCGGTCTGCACCGCGCTGATGCGGCCGATGACAAGCCCCTGCGGGAAAGCGCCGCCGTTGCCGGAGGTCAGCACCTCGTCGCCGACGTAGATATGCGCGCCGTCGGCCAGGAAGGTCAGCTTGGCCTGACGGTTTTTCATAAACGAATACTCGCCCATCACGATGCCGGAGGTGCCCGTGTCGCCGACAAAGGCGCCGACGGACATGTCGACGTCGATCAGCGTCGAGACCGTGGCCCAGGTCTCGCCCAGCTCGGTCACCTGGCCGACGACGGCGTTATACTCGGTCACGACCGGGTCGCCCAGCTCGATGCCCGAGCTGGCGCCCTTGGAGATCGTAAAGCTGTGCGCCCAGTTCGAGGACGACCAGAGCACGACCTTGCACGATTCAAAGACATAATCCGAATGCTTTTCGCGCAGATTCAGCAGCTCGCGCAGGCGGGTGTTCTCCTCGGATGCGGCGATGCCGTCGCGCGCGCTCTGCTGCGCGTCGGCCAGCTGGCTGCGCAGCGATTCGTTTTCGGCCAGCAGACTGTCATAGTCGTAGAGATAGCCGTAGATCGTGTCGAACCAGTTGACGGCAGAGCTCACGACCTTCTGCACCGGCGAGATCAGCACGCCAGAAATGTTGTGCACCAATCCGATCCGCCCGCCGCGCGCGGCCGTCGTCAGCACGATGATCAGCGCGACGGAGGCCACGATGATGCCGACGCGGACGCCGTATTTTTTGATGTAGTCTTTCAAAGAAGTCCAACTCCTTGCTCATTCAGCATTTGCCCGAGCAGACACAGGGGCAGGCCCATGACGTTGAAAAAGTCGCCGTCGATCTTTTCGACAAACAGCGCGCCCTTTCCCTGGGCGCCGTAGGCGCCGGCCTTGTCCATCGGCTCGCCGGTGGCGACATAGCGCGCGATCTCGTCGTCCGAAAGCGGGCGGAAGGTGACGGCGCTGCGGTCGGCGCGGCACAGCTCGCGCCCGCCGCGGATCACGCACACGCCGGTGAACACCTCGTGCGTGCGGCCCGAGAGCGTGCGCAGCATCTGCGCTGCCTCCGCCTCGCTGTGCGGCTTGCCGCAGACGCGGCCGTCGATGTATACGATCGTGTCCGCGGCGATCACCGCGTCGTCCGCATCGGCGGACGCGGCCACTTCCCGCGCCTTGTGCGCGGCCAGAGCCTTGACAAGCTCGGCCGGGGGAAGAGAGGGGTCGGCCCGCTCTTCGTCGGCGGCGGGGCGGATCACAAGGTTCTCCGCGCCGAGCATTTCCATCAGCTCTCTCCGCCGCGGAGAGGCCGAGGCCAGTATATAACGCATGTTTTTCTGTTCTCCAAACGGATTTGGAATCAATCCACGCCGCGGTAGTAGAGCCCGCGCGTGAGGACGTTCGGCCGATAGTCGGACAGGCCGAGATAGCCCTTGGCGACCTCGGCGCACTCGCGCGCGCTTTCGGTCGTGAAGAGGAGCCGAAGCCCCCAGAGTCCCGCCTCGGCAAGCTCGTCCTGCTTGTCGGCGAGATACAGCTTGTGCGCATTATAGATCACGTTCCGGCAGCCGAATTCCTTTGCGACATGGAAGACGTTGCCCGTCCGGTCGGACATCTGGGCGGGGACGGCGCAGTTGCAGCGGCCCGCGCTCTGGCGGATCACACACTGGTCGGAGACCATCAGCGGCAGGCGGCCGTAGACGATCAGTTCGGTGTCGAGATATTTCCGCAGGTCCTTGACCTGGGCCAGGCGAAGCTCGAACGAGGCGGTGGCGGAAACGAGGCCGCAGTCGCGCAGCACCTCCAGCGAGCGGGAGTTGAAGGCGTTGAGCCCAAAGTCGCCGCGCGGCGAAAGCCCGGCGCGGCGGGCCAGCGCGATCTGCCCCAGATTGCCCACAAGGGCCTCGCGCACCCCGAGAAGCTCCAGCTTGGTCAGCGCGTCGTACACGGGGGCGAACTCCGTGTCGGTCAGGATGCGCGGCAGGACGGCGACGATCTGCGTGCCGTTTTCGATAAAGGGCTTGACGGCGTCAAAGTTTTCGGCCAGCTCCATTGCCGGGACGTAGAGATACGCCGGCTTGAGCGCGCAAAGCTCGTCCGAGAGCTGCTCAAGCGTGCGCACCTGGAAGATCCAGCGCGGCGCACCCGCGGGGGCGGGTGCGGGGGCAAGCGGAGAGAGCGGAAGGCTGCGGCGCTCGGGCGCCTTGGCGCGCTCTTCGGACAAGCCGGAAATCAGACGGCGGCGCAGCTCGTTGATCTCGGCCGCCGGAAGGAACAGACAGGGGTCGACCTTCGCCCGGTTTTCCACACAGTGATAGGGCGTGCCGCCGGTTTTGAACATCTGGTCGGTGATATAGCCCTCGCTCAAACCCTGGCGCTTGGCGGCTTCCGGCACGGGGCCGGAGGCGACGGCGCGGTTGCCCTCGTCGTCAAAGGCGATGGCGCGGATATTCTGGCCCTTTTCGCAGACGGTGTAAAAGTGCACGCCCACGCGGCGCATCTCGCCGTCGGAATAGCCGCGGCGCGCGCTTGTGAAGAGACGCTCGGTCTCCTTTTCGTCATAGTCTCCGCGGACGCCGAGCATGTCCTTCTTGTCGCCGTTGTAATAGCCCTGGGTAAAGCCCTCGCGCGAAAACGCGGTTTCCAGCGTACGCATCTCGTCGGGCGTGGGGGGCCGGTGCTCATGCAGGACCTTGGCATAGATCCCGGTGACGATGGCGGTGTATTCCGGCCGCTTCATGCGCCCCTCGATCTTCAGACAGGCAACGCCGGCGTCCTCCAGCTCGGCAAGCTTGTCGACCAGACAGCTGTCCTTGAGCGAAAGGGGATAATCGTCCATCCGCCCGCCGAGCGAATACTGCATCCGGCAGGGCTGGGCGCACATGCCGCGGTTGCCGCTTCTGCGCCCGATCAGCGAGGACATATAGCACTGTCCGCTGTGGCAGAAGCACAGCGCGCCGTGGACAAAGACCTCGGTCTCGATCGAGGCGTGGGAGGTGATAAAGCGGATCTGGTCGATCGAAAGCTCGCGCGCAAGCACGGCGCGCTTGAGACCCATCTCGGCCGCGGCCTCGACCCCGGCGAGATTGTGGATGCTCATCTGGGTGCTGGCGTGCAGCGGCAGATCGGGCACGGCCTGGCGCAGCGCGCGCACAAGACCGAGATCCTGCACGATCAGTCCGTCCGCGCCCAGCGATGAGGCAAGCCTGGCCTGGGCGAGGGCTTCTTCGATCTCGCGGTCGCCGACGAGCGTGTTGAGCGTGACATAGACCTTGCAGCCGCGGATGCGGCAATAGCGCACGGCCTTTTGAAATTCTTCCTCGGTAAAGTTTTTGGCTCCGCGGCGGGCGTTGAAATTGCCCATGCCGAGATAGATCGCGTCGGCGCCGTTCTGTACGGCGGCAATGACGGCTTCCGGCGAGCCGGCGGGGGAGAGCAGCTCTGTCATATTATGCGGATCTCCTTATGCTTTCCTTGACGGATACTTGGCTTCCGACCGGTAACGGGACAGAAGCACATAACGATACAAAGTAGATTATAACACAAGTCCCCCTCTTGCGACAAGATGATTTTGATGGTATACTATTGAAACAATGTAAACAATTCTTCAACAAAGTTCGGAGAAGCGTCCCATGGCAGACAAAAAACAGGAAAACTGCATATCGCCCGCCGCGGCCGATGCGCTGATCGCCGCGCATGACGGCGACACGGCGCTGCTTGCGCTCTATCTCGCGCGCCATCCCGGCGCCGACGACGAGACGGCGGCCGCCGTGCTCTGCCGCACCCGCGCCGAGATCGCAAACGCGCGCGAAAAGCTGGGGCGCATTCTGCGCTCGGAGGGCGAGCGAGAAAAGGACAAGCCGTTTTACCCGACGGACGAGCCGATCGAGTATGAGGGCAAAGAAATCGTCGACGCCTTTGAAAAGGACCGGGCCTTTCAACCGATCCTGGGCGAGCTGACGCGCATCCTCGGCGCCACGCCGTCGCGGGCCTATCTCAACGCGCTGGTGGATATCTATGACCATCTCGGCATGCCGCCGGAGGTGATCATGGTGCTGCTGAACTACTGCAGCGACGAGATCCGCCGCCGCTTCGGCAACGAGCGCCGCCCCTCGCCGCGCCAGATCAGCGAGGAGGCCTACGCCTGGGCCAACCGCGAGATCCTGACGCTGGAGATGGCCGACGAATACATAACGGCCGCCGCCAAACGCCGCGAGGACAAGGTCCGCATCGCCGCGCTGATGGGCATCCGCGGCCGCGAGCTGAGCCGGACAGAGAGCAAATATCTCGAAAGCTGGGTCGAAATGGGCTTTGACGACGAGGCGATCGCCGCGGCCCTCGACCGCACGCTGACGAACACCGGCGCGCTGAAATGGCCGTATATGAACGGCATCCTGAAAAACTGGCACGCCAAGGGACTGCACGACGCCGCCTCGATCGAGGAGGCCGAGGGGAAAAGGCGGGAGAGCCGCCGGAAAAACGATCCGGCTGAGAATGTGGATCTGAGCGAACTGGAAAGGATCCGCAGAAAGGTAAGTGGAGACAAGACATGACGTATGACGGAAAGCTTTTGGCGCGGGCGCGGACGGCGCTTGACCGGATCCGAACGGACAACGAAACCGAGCATCAGCTTCGTCTTGCCGCCGCCTATGCCGCGCGTCCCGAGATCCGCCGCTGTGACGAGGAGATGCGCGCGCAGATGACCGAGCTTGTGCGCATCACGCTTGCGCATGAGAACGACGGTGCGGAAAAGATCGAAAAGCTGAGAGAAGAAAACCTTGCCCTGCAGGCGCGCAGAAGAGAGCTGCTGCGTTCCCTCGGCCACGAGGCCGACTGGCTGGACACGATCGTCAGCTGTAAAAAATGCGGCGACAGCGGCGTTTACGGCGGCGGCGTGTGCGATTGCCTGAAAAAGCTCTACAACGCCGAACTGACACGCGACGTGGGCGTGCTGCTGAAAAACGGCGACGAGAGTTTTGAAAAGTTTGATCTGACGCTGTACGAAGGCCCTGCGCGCGAGACGATGAAAAGCGTTTTTGAAATCGCGCGCGACTATGCCGAGCATTTCTCGCCCGCCTCGGGCAACCTGCTCTTCCAGGGCGGCACAGGCCTGGGCAAGACCTTCCTGTCGGCCTGCGTGGCCCGCGTTGTCGCGGCAAAGGGCTATTCGGTCTGCTATGACAGCGCCTCGGCGGTGATCGCGGCCTTTGAAGCGCAGAAATTCGACCGCAGCGAGGAGGCCGACGCGCGCGTGCGCCGGATGCTGGCCTGCGATCTGATGATCCTCGACGACCTCGGCACCGAGATGGCAACGCCCTTTGCCGACAGCGCGCTCTATACGCTGATCAACACCCGCCTCAACGAGGGAAAAAACACGGTCATCAGCACCAATCTCGGCTATGACGAGCTGGAGCGACGCTATACGGCGCAGATCTTCTCGCGCCTGCGCGGCAGCTATGAGCGCCTGCCCTTTTTCGGGAAGGACATCCGGCAGCTGAAAAAGTAAACGATAAGGCACAATGCGCCAAACGGTGAAAGGAGCGGAAGAACGATGCAGCACGAGATCACAAAAGCGATCCCTCTTCTGGACGCAAACGGTAACCTGACCGAGCCGGGCTGGGCGCGCTCGCTCCTGCCCGTGTACCGCCGCGCGGATATCCGCGCGGGAAAGCTGCGCATCAAGGAATGGGACTATTACCTCATCAGCAACGGCCGCTTTGCTCTGGCGCTGACGATCGCGGACAACGGCTACATGGGGATGGACTCCGTTTCGATCATCGAACTGGAGGAGGGCTGGGAGATCACGACCAGCCCGATGAGCCTGCTGCCGCTGGGCAAGCTGCACATGCCGGAGCACTCCGGCAAAGGCGTCAGCGAGCATGCGGGCAAGGGCCACAAGCTCAAATTCACCGCCTTCGGCGACGGCCGGCGCGTCCTCACCGCCCACATGGATCGCTTCGGCGACAAGGGCGCGCTCGACGCGCTGATCCAGCTGTCGGACGAACCGGCAGACAGCATGGTCATCGCCACGCCGTTTTCCAAGCCGAAACACTTTTACTATAACCAGAAGATCAACTGCATGCGCGCCCGCGGCTGGTTCACCTACGGCGGGCAGACCTGGCATTTTTCCGAGAAAGACAGCTTTGCCGTCCTCGACTGGGGACGCGGCGTGTGGACCTATCACAACACGTGGTACTGGGGCTCGGCCTCCTATCAGGTGGACGGCGTGCCCTTCGGCTGGAACATCGGCTACGGCTTCGGCGACACCTCGGCCGCCAGCGAGAACATGCTGTTCTACAACGGAAAAGCCCACAAGCTCAGCCAGGTGCGCTTCCACATCCCCGGAGACGAGAAAGATTTCCTCGCGCCGTGGCGCTTTACCTCCGACGACGGGCGCTTTGAAATGGACTTCACGCCGATCCTCGACCGCGCATCGTGCACGGACGTCGGGGTCATCAAGTCCGACCAGCACCAGGTCTTCGGCCGCTTTACGGGCCGGGCCGTGCTCGACGACGGACGCGCCATCGAGGTCAGGGATTTTCCCGGTTTTGCCGAAAAGGTGGAAAACAAGTGGTGAAAAATCAAAAAAAAGAGCGCCCAGCGGGCGCTCTTTTTTTATCAGGATATGGTGATCTCGGTCGAGCCGTCGTCCGGCAGAATGATCACGTCGGGCGCCTCTGTCGGCAGAGGCGTGGGCTCCGGCGTGGGCTCCGGCGTCGGTTCCGGCGTCGGCTCGGGGGTCGGCTGCGGCGTCGGCCTGGGCTTCAGCCAGGGGTACATGGCATAAATTTGGTCGTCCGACATGTACCAGGGGTTGTTCGGCGACGGATCGGTCGGGTCCCAGCCGCAGCGCAGCTCGTTGTCGGAGATCTGCGGGGCAGCCGGCTTGCCGAGCGGGCCGGGGTCCTCATCGCCGTAAAACTCCACGGCGTAGATGTTGTAATGGTTGTCGTAGATCCACTTCGCGTCTCTGACCTGCAGCCGCACGCAGCCCGCCGAGGCGCTGGTTCCGAGCTTGTCATATTCCCAGTATTCCAGCGAGGAGCTGTCCCACTTGACCTGGTAGGGGACCGAGTGGAAGAGAATGTTGCCCGTGATCTGTGTGACGTAATGGCCGTAGACGTCGAAAAACAGATCCTGCCACTCCAGCCGCCAGCCGAGACGGTAGACGCCCTCGGTCGGCGTGTCGGCGCCGGTGGAGCAGATCATGGCCATAAAGGGCAGGTCATACTCGCCGCTGTCGCTGCGGGTGTAGACCGTGACGGTGTTGGCCACGGTGTTGACGCGGAGATAATACAGATAGTTGTCCTTGTCGAGATAGGGGAAGCGCGCCTCGGCCTGCTCGGTCAGAAGGGGCGTAGGCTCCGGTGTGGGCGCGGGCGTGGGCTCCGGCGTGGGTGCGGGCGTGGGCGCGGGCGCCGGCTGAGGCGTAGGCTCGGGCGTCGGCTGAGGCGTGGGCTCCGGCGTGGGCTCCGGCGTCAGCAGAACGGAGGAAAAGCTCTCCTCCGCACCGACCGGCTCAGGCGGCGGGACCGCCCCCGCGTACATGGAAAAAACAAGGACAAGGAATAACAAAAGGGCAAAAAAGCGTTTCATGGCGGCTGCTCCCTGTGATTCTTGTCGGTTTGTGTCGCAAAAGACGCTGTCATTATACTTCATTCCGCGCCGTCTTACAATATTTTTTTCTTGCCTTGCGCGAGGAGGGAAGACTATAATGTCCTTTACGCGGGGCATATCCCGCCCAAGGAGGAACGGACATGGTAAACGAAGAAAAGCGGAAGCTCGGCACAAACCGCTCGTGCATCCGGGATCTTTTTGAATACGGCATGAAAAAAGCCGCCGAGATCGGGCGGGAGAATGTCTTTGATTTTTCCATCGGCAATCCCTCCGTCCCCGCGCCCCGCGGCGTGAACGATACGATCGCCGCGCTCGTCGCTGCTCCGGACGCCCAGCGCGTCCACGGCTACACCTCCGCCGCCGGCGCGCCGGACGCGCGCGAGGCGATCGCAAAGGATCTGGGCGACCGCTTTGCCTGCGGCGCGAGGGCGCAGGATCTCTTTCTCACCTGCGGGGCCGCCCCGGCGCTGACGGCCGTGCTTGCCGCGCTTTGCGTCGAGGGGGCCGAGGTCGTGATCCACGCGCCGTTCTTCCCGGAATATACGGTGTTCGCCGCCGGCGCGGGGATGAAGAGCGTGATCGTACCGGCCGACACCGCCGATTTTCAGCTCCACGCGGAAGCGACGGCAAAAGCGCTGACGCCGCATACCCAGGCGGTCATCGTCAATTCCCCGAACAATCCCTCCGGCGTTGTTTACAGCCGCGAAAGTCTGGAATCGCTTGCCGCGCTTCTGGAGGAAAAGAGCCGTGAATTCGGCCATCCGATCTATCTGATCTCCGACGAGCCGTACCGCGAGCTGGTTTACGACGGGGCGGAGGTCAGCTTTGTGCCGCTGCTCTACCGCAACAGCATCGTGTGCTATTCTTATTCCAAATCGCTCTCCCTGCCGGGCGAGCGTCTGGGCTATATCTACGTCCCGCGGCAGGCGGACGACGCCGAAGCGCTGATGGCGGCGATCGCCGGCGCGGCGAGAGCGCAGGGCCACGTCTGCGCGCCGTCGCTGCTGCAGCAGATGATCGCGCGCTGCGCCACGCTTCGCCCGGACGTCGAGGCCTATGATCGCAACCGCCGCGCGCTTTACGAGGCGCTGACGGAATACGGCTATGAATGCGTCCGTCCGCAGGGCGCGTTCTACCTGATGATCCGCTCGCCGCGCGGCAGCGCGAAGGAGTTTTCCGACCGCGCCAGGGAGAAGAATCTGCTGATCGTGCCCTGCGGCGACTTCGGCTGTCCCGACCACCTGCGCATCGGCACCTGCGTAAGCTGGGATACGGTGCAGCGCAGCCTTCCCGTTTTCAGGGAACTGATCGAAGCATAAGGAAACGCCCGGTGAAAACCGGGCGTTTCCTTATGCCTAAAAACTACTACGCCGCCTGGGAAAGCGGCTCGTTATAGCCGATCGTGTCGGCAATCACCGCGGCGATCGAGGCAAGGCCGCCCTCGGCGAAGGGACTTTCAAGCCCGTTTTCCGTCACGGTCTCCATAAAGGTGTCATAGTCGCGCGGCATCATCTCGAAATACTTGTCAAGACCCTTGCCCTCTTCCTCGACCTCCATCACGTACAGCTGCATCGCCACGTCCAGCGAAACGGGGTAGGAGATGACGTAGAACGGATACTCGAACAGGTGTGTGATATCCATCCAGAAATACTGCATAAATTCCTCAAAACCCTGCGGACAGAATCCAAAATCCTTCGCGGCCTGCAGCGCCAGCTCATTGAGCTTCTCCGCGCTGAGATCGTCGGGACCGATGGCATGCGCCTTGCTCTCAAAGTCGGCTAAGGAGGCCTGCTGGATAAAGGTGTCCAGTGCGTCGAGCATCTTGCCGGTGCGCAGCATGTCGACGTCGCTCTGGGGCAGCACGCCGTCCATGTGGGACAGCGACAGAAATTCCAGCGCCTGGGAATAGACCTCGGCCAGATCGATGGTCTCTGCGCTGTCATAGTTCGTATAGGCGTCGGTAAAGTGGCCGAACTCGTGGACAAAGGTGACAAGGTCGCGCGTCGTTTCCTCGGGCTTGAGGAAGATGAAGGGAGAGTCGTACAGGCTCAGATAAGTCTGGAAGGAGGTGTCGGCCTTGTACACGCTCGGCTCGATGTCGCACAGCTCATATTTGTCCATAAAGGAAAAGGCCTCGGTGCAGTTGCGGCCGATGTTGTCGGCCACTCCCTGCAGCGCCGTGTACAGCTCGTCGGTGCCAAGCGGGGAATAGCTGACGGTCGTGGAAAGCCCAAGCTCGTCGGCCCAGATGTAGAGCGGCACCAGATGCGTCTTGATGTCCTCGACGAAAACGGCGGCGTCTTCGGGCGTATAGTCGCGGTCAAAGCCGAAAACGAACTCCATTTCCTCGGCGGAAGAAAAGTCCATCGCCCCGGCCATGTCCTCGCGCACGCGCATCAGATCGATATACACCTCGGCCAGCGGCTCGTTATAGGTCCGGTAATACGTCAAAAGCGCGTCGAGATAGTCATAATAGCCCTGGATGTCGCTGTAATTCGACAGCTCGTCAAACAGCTCATAAAAGGAGACCTCTTCTCCCTGCCATTCGATGACGGGGTCGGCCAGCAGATCGCGGTAGCGGCTGACCAGCTCGCTCTCGCGCTGCATCAGCGCGACGGATTCGTCGTTGTAATAGGAGTCGTCCGGGTCGGCATAGTCCTCGCAGAAGCCCTCCCAGAAATAATCCTCCTCCAGTTTTTCCCCAAGATCGGAGCCCGCGCAGGCATAGTACATCTCGTCAAAAAGCTGCGAGACGTTTGCGCTTTCGGTGCTGATCCACTCGTACTCCCCGGCATAGTATTCGTCGCGCAGATCCTTGCTGTTGTAGATGTTGGCCAGCGAGTACATCGTGGAGAACTCGTCATAATCGTCCATGCACACGTCCAGCAGCTCCTCCACGGCCTTCAGTTTCGCGCCGCTCTCCAGCGCGTCCTTGACGGCGGCGACGTCCGCGGCAAGCTTGTCAAGGTCGGGGCGGACATAGTGCATTTCGCTGAATTTCAGTCCGTCGGGATTGTGTTCGTCCGCCCGTCCGACAAGCTTTGCCAGCTTGTCGCCCAGGTCCCCGCCGGGAATGCCGCAGCCGCTGAGCAGTACAAGCGCCAGCAGCAGCGAGATGACGACGGTTACTCTCTTTTTCATGCTTGATTCTCCTTGATCTGACAAATAAAGATAGTGCATTTTACCACAAATGCGCGGCAAAGGGAAGAGTGCAAATCCTCTCTCTTGAAAAGTGCGCGCCGTTCTTCTATAATTGGAATTGATTTATCAGATAAAGCAGCAGATGGAGGGCAGAACCATGGGCGAGATATTTGTCACCGGCCACCGCAACCCGGACACCGACGCGATCGTGGCCGCCATTTCCTATGCCGCGCTGCGCAACGCGCTGGGCGACAGAGAGTACAAGGCGGCAAGGATCGGCTCGATCAACGACGAAACGGCGCGGATGCTTGACCGCTTCGGCTTCGAGCCGCCGCAATTCATCAAAAACATGCGCACGCAGGTCTGCGATCTGGACTATGACCGCCCGCCCGCGCTCCGCGGCACGGTCACGATGGATCTCGCCTGGCGCACAATGCGCGACGTCGAGATGTCAACGCTGCCGATCGTCGACGAGGAAGGGAAGCTGCACGGTCTTCTCTCCGCCGGCGACATCGCAAGCTATGACATGCAGACGATCGCGAACAGCCGGATCGACGATCTGCCGGTGTTCAATCTGTTAAGCGTGCTCGAGGGCCAGCTCGTCAACGAAAACAGCTTTGTGATCGAATCGGTCTCCGGTGAGGTGCGCATCGCCGTGCCTCAGGCGATCGACGATCCGGCCGACGACGGGCGCGACTGCATCCTCATCTGCGGCGATCAGCCGGACGTGATCGAAAAGGCGCTCGCGCGCGAGATCAACTGCCTCATCATCTGCCAGAGCGAGATCCGCCCGGAGTGGACACGCAGCGCGGCGAACACCTGCATCGTCTCCACCCCGCTCGAGGCCCGCACGGCCGCGCGGCTGATCTATCAGGCAATCCCGGTCGAGCGTGTGTGCAAAACGGGCGCGATCGTCAGTTTTCACCTCTCCGACTATCTCGACGACGTGCGCGAGGTTTTGCTCAAAAGCCGCTATCGCTGCTATCCCGTGCTGGACGAAAACGAGCGGGTCGTGGGCACGCTCTCGCGCTTTCACCTGCTGCGCCCGCGCCGCAAGCGCGTGGTGCTGGTCGACCACAACGAATCGGCTCAGTCCGTCCCTGGCCTTGACCAGGTCGAGATTATGGAGATCATCGACCACCACCGTCTGGCGGATATCCAGACGGTGCAGCCGATCTCCGTCCGCAACGAGCCGGTCGGCAGCACGAATACGATCATCACCGCCATGTATCAGGAGCTTGGCGTCATGCCCTCGCCGAAGATGGCGGGACTGATGGCGGCCGCGATCCTGTCCGACACGGTCATGTTCAAGTCGCCCACCTGCACCAAGCGCGACGTCGCGATGGCGGAGCGGCTTGCGCGCATCGCGCATATTTCGCTTGAAGAGCTGGGAACGGAGCTGTTCTCCGTCCAGGGCGCGGACGACAAGCCGATCGAGGAGCTGTTCCGCACCGACTACAAGGTTTTCCATATTGCCGAGCACAACATCGGCGTCAGCCAGATCACCTGTGCCGACGCGACGAACCTGCTCTCGCGGCGCGAGGAGTTCCTCGACTATATGACAAAGCTGAAAAAGGACAAGGAGTTCGATTTTGTGATCCTGATGATCACAGACGTGCTGCAGGAGGGCTCGCATATACTCTATGTCGGCGACGACGACGCGATGCAGCAGGCCTTCTCGGTCGAACCGAAGAATCACTACATGTTCCTGCCCGGCGTGATGAGCCGCAAAAAGCAGATCATCCCGATGCTCACCGCCCTCTGGGGATAATATAGTTTTTAGCATTTGGTTTTTAGAAACGCCGGGGCATTTTTGCCCCGGCGTTGTCATCTGAAAATGCAATTCTAAAAACGAAAAACCAAGAACTAAAAACTAATCCGTGACGTCGATGTCAAGGCCCAGCTCCTGCGGACGGAAGCGGGGACAGACGTTTTCCGACACCGTGATGACCGACGCGGCAAGCTTCGTCCCGATCGCCACGGCCTGGGGCATCGTCTTGCCGTAGGTCAGCCCGATCGCGGCCCCGGCGCAAAAGGCGTCGCCCGCACCGGTGGTGTCGCGCACGGTCACGCTGCTGGCCGGATACACGCCGCGCACGCCGTGCTTGTCGGCGTAAACCGCGCCGCGGCTGCCCATCGTGACGATCATCGAGGGAAACTCGGCGTGGGCGAGATTCTGCGACAGCGTCTCGCACAGCGCCTCCGGCGTCAGCGCGCTGTAATCGGCGACAAACAGGATGCCGGCCTCCTGCACGTTGCAGACAAAGCAGTCGATATCCTTCAAAAAGTCGCGCCGCTGCGAGGCGATGGACATGTTCGCCACGACCGCGTAGACCTTCTTGCCGTATTTCTTCGCGTATTTCAGCACGCGCTTGACGACCTCCTTGTCAAGGTCGATCTCAATGACGATGCTGTCCGCCCCGGAAAAGATCTCGTCGCCCTTTTCGTCAAGCAGCTCGACCATCGCGTCCATCTTCGGCCGCTTGGAGATCGAGCCGACGACGTCGCCGGTCTCGTCGAACACGGCCAGCCACATGCCCATGCCGTCCGGCGTCGTGACGACGTAATCGGTGTTCACGCGGTGGTTGCGCAGCTTGCGCAGCACCTCGCCGCCCTCGGCCGAATCGTCGACCATGCTGACGAAAACCGGCCGCAGCTCGACGTTGGCGATATCCTCCGCCACATTGCGCCCCACACCGCCGTGCACGATCTGCACGCTGCCGGCGTTGCGCCCGCCGGGAATGTAAAGATCCTCGGGAAAGCCTTTGATGTCTACGAAAACGGTACCGACAACGACGATCGCCATGTTGTATTCTCTCTTTCTGTATGGATTGTGTCAGAGCGGCGGAATGCCGCGTGTCATTTCGCCCCCGATCAATCATTATAGGGGGAAGGGGCGGCCTCCGTCAAGTCAGAACAAAAGCGGGGCAAAGTCCTTCAGCCTGGCGCGCCGCGCCTTCCAGTCGGGTACCACCTCGGCAAGCGCGGCGTAAAAGGCGGGGGAATGGTCGGCGTGCAGAAAATGCGTCAGCTCGTGCGCCGCAACGTATTCGATGCACGCCTCCGGCACGGAGGCAAGCCGCGCGTTGAAGGTCACGACCCCGCGCTCGGGCCGGCAGTTGCCCCAGCAAGAGCGCATCGTGCGCATGCGGATCTCCGGGCGCGGCACGCCGAGCGGGGCAAAGCGGGGATAGAGCCGGCCGCAGGCCTCGCGGCACAGCCGCTCGCTTTCGGCGCGGTACCAGCCTGCCACGGCGCGCTCCACGCAGGCGCCGTCGTCCGGCGTGCGCACCCTGACGCGCAAAAGCCCGTCCCCGGCCGTTACGGCGGCCCTGCCGCCGGCTTCGACGCACAGCGTCAGCTCCCTCCCGAGATAGAATAGCCGCTCGCCGGACACCCAGCGCCGCTCCTCCCGCGGCGCGCCGCGCTCCAGCGCCCGCAGGATCATCTCCCCGCGCGAGAGCAGAAAGCGTTCGATGACGCTCCGGGGCACCCATCGGGCCGCCGAGACGATCACCTCGCCGCCGCGCACGCGCAGATTGATGTTTTTCACACGCTTTCGCTCCAGCGTGTATTCGATCGGTTTCCCGTCAAGAAAAAGCAGATGTTTCATGCCTGCTATTATATGTCCTGCGCCGAAAAAGAACAAGAGAAAAACGCCTGTTCCTCACCGCTCGGCGCGCCCCGGGGGAGAAGACTTTTTTTCATGCATTCTGCCTTTTCAAAAAAAGGGAATGCATCGAAACAGGTGCAATCTTGTAAAAACGGCAGGACGAAAAAGAAAGAAAGAAGAGCGGCGAAAAAGGGCGTAAGCCTTGCGGCGCAAACAGTATTCCGATAAAAACGAACCAAAACGAAAGAAAAAATAAAAAAATGAATCCTCAAAATACTTGATGCATTTTGCATAAAACCCTTCGGCAGAATTTGTAAGATCATATGGAAATTCAAAATAATAAGCCATTCCGGGAAAAATCAAGTATAATATAAAGTGGCTGAGGAGGGGCACCGAGCCCTTTTCCGGCCCTTTTCTGAAACAAAATCGAAAAAAAGATTATAAACGGGAGGGAAACCGCAATGGTAAGGAAGTCTATGGACGGCAACGAAGCCGCCGCCTATGCAAGCTATGCCTTTACCGAAGTTGCAACCATTTATCCGATCACGCCCTCAAGCCCCATGGCCAACCACGTGGACGAGTGGGCGGCAAGGGGAAAAAAGAACCTGTTCGGCACGCCTGTCAGGCTGATGGAGATGCAGGCCGAGGCCGGCGCCTGCGCCGCCATGCAGGGCGCGCTCGAGGCCGGTTCGCTCGGCACGACGTATACTTCTGCCCAGGGCCTGATGTTGATGATCCCGCCGATGTACCGCATCTCCGGCCTGCTGCTGCCCGCGGTCATGCACGTCGCGGCGCGCTCGGTCGCGACCGAGTCCGTCTCCATCTTCGGCGACCATCAGGACGTGATGGCCTGCCGCCAGACCGGCTGGGCGCAGCTTGCGTCCTCGAGCGTGCAGGAGTGCATGGACCTCGGCGCGGTGGCGCACCTTGCCGCGATCAAGGGCCACGTTCCCGTGCAGCACTTCTTCGACGGCTTCCGCACCAGCCACGAGATCCAGAAGATCGACGTGCTGGACTATGAGGATCTGCGCGGCCTGGTCGACTGGGACGAGCTGAAGAAGTTCCGCGACCGCGCGCTGAACCCCGAGCAACCGACGATCCGCAACAGCGGCGAAAACGACGACATCTTCTTCCAGCACCGCGAGGCCTCCAACCCGACCTACCGGGCCTTCCCGGCGA
>JAFSWC010000084.1 GCA_017444665.1 Oscillospiraceae bacterium
CGCCGTACACCAGCTCGCTTCGCTGCGCGGCTGCGAGGCGCACTCGACCGTCATCCTCTCGCATGTGGACTCCGACCTGTTCAAAAAGCTCGGCGTGAACATCACGTTCGAGCCGAAATATCAGGCCAAGAAGCTGTATCACAAATAAGAACTGACAAAGGGAGGGCATCGTCATGCCTACCGCCTGGAACCGTACACCCGAGGAATTTCACAAAATATACGTTGCCAACACCGACGCCTTTTACCGCGTCGGCAGCCTGGCCCTGTCGGAGGAGCTGGACAAGTTTATGACCTCCTGCGCGCTGGGGCTGTGGAGCAAGGCCGGCAGCATCACGCAGCGCCACGTCGACATGGCCAATCAGATCTATTCCCGCGGCCGCCCGCGGCCGACCTGGATGCTCTGGACGCTGACAAGCTCGATCTGCGACAGCGAGGTGTTTCTGCCGCCGGTGTTCTTCTGGAACCTGGCCGAGAGCGACGCCAAGCGCGGCAGCGAGACGTCGCGCACCTTTATCCGGATGCTGACGAACATCCTGCTGTATCTCGCGGCGGTGGACGACGACGTGACCTATGAAGAGGCCGAGTATATCACCGAGTGCACCGACAAGCTGACCGCGATCTGCGACACCTCCGGCGTGCGCAAGTCCAAAACCGGGCTCAACCCCCTTGACTTTGTCACCAGCGGCGAGCCGAGCTTTGCCGAAAAGCATCCGCCCCAGACGCAGACCTCCGGCGGGAAGACCGAGGCGGCCGTGAAGGAGGAGCCTGCGGTCGAAAAGCCCGACCTCGACGAGCTGATGGAGCAGCTCGATTCGCTGGTGGGTCTGGAAAACATCAAGAAGGACATCAAGAGCCTGATCAATCTCATCAAGGTGCGCAAGCTGCGCGAGGCGAACGATCTGCCTGTCGCCCCGATGAGCATGCACATGGTCTTTATGGGCAACCCCGGCACCGGCAAGACCACGGTCGCCCGGCTTGTCGGCGGGCTTTACGCCGCGATCGGCGCGCTGGAGAAGGGCCAGCTGATCGAGGTCGACCGCTCCGGGCTGGTGGCGGGCTACGTCGGGCAGACCGCGCTGAAGACCCAGGAGGTCATCAAGTCCGCGCTCGGCGGCGTGCTGTTCATCGACGAGGCATATTCGCTGTCCAGCGGCGGCGAAAACGACTTTGGCCGCGAGGCGATCGAGACCATCCTGAAGGCGATGGAGGACCACCGCGACAACCTGGTCGTGATCGTGGCGGGCTATACCGGCCCGATGCGCGAGTTTTTGGATTCCAACCCGGGGCTGGAATCGCGCTTTAACAAGTTCTTCTATTTCGAGGACTACAACGGCCCGCAGCTGATGGACATTTTCCTGCTGCAGTGCAGGAAAAACAAGTATGTTCTCAGCGAGGAGGCCGACGCCGCCGCGCGAAAACTCTTCGACGAGCTGTACGCCGATCGCGGTGAAAACTTCGGCAACGGCCGCTACGTCCGCAACCTGTTTGAGGACATGGTCGTGCGCCACTCCAACCGCGTCGCGCTGATGGACGCCCCGACAAAGGACGACCTGATGACCGTCCTGCCCGAGGATCTTGAGGACGAGGACGAAGAAGAGGCTGAGGAGTAATCCTCAGCCTCTTCTTCGTAGTTTTCAGTTTTCAGTTTTTAGACGTCAGAATATGAGGCGCATCTCCCATCCTCTAAAAACTAAGCTCTAAAAACTAAAAAAGCTTCCCGTTTTCAAACGGGAAGCTTTTTTATCACTTAAAGGTGATGCGGGGACGGTAGAACTCGAAGATCACGGCGTCCTGTCCCTTTTCGCTGCGCGGCTCGTGCGAGGTCCAGGCGACCTTCATCGCGCCCAGCAGCTCGGAAAGGCGGACCGTCAGCGGACGCTTTACAAGCTTATAGGCGATGAACTGCGGACGGGAGAGGAAGTTCATCAGACAGTTGCGAAGCAGAAAGGCCTGCAGCGCGCCGCGGTCGCTGTAGGTATCCGTGGCCAGCTGGCCGCGCAGCAGCTCCGGCGCGTGGAAGCGGAACCACGCGACGATGCGCGGGTCAAAGCTTTCGATGCAGATCTCGCCGGGGTAGGCGGCGATCAGATCATAGGTCTTGCGGCAGAGCTCGCGGTTCTTTTTGCCGGCGGTCTTCAGCTCGCAGATGATCGCGCCGCGGCCGGAAACGGTGTTCAGCACGTCGGAGAAAAGCGGGATGCGCTCTTCGGTGCCGCAGAGGGGGAACTTCTGCAGCTGCTCAAAGGTGTAGTCATCCACGCGGCCGTTGACGCCGCAGACGCGGTTTAAGGTGTCGTCATGGAATACGACGACCTGGCCGTCGCGCGTAAGCTGCACGTCCAGCTCCATGCCGTAGCCCGCCGCGGAGGCAAGCTCAAAGGCTTTGAGAGAGTTTTCCGGCACGCTCCTGTCGCGGGAATGCAGCCCGCGGTGGGCAAAATTGCGGCCCAGGAAGGGGGCCTTCTGTCCCTTGGTCGCCCGGCCGGGGGCCAGCAGGAACAGCGGAAGGGCCACGGCAGCCGCGCCGCAGCCGAGCAGAATTTTCATTTTCTTTTCCATGTTCTTATCCTCTCATATCCTCTTTTCATGCAAAAAACGATCTGTTGCGTCAAGTTCAGTCGTCCGCGCCGAGCGCTTCGATGCCGGTGACGTTTGCGACCTTGCCGGCCTTGATGTTCTTGACAAGCGACGAAAAGACCGTGCAGCTGAACAGGGTCAGGATGCAGGCGTAAACCGGCAGCGCGCGCCAGGCCATCGCGGCCTTCAGCACCAGGCCGAGCAGAACGGGCGTGACCGTCTGGGCCGACATGGACGCGGCATAGTAAAAGCCGGTGAATCTGCCGATCTTCTTCGACGAGCACAGCTCGACGACCATCGGGAACGAGCAGTTGTGCACCAGCGCCATGCCGAAGCCCTTGAGCACCCATACGGCGTAGAGCAGCACCGGGAAGGTGAACTCGCCGTGGGCGGAGCCGGCCTTGACCAGGTTGGTCGGGCGGACGAAGCACATGATAACAAGTCCCACAAATGTGACCATCAGGCCCGCGGAGATCGTCCACTTGCGGCCGATCTTGTCCGCGATGCCGCCGGCGATCGCAAAGCCGAGCACCGAAGCAAGGCCGCCGAGGATCGTCAGGATCATCGTGGCGCTGGAGGCGGACTTGAGATAATAGATGACGTAGTTGCCGATGTAGGTGCCCAGCGCGTTGTCGGACATGAACCAAAGGAACTCGGCGCCCAGAATGGCCAGGAGCATGTTGCGGTTTTCACGGCTCATGGGCTTGTCGTCGTCGATCGGCGTGGCGACGGCGGCCAGCTGCTCGCCCAGCGACATCTCGTCCTTGAGCTTTTCGGCCAGCTCGTTTTCCCGGATGGTGCGGAAGAGCACGAAGGCGGAGACTACCATCAGGACCGAAGCCACGATGAAAGGCAGCTCGATAGTCCAGATGTTGCGTTCGGCCGCGGGGGCGTTGATATAGGACGACAGCACAAAGAACAGGCCCAGCACGGTGGCAAAGGCGCCGCCGAAGTAGCCCATGATATTGATGATGCCGTTGGCCTTGGCGCGCAGAGGCTTGGGCGTGATGTCCGGCATCAGGGCGACGGCCGGGTTGCGGTACATCATCATGAAGAGCAGCACGATCGCCATCATGGCCACCATGCCGACGATGTTGTTGTAATGGAAGAACAGCGGGATGAAGGGGAAGGCGATCGCAGAAACGAGCGTGCCGACGAGGATATAGGGCATGCGCTTGCCGATGGGCGTTTTCGTCTTGTCGGAAAGGTTGCCGAAGATCGGCAGCAGGATCAGCGCGGCCAGGTTGTCGCAGGCCATGATGATGCCGACGATCCACTGGACGTTGAGGATCTTGTCCGGGTCGCTGGCCTTGAGCTCCGCCGAGGTCATCTCGTAGATGTTGCGCGCGAAGATGTCCGTCAGGAAGGTCGGGCACCAGGAGTCGTAAACCTGCCAGAGAAGCAGGATGCCGAAAAACGCGAAGCCGATGAGCGCAGTGCGCTTATAGTTCAGCTTCAGGCCGGAGTTCGCCGTTTCTGCCATATTGATTTCTCCTTTCTTTGATCAGTAGCCCAGGCGCATGTCGAGCTGCTCATAGGCGCCGTAGCCCATGGCCTTGGACATGCTCTCAGCCAGAATGACGTCGTTGATGTGGTAGGCCTGGATGAACGAGCGCATCCCCATCGCGTCATACTGGCGGAAGTCCAGCGCGTAGACGCGGTGGTAATGCTGTGTGAGATACAACACAAAGGGGTTGCCGTAGGAGTCTTTGTACACAACGCAGTTGGGTGCGTCGGGCAGGTCGTTGTTCGTCAGCACCGTCATCGTATGGTCGCCGCCGAGGAAGGCCATGTACTTGGAAAAGATGCTCGACTGGCTCATGTCGATGATGGGTTCGGCGCTGAAGTGCGTGCCGTTTTTATACACGTCCATCTCGATGTCGCCGGGCGGAGAATAGGCGTAGAGCTCGTCTTCCTCCAGCTTGGCCGGGGCCGGCGACGTGGAGTAGAACGAGCCGAGGGACCTGCCCATGTCCAGCTCGGTGAATTCCTCAAGCGGAACAGGCTCAAAGTCCGCCATGCGGCAGAAGGTCTCATAGGCGTAATACGCGCCGAGCGCCGTCCAGTGGTGGTCTGTGCGGAAATAAATATACTCGCTGTTGTGCCGGATCAGCGTGTTGAACACGTTGACCTTGATAACGTCGTCGCTCTCCTTCTCGAACTTGAAGGCAATCGCCTTGCCCTGGTCGTCCATGCCGAGACGGTCAAGCAGGTCGGAGGAGAGCAGCACGCCGACGCTGGCCGGGATGGGCATGTCGAAGAAGCGCACGTCGTATTCCTTCGCGATGCCGGCCGCGCGGCTGACCATGTTCGCGTTGAGCGTTGTGAGCCCTTCGTTGAAGGTGAATTTCTCGAAGGCCGCGCCGCCAATCTGCAGCGCCGCGCCGTGGATGACCTTTTCATCGTTGTCGCCCAAGCCTCCCCAGGTCTCGACCGACTCGGTGGGCGTGTCGATCTCCTCGTAATAGGGCGTGGGCTCCGGCGTCGGGACGGGGGTGGGCTCCGGCGTGGGCGTGGGCTCCGCCTCCGCGTCGGGCGTTTCTTCGGCTGCGGCGGGGGTGGGCTCCGGCGTCGGCAGCGGGAGGTACTCCTCCTCGCCGCCCGAGGCGTCAGCTTTGAGCTGGGAATAGTCGATGACGTTGGTCGTGATG
Source organism: Oscillospiraceae bacterium (assembly GCA_017444665.1). GTDB lineage: Bacteria > Bacillota > Clostridia > Oscillospirales > Oscillospiraceae > Limivicinus. The sequence goes on from JAFSWC010000084.1 coordinate 5,229, forward strand.
CCGTGGAGATTGTTCATCCCCGTCGCGACGTCCAGCCAGACCTCGCGGCCGGGGAAGGTGTCGGAGTACCAGGTGCTGACGCCGTCGAAAAAGTCGCCGTTGAGCAGCGTCTGCGCCGTCAGCTTCGGAAATTCGGCCAGGCGGCGCTTTTCGCGCATCGACTCGGTCGGGCGCAGCGGGATGATCAGCGCGATCAGCGCAAGCGAGAAGAGCACCGCGAAAAACGGGGTCGCCATCTTGCGGCGGCGCACCGCGCGTCTGTCCGCCGCGGGCGTTTCCTTTTCCGTCCGCCTGTTTGCCGCGCCGGCCGCGTGCCTGCTTGTTTCGCGCGCCGCGCGGGAGGCATGCCTGCCTGTCTCGGGGGCCGTGTGCTTCGGGGAGCGGGTCTTTTTTTCTTCCATGTTGCTTTCCCTCCCCCCTTAGAACTGGAAATAGATAAACGGATTGTAGCTGTCGCCGACGAGGGAGCTGGTGGCGAGCAGCAGCAGAACGACGGGGATCACGCAGGTACGCACGATCTCCCAGGTCCGCGAACGGTTTTCGCGGCCGCGCGCGGCCAGCAGGTCGGACACGCGCCTGGCAAGAGGCGTGCAGGCAATCACCGACACGATCAGCAGGAAGAGGTTGTTCTGCAGCACCGTGACAGAAATGAAATCGGAGAAGCGGTTTCCGTTGAGGGCAAAGAGATTGCGGAACACCTGCCAGGCCAGACGCACGTCCGTAAAGCGGAACAGGATCCAGCCGACGAACACGACGAAGAGCGCGTAGATGTGCGGCAGGACCTTCCACTTGCCGAACACCTTGCTCAAAAGCAGCTTTTCGGCCACGAGGAAGACAAAGTAGTAAAGCCCCCACAGCACAAAGTTCCAGCTTGCGCCGTGCCAGAGGCCCGTCAGCGCCCAGACCACGAACAGGTTGAGCAGCCACCGGGGCATGCTTACGCGGTTGCCGCCGAGCGGGATATAGACATAGTCGCGGAAGAACGTGGACAGCGACATGTGCCAGCGGCGCCAGAAGTCCGTGATCGAGCGGGAAATGTAGGGGTAGTTGAAGTTTTCCGGGTAGTGGAAGCCGAGCATCCAGCCCATGCCGATCGCCATGTCGGAATAGGCCGAGAAGTCGAGATAGATCTGCAGCATATAGGCCGCCGCGCCAAGCCAGCTTTCCAGCACCGTCAGGCTTTGCAGCGAGGCAAGGTTCTGGGCGAAAAGCGAGGGGTCGGACGCCGCGGAGGAGGCCAGCAGCAGCTGGTCGGCCAGCGCGCCGCAGGGGTTGGCCAGCAGCGCCTTCTTTGCCAGGCCCACCGTAAAGCGGCGGATGCCGGGCAAAAAGTCCTTGCCGGCCTTGCGGCTGACGTACAGCTCGCGCGCAAGGGTCTTATAGCGCACGATCGGGCCGGCGACACACTGGTGGAACAGCGCGGCATAGAGCAGCACGTTCCAATAGCTTCTCTGCGCGTGGGCGTCGCCGCGGTAGACGTCGACGACGTAGGTCATCAGCTGGAAGGTGTAAAACGAAATGCCGATCGGCAGCGCGATGCGCGCGATCGCGTCCGGCACCCTGCCGAAGATCGAGCAGAAGAGCGGAGAATACTTGAAAAAGCCGATGAGCGCGATGTCGATCGCGATCGAGACAAACATCCACACGCGGGCCGTCTCGATATATGGGGCGTCCGCGATGCGCAGGGCGCAGTACCAGCTGGAAAGCGCCATGAACATCAGCAGCAGGACATACTTCGGCTCTCCCCACGCGTAGAAGATCAGCGAAAAGACCAGCAGCGAAATGTTCTTCGTCCTGCGGTCAGGGCAGATATAATATACGAGCAGAGAGAGCGGAAGAAACGCGTATACGAATAGCAGGCTGGAAAAAACCATGTGCGAAACTCCTGTTTAATTGGAATAGGCGGGGACGGGGGATCTTCTCATTGATCGCTTTCCGGCATCAGCTCGCGCGAAATGACGCGCAGCATCTCGTCGAATTTCCGGACGTCTTCTTCCGGGAAGCGCTCTTCGATACGCTGCATGACGGTGTGCTCATAGCTGTTGAAAAGACCGATATAGTTCAAAAACTTTTCCGACAGCACCAGGTGATACTCGCGGCGGTCGGTCTGGGAATTCTGTCGTTCGATATAGCCTTTTTTGATCAGGCTGTTGACCTTGTAGGTGGCGTTCGACTGGGAAATATTCAGAAAATCGGCAAACTGGCCGACGGTCGGCTCGCGCAGGAGATAGATCACCTCGAGCGAGAACGCCTCCATCGCGCTCAGCGAGCCGTCGCGCTCGCGAACGTTTTCAAAAACGCGGCGGAAAAACTGCAGTTCAAACTTTTCATAGACCTCGGTGAAATTCTTTTCCAACATCGTCAGATGTCCTCCCCCTGGGCCTTTCTTCTTTCTGGTCCAAATTATATTTTATTACAAAAAAAAGGCTTTGTAAAGGAAGATGGACAAACTTTTAAGATATTTGAAGGAATTTCTGCAAAACCGGGCCAAAAAAACTTGCGAAACCTCTTGCAATTTATTGTTACATTTGATATTATATCAAAGCATTTCGCACGGGCGCCGACTTTCCCCATGTGGCCGCACAGCGGTTTGGAAGAAAGGATGAAGCTCCCGGAGGAATAGAACAAACAAAAAAAGGAGTACCCAAATGTCTGTCGTATCCATGAAGCAGCTGCTGGAAGCCGGTGTCCACTTCGGTCACCAGACCCGCCGCTGGAACCCCAAGATGGCCGAGTATATCTACTGCGAACGCAACGGTATTTATATCATCGACCTGCAGAAGACCGTCAAGAAGCTGGAAGAGGCCTACGCCTTTGTGCGCGGCCTTGCCGAAAAGGGCGAGACCATCCTGTTCGTCGGCACCAAGAAGCAGGCGACCGACGCCGTCAAGGAAGAAGCCTCCCGCGTCGGCATGTACTATGTCAACGCCCGCTGGCTCGGCGGCATGCTGACCAACTTCAAGACCATGCGCACCCGCGTCGACCGCCTGGCTCAGCTCAAGAAGATGCAGGAAGACGGCACCTTCGACATGCTGCCCAAGAAGGAAGTCATGAAGCACCTGGGCGAGATGGAGAAGCTCGAGAAGTACCTCGGCGGCGTCAAGGACATGAAGAAGCTCCCCGGCGCCCTGTTCGTCGTTGACCCCCGCAAGGAGCACAACGCCATCGCCGAAGCCCGCAAGCTGCACATCCCCATCGTCGCCATCGTCGACACCAACTGCGATCCCGACGAGGTCGATTACGTCATCCCCGCGAACGATGACGCCATCCGC
>JAFSWC010000085.1 GCA_017444665.1 Oscillospiraceae bacterium
CAAATACAGCCCCAAAAGGCAACTATCAAAGAGAGGATTCACAATGTACGAAGACAAGACCTTAGTTTGCAAAGAGTGCGGCAATGAGTTTATTTTCAGCGCCGGTGAGCAGGAATTCTACGCAGAGCGCGGCTTCCAGAACGAGCCCCAGCGCTGCAAGGCCTGCCGTGATGCTCGCAAGAACGCCGCCCACGGCCCGCGCGAGTATTTCACTGCTGTCTGCGCCGCTTGCGGCGGAGAGGCCAGAGTTCCTTTCCAGCCCAAGTCTGATCGCCCTGTTTACTGCAGCGAGTGCTTTGCAAAGATGAAGGAGCAGCAGGCCTGATTTTGGCTTGAACTGCAGGTCTAAAGGAATGGGGCGCGCTGTTGCGTCCCATTCTTTTACGCTTTGATCAAGAAAGGACGTTGCAAATGGAAATTACAAGAGAAACCATGCTTGCCGATATCCTTGAGAACTGCCCGGAAGCTATGCCCGCTTTCCAGAGCATCGGCATGCACTGTATGGGCTGCGCTCTCGCAAGCGGCGAGAACGTGGAACAGGCCTGCGCCGCCCATGGCGTTGACCCGGACGAATTTCTTGATGCGCTCAACGCGTATCTCGAGTCTCTCTGATCCCCAAAAAGGAAAAGGCCGGAGAAAGGCGCTGCTGCGCCGGGTCTCCGGCCCTCTTTATACGATGAACAAAAGACTTGAAGTGATTTATTCCATGATTTCCGACGGCAGGGGACTGATAGACGTCGGCACAGATCACGGCTATTTGCCGGCAAAACTTGCCCAAAACGGATATAGCGGAAGGTTGTTTGCCTCGGATATCAATGCGATGCCGCTTTCAAAGGCGAAAGAAACGGCCCGGAGATGCGGTGTGGAAGATCGCATCACATTTTTGCTGTCTGACGGTCTTGACGCCTGCCCGCCGGAGGAGATCGATACGATCGTTATGGCCGGCATGGGGGGCGAGCTGATCTGCAATATCCTCGACCGGGCCGAGTGGTGCCTGGACGGACGGTATACGCTTCTTCTTCAGCCAATGACGAAAGCTGAAGTGCTGCGCTACTGGCTGGTGAACAACGGCTTTCAGTTGGATAAAGAGCGGCTTGTCAAAGACGGCACTTTTTTGTATCAGGTGATCAAAGCCCGTTTTTCGAAGAATATGTCCCTGTCCGACGCTGAATTGTTTTCCGGCTCGTTTTCCAATATACAAAACGATCCGCTTGCGCTGACGCATACCAGAGCCCTTATCCGGCGCTTTGAAGCGGAAAAGAAGGGGCTGCTCTCCTCGCCGAAAAGCAGCGGAGGCAGGCTGCCGATCCTTTGCGCGATACTGGACCAGCTTTCAGAAATGGAGAAAAAGCTTTCATGAATACGGTACAGGAAATCTTTGATACTTTGTGTGAACTTGCGCCGCTTGCGCTGCAAACCTCCTATGACAACGCCGGCTTTTTGATCGGGCGCGCTCAGACTCCGGTCCATACGGCGCTGCTGAGTCTTGACGTGACGAACGATGTCATCGAGGAAGCAAAGACGCTGGGCGCGGAACTAATCATTTCCCATCATCCCGTGATCTGGGATGAGATGAAGCGCGTGACGGATGAAACGGTCGAAACAGAAAGAGTTTTGCGCCTGATCGAAAGCAGGATCGCCGTGATCTCGATGCATACCAACCTGGACATTGCAGAGGGCGGCGTCAACGACGTGCTGATTTCGCTTCTCGGTTTGGAGAATCTGGGGCCGTTTGAAGCGGAAAGCTGCGGTAGAATGGGCATGCTTTCCAAACCGGTCTCGCTGGAACAGTTTCTGTCACACTGCAAAGATAAGCTGCAAACAAACGGTCTGCGCTACTATGACGCCGGAAGACCTGTTCACAAAATTGCGGTTTTGGGCGGTTCTGGCGGCGGGAATCTGATCGACGCCTATCGCAGCGGATGCGATACTTATCTGACAGCCGATATCAAATACGGCGTGTTTCTGCTTGCGCGCGAGCTTGGCGTCAATTTGATCGACGGCGATCATTTCTGCACGGAAAACCCGGTCGTAAACACGCTTTCTGCAAAGCTGCAGACGGCTTTCCCGGAAACAAAATTTATCATATCCTCCCGGCATACGCAGACGGCCCGATTCTTCTGACAAACGCATATTGCGTCTCCGCTTCTCATAGACTCGTACAAACGAGAACATGAGAGCGGAGGCTTTTTTTATGAAAAAGGAAACAAGCATTTACGCAGATATTGCCCAGCGTACCAACGGCGCCGTGATGATCGGCGTCGTCGGTCCGGTCAGAACGGGGAAGTCGACGTTTATCAAGCGCTTTATGGAAAGCGCCGTGATTCCCCGAATCGAAAACGAGTATGTGCGTGAGCGCGCAAAAGACGAATTGCCGCAAAGCGGATCGGGGAAAACGATCATGACGTCCGAGCCAAAATTCGTTCCGGAAGAGGCAGTTACCGTGTCGATTGACGAAAGTGTGGAGCTCTCCGTCAGACTGGTTGACTGTGTGGGATACATGATTGAAGGCGCCGTGGGCCAGTTTGAAGACGGAGAGGAACGGCTTGTCGCCACACCCTGGTTTGAAAACGAAATCAGCATGACGCAGGCAGCGGAGATCGGCACACAAAAGGTGATCAATGAGCACTCCACGATCGGCGTGGTCGTCACGACGGACGGCAGCATCTGCGGGATCGAACGGGAAAAGTATCTCCCGGCAGAAGCGCGGGTCATCCGGGAGCTGCAGGCCATCGGAAAGCCGTTCGCCGTCGTGGTAAACAGTACAGAGCCTTCTTCCGCTGCGGCAAAGAGGACCGCAGAGTCTATCCGCGAAAAATATGCCGTTCCATGCGTGTGTCTCGATTGCCTGAATATGACCGAGACGGATATCGCGCAGGTAATGGAAGCGGTACTGGAGGAATTCCCGATCGAGGCGGTCGGCTTTTATCTTCCGGATTGGCTGCGGGCGCTTCCGGATAACAATGCGCTGAAGACGACGGTGTACGGCGAAATCGTCGAAAGCTTCTCGCATGTAAAAAAATATTGCGACGTTTGCGCTGCAATCGAGCAGATCGCAGGAAATGAGGAGATACAGAATGCCGAAAAAAACAGCACTTCACTTGGCGAGGGAAGCGTTTCCGTGTCGCTCGCGCTTCCGCGTGAACTCTATTACCGTTCGATCAGTGAAGAGACGGGCGTGGAAATCCGCAATGACGGCGAGCTGTTTTCCGCGCTTAGTGAAATGAGCGCAGTCAAAGCAGATTTCGACCGGCTGAAGGAAGCGATTGAAAGCGTCAGAGAGAAGGGATACGGGGTCGTTCTTCCGGATATGTCACAAATGCAGTTGGAAGAACCCAAGATCGTTCGGCAGGGAGGAAAATACAGCGTTAAATTGAAAGCGAACGCGCCGGCGATCCATATGATGATGACAAATATCGAAACGGAAGTAACGCCCGCCATCGGCGGCGAGACGGCGTCTGAAGATATCATCAACTTTCTTCTGCAGGGATTTGACGGAGATATCAACCGGATCTGGCAATCCAACATTTTCGGCAAATCGCTTTATGATATCGCGTGTGAGTCGCTGACAAACAAGATCTGCTCACTGAGCGATAACGCCCGAATCAAGCTGCAGCACACGCTTGAGCGAATGATCAACGAAGGAAGCGCTGGATTGATCTGCATCCTTCTGTGACGCCGCTTACTCTTGCACTCCCACAGTATTTCTTTTATAATGAGGTGAAACGTTGTCAAGAAAAAACAGCTTTTTGCCGATAGTCTTTTTCATAGGCGTCCTTCTTGCATGCACAGCCATTATCGCCATGTTTCTGCATCATTCCGCAAGGCAGGCCGTATCTGCTGTGTCAGCGACACACACGCTTGTGATCGACGCGGGACATGGAGGAATCGATGGCGGCGCAATATCGGCTGACGGCACCAAGGAAAGCGATATCAATTTAGCCGTTGCGCTTCGACTTGAGCAAATTGTACGGTTTTTGGGACAGAAAACGGTTATGACGCGCTTGGATGACAGCAAGAAAACGGATATACTGTCTTACAGCGAACGGGAAGATCTTAAAAGCCGGGCGGAAGTGGCAAATAACGCGAGCAACGCCGTATTGATCAGTATTCATCAAAACTATTATCCGACCGCGCAGCCGAAAGGAGCCCAGATTTTATATTTTCCCGCTGAAGGAAGCGAAAAACTGGGCCGGATGATGCAGACGAACCTGACAGCTCAGCTGGACCCGGAAAATCGGCGGCTGGCTATGCCCGCGCCAAAGGATCTTTTCCTTGCGGAGAATACGAATTGTCCGGCTGTACTGGTGGAATGCGGCTTTATGTCGAACAATTTTGAAGTTTTGAAATTGAAGGAACCCGTCTACCAGACCAGCCTTGCTGCAGTGATCGCCGCATCGTATATGAATTATATAGCAGAAAGTATCCCAATTTAAGAACGGAGCATAGAGATGGCCAAAAAAGAGAGAACGGTATATTGCTGCAGTGAATGCGGCGCGGAAAGCGCGAACTGGGCAGGGAAGTGTCCCTCATGCGGCGCGTGGAATTCGCTTGTCGAGGTGAAATTCGACAGCGCATCTGCCAAAACCGCCCGCTCGCGCATTGAACGCAGCCGCCCCAAGAAAATCACCGAGCTTGATATGAGCGAGGAAATACGTATCTCGACCGGCATTTCCGAACTGGACCGCGTATTGGGCGGGGGAGCAGTCTGCGGCTCGCTTGTGTTGGTAGGCGGTGCGCCGGGAATCGGTAAATCAACGCTTTTGCTGCAGATGTGCGCCAATCTTGAAGAGAAAAAGATCCTGTACGTCACCGGAGAAGAAAGTGAACGGCAGCTGAAACTGCGTGCCGTCAGACTCGGCCTGGAAGGGGAGAATATCCTGGTCCTGGCTGAGACCGATCTTGATGAGATCATAGACTGCATCAAGGTGCAGGAACCAGAGATCGTCATTATCGACTCGATCCAGACGATTTCAGACGGAGACGCTTCTTCGGCGCCGGGAAGCGTCAGCCAGGTAAGGGACTGCACCATGCAGATTATGCGGCTGACAAAAGAAAAAGGTCTGACCGTCTTTGTGGTTGGCCACATCACCAAGGAAGGCAGCATCGCCGGACCGAAGATCCTGGAACACATGGTCGACTGCGTGCTGTACTTTGAAGGGGAACGCAATACCAGTTTCCGTATCCTTCGCGCTGCAAAAAACCGTTTTGGCTCCACCAACGAGATCGGCGTTTTCGAGATGGACGACAAGGGCCTGAAATGCGTGGATAACCCGTCAGAAATGCTGCTTTCGGGCAGACCGGAAAACAGCCCGGGGACCTGCGTGGCCTGTGTGATCGAGGGGAGCCGCCCATTGCTTGCCGAAGTGCAGGCGCTTGTCACGCCGTCGGCGTACAACGCCTCCAGACGCAGCAACGGCGTGGATTATAACCGCGCCGCCATGCTTCTGGCTGTGATCGAAAAGCGCGGCGGCCTGCCCGTTACGACCTGCGACGCGTATATAAACGTAATCGGCGGACTGACGCTCGACGAGCCAGCGGCCGATCTTGCAACGGCGCTTTCGATCGCGTCGAGCTATATCGACAGGCCGCTCGGCGCGGATCTTGCCGCGATCGGAGAGATCGGCCTGTCCGGCGAAATCCGCAGCGTCAGCATGATTAACCAGCGTCTGAGCGAGATCTCACGTCTGGGATTTCGGCGTTGCGTGATCCCGGCTCACGTCCGGGACGAGATCAAAAAGCCGGAGAATCTCGAACTGATCCCAGTCAAGAACATTCGCGACGCGATCTTGGCCGTTTTAAAAGCAAACTGAACATATAGTAAAAGAAAAGACCTGAAAATCAGGTCTTTTCTTCATTTTCAGAACGTTTTCTGCGCCCGATTGGGTTAGCCATGGCCGCCTCATGCAAAGCGGCGTTGTCAAGGTGAGTGTAGATCTGTGTCGTATTCAGATTGCTGTGGCCCAAAACTTCCTGCAGAGCGCGGGTATCAACACCGTTTTTCAGCATGAGCGTCGCCGCCGTGTGCCGCAGCTTGTGAGGGGAGTAGCGGGTTGCGTCAAGGCCGGCGAGTTTTAATTTCTTTTCTACCATTTGCTGAACGCCGCGTACGCCGAAGCGGCAATTCTTCTGGCTGATAAACAGCGCGTCCTTATCCTTATCGGCTACTTTTTCGTTGCTGCGCACGGCGAGATAGTCATCGATCGCCTCACGGCAGCCGTCGCCGAAGAAAACAACGCGTTCTTTATTGCCTTTGCCAAGCACGCGCAGGTGATCCTCATAAATATCGTGCACGTTGAGTGAAACAAGCTCTGAAACGCGAAGCCCGCAGGAGATAAAGAGCATTAATATCGCATAATCGCGATATAAATAAGGCCCGTCACAGGCAGCGAGGAGACGCTCGCATTCTTCCTCTTCAAGATATTTCGGCAGAGAGGCCTGCCGTTTCGGCATATCGAGCTCCTGGCAGATATTATAGTCAAGAAGATGCCGCTTCGCTGTGAGATAATTAAAGAAGGATTTTACGGAACTCGTTCTGCGGCAACGGCTTGCGGCAGACAAAGAACGGTTTTCACCGATATATTCCGGCGAAAAGGACTGATATTTATACAGCTCTTCAATACGGATATTCTTAATAAAATCCAGGTCGACATCAGTAATATCAATCTCATCAAACGGTACGTCGCGGGGGACAAGATGACGTCTGCGCTTCAAAAAACGAAACAAGATCTTCAGATCGGTATAGTATGCCATGACTGTCCTGTCGGAATGGCCGCGCACAGTCGAGTGATATTCTAAAAATTCCATCAAAATATCCGGAATATCGTTGATCTGTTCGAGATTCATCACAAACACCTCTTAGATAGTTAAATAAATAACAATTTGCATTATTTCAAAATTGGAAATCATCGGCAGTGTCTAAGGATAAAAATAGAATTTGCGAGAATGGATAACGTAACCATTTGAGAGTAAAAAAAGATTCTTCCGGCGAGAACAAGAGAAAAACTTGGTGAGTATCTGAAATCTCATTTATTAGCAGAAGTCGTCACAAGAGCATTGATCCGTCAGATATTTTGATCAAATCTGTAAACACGAATAAAAATCAGGTTTGATTCGGCGGCTGACAGACGAATTAAAAAAAACAAATAATCCGTTCCATTGAAACAAGTGCAAACGTTTGTATCGTTTAATAGAAAGAAAAACAAAAATGAAGATAAAAAAGATAAATAAAGTGCTGCCGGTAAAAGACAGTCTTCAGCAAAGATAACAGCAACAAAACAATCGCCAATCGCAGTATACCATATTTACCTGAAAAAAGCCAGCAAAAATATCGCTAAATTTATATTATGCGAGATTTACTGCAAATTAAGATCTGCCGGAGAAGATATCCTTCCCCGGCAGAATTGACTTTATTATTCTTCTGCGAACTCGTCTTCTTCCTGGCGACGGTTGATCATACCCTTGAGAAGCGATTCGCTGGAAACGCGGATCGAATTGAGCAGCGTGAAAATCACGGCTGCGGAATCGATAAACATCGCAAACCAGAGGTTGCACCAACCGTTGATGCTGAGGAAAACAAGAAGAGCCTTTACTGCAAAGACAAAAATCGCGTTTTCGGTGGCAACGGTTTTGATCCGCTCAGCTACGGAAAATGCGGACGGCATCGTGCTGATGCTGTTGGGATTGACAAGCGCATCTGCGTACTTGCCGGCTTTGCTGACACGGACGTCGATATCCGCCTTACTGTGAGATTCGATCCCGCTGGAATACAGATACATATTTGCGCCTGTCGTTTTGCTGCAAACGTTTTCGATCAGCGCAAGCTTCTTTTCAATGTCCAGCTCGCCGTAAGCGTCGTCAAATCCAAATTTGGATGCAAACGCCGCTGTGTCTTCCCTGCCGTCTTCGGAAATCAGAATGCACTGTTCGATCCCGTTGGCCTTGAAGTCGGCAACCAGATTCTCGGCAGAGTCGAGAGTCGAGTTGGAGACCGTGATTTTGCCGATATAGCGATTGGCGATCATCATGTAAAAGACCTGACAATCGGTTGGCTCGTTTTCAAACGGGATGGCCTCTCCCCTGCTGATAAACAAATCTTTCGTTGCCAGGATTACGTGCGCCCCGCCGATGTCGACTTCGACACCCCAGCCCGGGATTTCGCTGAAGTTGCTGACAACTTCGAGCTTGTATTCTCCATCTGTCGCGTTGGAAAGAACCTTGGCGATCGGCTGCTCGGAATAATAAACGGCGTGTGCGGCAAAGGTCAGGAACGTGTTAGTATCAAGAACGTCGGACTTTACGGACAGCAGCTTAGGGCACTCTTCCGCAAGCACGCCGGCCTTATCCACGATCAGCGTTTTGACGTCAGCAAGCTTTTCGATCGACTTTGCTTTGTTGAACAACACGCCGAAGCGAGAAGCGGAAAAGATGCCGACCAAACCGACAAGCGGAATGGACAGAACGACAGAAGCAGGCGTGGCGACCAGGATAATGGACAGAGCCCGATGAATCGATTCGCGAACGGTAAGATGCGTGAGCAGCGGTGCAAAGACAGCAAACAAAACGCCAAATCCGATGAGGATCTTCAGCACGAACGAAGCGGCGCTGTTGATTTTCTCCCCTGCTTCCAGCTCGCCCGTACCGGGCTTGTTTGCCGTTTCCACGGTTCTGCTGATCTCTTCGGAGTCACGATAACGCAAAAGCTCTTCCGCGGACATAAGCGTGCGCTCTTTCACATAGTCGTTTAAAATCAAACCGACCTTGTAAAGAATGAGCATTGCGGCGACTTCGATCCCATACCCGATGACAAAACCGATCACCGATACAAAGATAAGAATAATGGAAATATTGAAATAATCCCCGGTCTCTACGCTGTTGACCGCATCAAGAATCAAATCATAGCCGGCAACAAGCGACCCGATAATAAGAAGGATCGTTTTTACGACAGCGGGCATGCCGATAACAGCCGAAACGGCAAAAATCACCGAGGCAATAACAAGTCGAACGACAAGGATGCCTCTCGGCACATCTCTTGTCTGTATAGCGCTGCTCTCCGGGCGTTCATTGTTATTGGAATGTAAGCCCATTTTGCCACCTCCGTATAGATTCTCTCTATCTGCTATACTCTGTGGGGATCAAGCCATCAAGCTTTTCCGTCGGAGCCGAGAACGTGGACGATCTTGTGCGCGACCATATCCTTGACAGCCTGACGCGCGGGCTTGAGGTACTGCCGCGGGTCGAAGTGATCGGGATGCTCGGCAAAATACTTGCGGATGTTGCCGGTCATAGCCAGACGGATATCGGAGTCAATATTGATCTTGCAGACGGCAAGTTTGGCAGCTTCACGCAGCTGATCCTCGGGGATGCCGATCGCGTCGGGCATGTTTCCGCCGTACTCGTTGATCATCTTGACAAACTCCTGCGGAACGGAGGAAGAGCCGTGCAGAACGATCGGGAAGCCTGGAAGACGCTTGATGCACTCGTGCAGAACGTCAAAGCGGAGCGGAGGCGGAACGAGAACGCCGTCTGCGTTGCGGGTGCACTGGGAAGCCTTGAACTTGTATGCGCCGTGAGAGGTACCGATTGCAATGGCAAGGGAGTCGCAGCCGGTGCGGCTGACGAACTCTTCCACCTCTTCTGGACGAGTGTAGCTCTCGCGGCCGTGCTCGACGCTGACTTCGTCTTCCACGCCGGCGAGAGTGCCGAGCTCGGCCTCGACAACGACGCCATGGTCATGGGCATACTCAACGACCTGACGGGTCAGAGCGATGTTTTCCTCAAAAGGCTTGGAGGAAGCGTCAATCATAACCGAGGTGAAGCCGCCGTCAATGCAGCTCTTGCAAAGCTCAAAGGTGTCGCCGTGGTCAAGATGCAGCGCGATCGGGATCTCGGGGTTCTCAATGATCGCAGCCTCGACCAGCTTTACCAGATAAGTATGATTGGCATAGGCGCGTGCGCCTTTGGACACCTGCAGGATGACGGGGCTTTTCAGCTCGCCGGCCGCTTCGGTGATGCCCTGGACGATCTCCATATTATTGACGTTGAATGCGCCGATTGCGTATCCCCCGTTATAAGCCTTTTCGAACATTTCTTTCGTAGTTACAAGCGCCATTTCAAAAAATCTCCCTTTCTGCCTCGATTTTCGAGATACATTTTTAGTCAATTTGGCATATTTACAAATTAACAATCTTATTATATCCTCAAACATGGCTATAATCAAGAAGGACATTCAAGAAAAAATCAAAATTTTTTAAGATAATACGGAGGAATATTTCCATGAGCAATGAACTTCGCGGAGCGTGTATTTTCGGCCAGTCCGGCGGCCCTACTTCTGTTATCAATGCCAGCGCCTACGGCGTGATTCGCACTGCGCTTGACGCAGAGTGCATCACCAAGGTCTACGGTGCTGCGCACGGGATCAAGGGCGTCCTGGACGACAAGCTTTACGTTATGGATGAAGAAGACCCGAAGGAGCTTGAGCTTTTGCTGCACACTCCCTCCTCCGAGCTCGGTTCCTGCCGCTATAAAATCGCGGATCCCGAAAAGGATGATACCGACTATAAGCGAATCCTTGAGATCTTCAAGAAATATAACGTCAGATATTTCTTCTACAACGGCGGCAACGACTCGATGGATACCTGCAATAAAATCAGCCGCTATATGGAGGCTGTGGGCTATGAGTGCCGCGTGATGGGCGTTCCCAAGACGATCGACAACGATCTTTTCGGCACGGACCACTGCCCCGGCTTTGCCAGCGCCGCAAAGTATATTGCGACCTCCTGCATGGAAATCAACAAGGACGCGCGCGTTTATGACAACGGTATGATTACCGTTGTCGAGATCATGGGCCGTCACGCCGGCTGGCTGGCTGCCAGCGCCGCGCTTGCGACCGAATTCGGCTCCGGTCCTGACCTCATTTATCTGCCGGAATATGATTTCGATATGGATCGCTTTTATGAAGACGTTGAGAAAGTCTATGCCAAGAACGGCAAGGTCCTGATTGCGGTTTCCGAAGGCATCCACTATGCCGACGGCAGCTTTGTTTCCGAGGCGAAGACTTCTGCAACCGACGGCTTTGGCCATGCCCAGTTGGGCGGCCTCGCCGCGCTTCTTGCTTCCCTGCTGCAGCAGCGTACCGGCGCCAAGGTGCGCGGAATCGAGCTCAGCCTTTTGCAGCGCTGCGGCGCTCACCTTGCCTCTCAGACGGATATCGACGAAGCGTTCGGCGCCGGCAAAGAGGCCGTTGAGCAGGCGGTCAAGGGCGTATCCGGCAAGATGGTTGCATTCAAGCGTGACTGCATCGACGGAAAGTATGTCTGCCGCTTTGAGCTGCTTCCTCTTGACAGCGTCGCCAACTATGAAAAGAAGGTCCCGCTTGAGTGGATCAACGACGAGCACAACGGCATGAAGAAGGAGTTTATCGATTACGTCCTGCCGCTGATCCAGGGCGAACCCAAGCTTCCGCTTGAAAACTCTCTCCCCCGCTACGCCAGGCTGAAAAAAGTCCTTGCCAAGTAATTTCAAATCAGATTAAAAAGATCCGGATGAGTTGAAATCGTCCGGATCTTTTTACATGTTTTTGATTTGATTCTGCAGCAGCAGACCGACCGTATCCGCCATATGATCGAAGGATTGGATCCGGGCAAAATCGCGGCCGTAAATCAGCTTGGCTGACGCCACATCCTCATCGTCGCCCGTAAAGACACAAATGACGGAGATGCCGTCGGCACGCGCGCTTCTGACTTCAAAGGCGGTATCGCGTACGGCGTTTTGCAGTTCGTAATTGACGAAATCCTGACTATCTTTGCGCCGGATCTTGACAACATCGTTTGGCTTTGCGTCGGACAGGACGATCAGGATCTTATGCTCGCAATGCACGCGTGCGATCAGGTGGTGCGCCAAGCGGATACCCAGACCGTCACGGTTGCAACCGTTCGTGACGTATTCGAAAATTTTCCCGTTGGCATTTCGCTCGTGATAATCGCGAAAGATCCTTAAAATCGTATACCCTGTCATAGAGCAAAACGACATGACGCGGCACGGGATATTACAGCGATTGAGACTTTCAGCAATAACGTAACCCTGGTTGGAAACGATCGCCTGACGGTTTGTCTGGGACGTTGAGGCGTCCAGCAGGATATCAACGCACAGATCGCCCATATCGTCCTGTTCGGTGCGTCGAAATACGCGATTATCATTGAGATAATCAGCGCGCCACACTCTCCCGCATTCGAGTGATCCGGCGTTTGATCTGACAAGCGAGGGCTGCAGATGCAGCAAAACAGAATTCTGGATCTTTCCAGTCAGTCGGTCGATTGCCGTGCGCCGTTCGGCAAGGTGGTCGGTAAAAAACAGTCGGTTTGTCACGATCTGTCTGGCTTCCCGCTCACGCTGCAAAGCCTCAAATCCGTTTTGGATCTTGGCCTTTCCCTTTTCACCTCTTGTGATCAGAATGTGGCAGGAGGCGTGATTGCCGACACAGATCAGGCGTTCCAGCTCTCGCGTTTCTCTGTCGTTGAACGCGTTTTTACCATACTTCGCTTCCATGAAAGTACGCAGTTCCTGCTCGCTCATGGTCGTAAGACGCTGCATTTCCTCTGCCTGTCGACCCACCGTCCGGCCGCCGTAGAGATTGCTTGGATGATCGGCAAAGCCGAGCCCGAATTTGCGGTAGCGTCCTTTACCCTGCTTCCCTTTCCTTAGACCGAAGCGGAAACGGTTTTTCCTGTTTTCTTCCTTCTTTTCCCGCAGACGGATCTGAAACCATCGCGCAAAGAGCTCTTTTGCGCGCTCAACGATCGCATCCGTGTCCATTTCCCGGGAAAATTCCAGCTCGTCAAGCAGCTTTTCATTATAGCTGTCAAGCCCTGCGTCTCGCCCGATTACACGGCAAAAATGCGCATAGGCCATCCGATCGCCGAGAGGCAGATCGTGGACCGTGCGGAGCTGAGAGAGGTATCTGTCTGCATAATCACGGCGCAGCGCAGGGAGGACCGGACGATCCTTCTTTTCCCTTTCATATACCGCGTTTTCCAGACCGAGCCAAAGGAGCGATTCATAGATGTCCGCATCCTCTTCGCTCTGAAACGAGCGAAACAGCGCCTCGATCCTGGGATAATCATAGTGGCGGCGGACCGCGCCGATCACCGTGTTCCAGTAAAGATCCGCGTGTAAATCTTCGTCATAGGCCTTGAAATCCGGCGTGAAGGCATGGCTTTGCGCCGCATTCCAGATCATATTTTCCGCCCGGCGCTTCTGAAAATCGGAAACCTCGCTCATCTGATGTGAAACAGCTCGGCAGCAGACAGACTGGCCGATATCCTGGCCGACAGGACGTCGGAAACAAGCTGACGTTCAAAATCATCGGTTGACTTGTTGACAATTCCCATTTCAAGCGCCTGCAATGCAGTCAGACCGTTTTCGATCAGTTTGATCGAAGAGAGCAAACCGCGCAGATCAAGCGGTTTTGTTGAAATCTCTCCGCTCTCGCACTTTTTGCGGATGTCATCAAACAAGGCGGAAAATTGCTCTGCGTATTCCTCTTTCAGGTTTGGAACCTGTGCAAGCAACAGCTTTTTCAGGTTATCCTGTGAAATAAGGGGCATGTTGATCACCATAAAGCGGCTCATCAGCGCCTCATTCAACTCACGCGTTCCGGCATAGCCATAATTCATCGTTGCAATAAACCGGGTAGCCGGGCTGAGCGTAATCCGGTCATAGCCAGGGACATCAATGATCCGGCGAAAATCCAGGGTGGCATGAAGGACGGCCAAAGATTCATTTTTTGCCATGTTGATCTCGTCGAGTATGCCAAAGCCCCCCATTTCGGCACATTGGTAGATCGGCCCGTGGCGAAGCGTTACTTCCCCGTTGCGGAAGGTATCGGTTCCGATCAGAGACGAGGCGTCGGTATTCAAATAAAAGGAAATGTCCCATTCCGGCCGATGAAAGACGGCGGCAAGATTTTCCGCTAAAACGTTTTTCCCAGTGGCCTTTGGTCCGACGAGCAGCAAATTCTCTCCCGAGAGAAGCGCGGTCAGCGCCATTTCCCAGATTTCTTTGCCGTAATAGCGATAAGAAGGGTTCGGAACGCGATATGATGACGCGTCGCTCAATGGATACTGCGCGCGGAACGATTCGATCTCTCGTATGATCTCCTCACTGATCCCTTCCTGACGCAAAAAATCAAGCATGATCCTTTTTCCTCCTGCTATATTTTGAAATCAATTCAAATGAAGCTCGAAACGAATATACGCGGAATCGAGTTTTACACAGAGCGCATGGATCCCTTCGCTCTGCTCCGGGGACAGATACGCATGATAGAACCACTTGCCGTCCCTTTCGGTCAGCAGCGCTTCATAAGCGGCATCTGCCGACAGAAGATATACTGCTCCTCCTTCATAACAGGGAAGCTCACCGGAGAGATATACAAGCTCGTGCTTGCTGTCAGCCTTGCTGTTTGCCAAAACGGTCTGATCCGCCGGCACGGCGGAATCAAGATCGATCTCTCTGCTGGGAGCGGGCATGATCGGGACATAGCGGATCAACCAGTCGAGGTTTCGCTCAACCAGTTCGATCAGCACATGATCCGCCTGCCGGCTGCCGATTTCAGTCAGATCGTAGCTTGAGCTCCTGAAAAAAAGAGACTCTGAAAAGCTGTCGGCAAGATAAGGATAAAGCGCAATGCCGAAGGAGTCACGCCAGCAGACAAGTCTGCCGTCCGCAGTGTCCTGAGAGGCATCGATCCGCATGGCATTACCTCCGTTCGGATTTTCCTGTACGGAATAGGTAAAGCCGGAATAGGCTTGCGCCGCTTCGGTACGCTCCCCTGCCGGGAAAAGCATCTCATACAGGTCGCCCTTGTGCTGATAAGGCAGCGAAAAGTCGCCTGCATAATAGGCGGTATTCATACCGAATCCCTTGAGGAGCGCGTCGGCTGCAAGCGCCGCTCCGCGATCGGTCCAATGGGAGTCTGTCTGATAATACAGCACCTCTCCCCTGCCGCCGAGCAGAGAGAACAGGTCGCAGTAATGAACGCCGGAGGATGCAAGAAGCGGCTTGATACGCACGCTGTTTGACTTGTCGTGCGCGGGAGGAATAAAGGACGGCATGTGCGCCGGATACAGGCTGTTTTTGTTCGGCGCAATCGTGAAGAGAAATTCCGCGCCGCAGCTTTCAGCATATTCCTGTATCAAAGCCAGGTTTTGCACGGCGCGGCTCAGCTCTGTCTCATTCATGCCGCGGCCCATATAGTCGTCCAGCGTGGAGGAATAGTAGAGCCATCCTTCCGAGCCCAGAACGACCTGCTCTTCCGGCGACGTATGAAAGACCATTGTGTTCAGCTCTGCCCAAGCGTTGATAAGCTTGTTGCGGAACGCAAAATGGTCGGCAATATAGTCGGCCGTCTCACTCAGCACTGCGGGATTTAAACGTCCGTCAGAGCCGGTCAATTCAGGCGGTGAAGAGAGCGTTTCGTTTGCAGCAGCTCCGCTTTCGCCCAATACAAGCATGGCGGCGACAGGCAATACGGAAAGCAGGAGGAACAGCGCGGCAAAGGCAAACGATATCGTTTTTTTATTCATTTGCCGCCTCCCTTAAAATTGAAAATAGATAAAAGGATTAAAGCCGCCGCGCGCAAGGCTCATAAGGCAAAGAACATAGACAAGAAGGAAGAACAGATCGACCAGGATCTGCACGGCCGGCGTCTCCCTTTCTCCCAGCAAAGCTTTCAGTCTGACAGGCAGATTCCCCGCAAACAGAACAGACAGAAGCAGCACCGCACAGGCAGCCGGCGTAAGCAGAGAGCGGAAAAGATATGCGCCGTAAGCGTCGCTGCCTGCGCCGAACATCAACGCAATCATCTTTAGCGCCTGGGAAATACTGTCTGCCCGAAAGACGACAAACAGAAGCATGACAGCCAAAAGCGTATACGCTCTGCCGATCAGTCTGCCAAAGCGGCTGGCTTCAAGCTTTTTGGCCGGAATCACGCCGAGGTCTTCCAGGCTGGAAAGAAGGCCGTGGCCAAAGCCCCACAGCACAAACGTCCAGTTTGCGCCATGCCAGATACCGGTGCAGAAAAAGACGATCATTTTATTCAGGATCGTTCGAAGCTTTCCTTTGCGGTTGCCACCGAGCGGGATATACAGATACTCTTTAAACCATGACGAAAGCGAGATATGCCATTTGCGCCAGAAATCCTTGATCGAAACGGCGCCGTAGGGATAACGGAAGTTCTCGCGGAACGAAAAGCCGAACATGTGCCCGATGCCGATCGCCATGTCGCTGTAGCCGCTGAAGTCATAATAGATCTGCAGCGTATAGCAGATCGCGCCAAGCCACATGACCTGCCAGTCGGTGATACCCCCCGGCAGATAATCATTAAAAACACGATCTGCAATATATCCGATGGCATTTGCGATCAGGATCTTTTTGGCGAGGCCGGTAATAAAGCGGCGCAGGCCGATCCCCGTTTCTTCCGGCGTTGTGCTCCTGTTATCGATCTGCTCGGCGATATCATGATACTTGACGATCGGACCGGCGATCAGCTGCGGGAAGAAGGAAATATAAAGCAGCAGCTTCAAAAAGTTTTTTGTGCCGCTTTCTCTGTCACGATAAACGTCGATCGTATAAGACAGTCCCTGGAAAGTGAAGAATGAAATGCCGATCGGCAGCTCAATGCCGGAGAGAGGAAGGGAAAGCGCAAAGAGGGCGTTGAGATTGCCGATCATAAAATCGGTATATTTGAAAACGCCGAGAATGCCGACATTGAGAACTACGGCAAGCGTCAGAATTAGCTTCCGCCGTTCGATCCGGCTTTGCAGCATGAGCCCGGCAAGATAGTTAATGAGGACGGAAAGCAGAAACAGCGGAACGTAGCGAAGCTGGCCAAACGCATAGAAAACGATGCTGGCCAGCGCCAGAAGAAGGTTCTTGATTTTGAGCGACGGAACAAGCCGGTAGAGTATAAACACCACCGGCAGAAAAACAAATAAAAATATCGCTGAACTGAAAACCAAATCGATCCGTCCTTATTCTCTTTTCTCCATTTCATTATCATAGCACTTTTCGACGGTCTTGTCATTAAAAACATCCGGCGACACCGACGAAAAAACGGGCCTGCAGAGGTGCAGGCCCGTTTTGAGGTGAGAAATGAAATCGCGCGAAAATCAGCTGAGGATTTTGATCGGTGCGCCTTCGGTGACGGAATAACCGCCGTTTGCGTCTTTGTAAAGGCAGGCCACATACCAGCCGTTGAGTTCAGAGGGAACGTATTTGATAATTAAGGTTTCGGTATCGCCGTCTTCACAGCGCAGACCAGGGAACTCCATTCTCAAGTCCTTGGAATCCCAGACGATCTCTCTGTCATATTCCGGTGAGATAAAACGCCACTCGCACGACGCAGCACCCCTGGCGCGCGCGACAAACGACGCGTTGTTGCCGGTGTGCAGAGTCTCGCCGCCGGGCTGCTTGGTGATCGTGATGCTGCTGGATGTGTTGATGTTGATGTACTGGGCGGGGTCTGGCGTGGGCTCGGGAGTGGGCTCCGGCGTCGGTTCGGGGGTCGGTTCGGGAGTGGGCTCCGGCGTTGCTTCAGGCGTGGGGAGCGGTGTGGGAAGCGGGGACGGCTCGACATCCTGGGCCATTTGAATGTCATGAAGGACATCTTTGGGAGAATTTCCTTTATGTATAATACGGAAAAGCAGGATTCCGATTACAGCGAGGAGCAGAAAAAGAATCGAAAGAACAATTGCCAGCTCGATACGAGCCTTCTTTTTGGAAGAACGTTTCTTGCTCATATTATTTTCTCCTGTGCATGTATTTGCAAAAAGGATCTAAAAAACTTTATATATTATAGCAAAGGCTTTTTCAAAACGCAAGAGACGAGTCCTATATTCTGTTTATTTACTTTTTAGCCCTTTTCTCTCTTTTCGGCCGCAGATCCCTGTGATAAAATAAAAATATAGAAGGCTTGTTTTTAATTTACAGAGGCGCTTCGAAGCAGGATAAACGGCGGAGAGGCAACAGAAAACAGACAAAGGAAAAGAAGGCTCAAATATAATGGAGATTATTCATCCCTATATATCCGTCCGCCGTGGGGGAACAAAGACCTTTGGCGGCAGTCAGATGTACTCGGCCTCCAAAACAATGCGCGAGGTAGGCTGCGGCGTGATCGCGGCGCTGGATCTGCTGCTGTATCTAAACCGCGTCCATCTGTCCGGCAGTTGCGAGATGTTCTCTTCTGCGCTCGAGGACGGGAGCATCGATGAGAAAGAGTATGATGAACTGGCACGGACCCTGTCGCGGCGATTTTTCCCGATCATTCCGAAGCTCGGGATCAACGGCTTGATGCTCGCTGTCGGGCTGAACGCCTTTTTCCGCCGCTACCGTTTTCCTTTCCGCGCCATGTGGGGCGTCGGAAGCCGCCATATAGCCGACAGAATCGAAGACATGCTTGCGCGCGACATTCCCGTGATCCTGTCCATTGGGCCGAACTTTCCGCTGTTCTGGAAGAAAACCGAGATGAGCATTTATATGCGCATCCCGAGCGGAGAAATGAAGCACGCCTGCTCGATCAAGTCCCATTATGTGACGGTGACAGGTCTTGATGAGCGCTATTATCGCATCTCCTCCTGGGGGCGGGAGTATTATATCGACAGGCAGGAATATTTTTCGTATATTCGGCATCACAGCGGCAGCCTTGTCAGCAATATCGTGTATATCCGCTCACTGTAAAGAAATCTTTTTGTACGGATTGAAAAAAATTTCCATATACGATATACTGTTTTTACGTTCACGGATAATCAACAGAAAGTGAGATCTGACATGGAACAGAAACAAAGTCTCCCGTTGAAGTCAAAAATCTCCTATGCACTCGGCGCCGTCGGCAAAGACATGGTATACATGCTCTCCGCCAGCTACGTTCTGTATTATTTTCAGGATCTGCTCGGCGTCAACGCCATCGCAATGGGCATTATTTTGATGGCAGCGCGTGTGTTCGACGCCTTCAACGACCCGATTATGGGCGTGATTGTCGCCAAAACGAGAACGCGCTGGGGCAAATTCCGTCCCTGGCTGATGATCGGCACGCTGACAAACGCGGTCGTGCTGATTTTGATGTTTGCCGCGCCTCCGAAACTTGACGCATCCGGTCTTGTCGCCTACGCCGCCGTGACCTATATCCTCTGGGGCGTGACCTACACGATGATGGACATCCCCTACTGGTCCATGATCCCCGCCTTTACCGAAGGCGGCAAAGAGCGTGAGGGGCTTACCACGATTGCCCGTACCAGCGCAGGCGTCGGCAGCGCGATCGTTACCGTCTTTACGATGATGCTTGTCCCCATGCTCGGCAACATGTTCGCCGGATCCGAGGCGGGAGCAAAGATGATCGAGATTGTCGGCTTCAAGTATTTCTCTATTGTGATTGCGTTTTTCTTTATCCTTTTTACCGTGCTGACATGCGTGAATGTCAAAGAGAAGTCCACTGCCGAGATGGAGACCGTCTCTGTCGGGCAAATGTTCAAGGCGCTGATCCAGAACGATCAGGCCATGACTGTTACGATCGCGATCGTGCTGATCAACTGCTCGATCTATATCACCTCCAACCTTGTCATTTACTTCTTCAAGTATGACTTCGGCACGACGGGCTGGAACGACGCCTATGTTCTTTTCAACATGTTTGGCGGCGCGATCCAGGTCCTTTCCATGATGGCCTTCTATCCCCTGCTCCGCAAGAAATACACATCGCTGCAGATTTTCTATATCTGCCTTGCCATGGCGATTATCGGCTATGCCGTTCTGCTTGTCCTCGCCTTTACCAGCATGAGCAGCGTGTTCCTGCTCTTTATTCCCGCGTTCTTCATCTTTGCGGCCAACGGCATGCTGACGGTCATCACCACCGTTTTCCTGGCCAACACGGTCGATTACGGCGAGCTGAAGAACGACCGCCGCGATGAGAGCGTTATCTTCTCGATGCAGACCTTTGTCGTTAAGCTTGCTTCCGGTGTTGCCGCCCTTGTTGCCTCCATCTGCCTGAGCATCAACCATCTGCAGGCCGGCACCGAGGTTTCAGAGGCTGACAAGCTTGTCGACTGGTCTCTCGGCGTTTCCGCCGCCAGCAAGGCCGGACTTCGCATGACCATGACGATCATTCCCGTGGTCGGTCTTACGGTAGCGTACTTCTATTTCAAGAAGAGATTTACGCTGACCGATGAGCGTGTCCATGAAATCGCAGCGCAGGTAAAAGCGAAGAGAGAAACCGGAAACGACTGATTTTTATAACAAAAACGGGCTGTAGCAATACAGCCCGTTTTCATTTTTACGTAAAGGACGGATTGAAAGCGTAAACGTTTTTCTCGTCCAGCCTGTCTAACGTGCGACGCAGGGCTTCGCCGAAGCGCTGATAATGAACGACCTCGCGCTCGCGCAGGAATTTGATTACATTGTTTACATCCGGATCGTCGCTCAAGCGCAGAATGTTGTCGTAAGTCACACGCGCCTTTTGCTCGGCTCCCATATCTTCGTTCAAATCGGCGATAACGTCGCCCTTTACGCCGATGTAGGCTGCCGTCCAGGGCGTTCCGGAGGCGGAGGTCGGGTATACGCCGGTCGTATGATCGACAAAGTAAAGATCAAATCCGGCTTTTTTGATTTCATCCGGCGTCAAGTCCCGGGTCAGCTGATAGATGATCGTGCCGACCATTTCGAGATGACCGAGTTCCTCCGTACCGATATCGGTCAAAAGGCCCTTCAGTTCAGGATAAGGCATGGAAAAACGCTGGCTGAGATAGCGCATGGATGCGCCGAGCTCGCCGTCCGGTCCGCCGTATTGCGAGATAATGAATTTGGCAAGAGCCGGATTTGTATTCTTAATTCTGACCGGATATTGCAGCTTTTTTTCGTATACAAACATGTTATGCCTCCTTCCCCGTGCGCTTCTCCCACGGCCACGGATCATTCAGCCAGGCGTATTTCTTCATTCCAAGCATATCCGTTTTAGTCAGTGGACCGCAGGTTTCAACATATCGCTTGTGCGCTTCACGCGAAAGCGCGAGCACCGATTGATACTGTTCGAAGGCTTCCTTGTCGTCCTTGTGAGTATCGAGATATAGCGACAATTCGTCGACTACAAAATCGATTGCCATCAATTCGTTGAGCGGAGTGGCAGGCAGGGATTCGTTCACCATACCCAGAAACGGCAGATCCAGCCCGGGGAACAGCGTCCCGCGCGCGATCGCCGTCTGCTGCTCGTAATAGGGCTCGGCGCTTTCCTGCATCGGGACATAGGCAGAAGCCAACGGCGCCCTTGCAGGCAGCGATCCGAACTTATAATCGTAGTTGGGGTTGCTGTCCAAGATAATTCCTCCAAAAAATAAAAAAGGCTATGAGCGGCTGCTCATGCCATCTTATGCATAGACAAGAAAAAAGTTTACCGCAGGGATCTTTCCCTGCGGTAAAGCCGTTATTGCGTGTCATTGGACCATATGGGCAAATTCTTCCTCACTAATGACGGGTATGCCCAATTCCTGCGCTTTTGTCAGCTTGCTGCCGGCATTCTCTCCGGCAAGCACATAGCTCGTTTTCTTTGATACCGATCCGGAAGCTTTACCGCCGTATTTTTCAATGACTGCGGAAGCTTCGTCGCGGGTATAGTTCTGCAGTGTTCCCGTCAGGACAAAGGTTTTCCCGGCAAAACGGTTATCAAGCAATTCTTCTTTACTTTGGAAACTGACGCCCGCTTCACGAAGCAAACGGATCTGGTGTTTCGACTGCTCGAGTGAAAACCACTCGGTAATAAAACCTGCTGTAATGGCGCCGATATCCGGGATCGCGGTAAGCTTTTCTTTGCCCGCAGCCATGACCTCGTCAAGATCAGAAAAATGCATGGCGAGCGTTTTGGCGGCCTTCTGCCCGACTTGACGGATTCCGAATGCGCAAAGAAGTCTTGCAAGGCCGGCCTCCTTGCTTTTTTCGATCGCCGTCATCAGATTCTGCGCCGATTTTTCGCCCATCCGGTCAAGCATGGCTACAGATTGTGCCTCCAAATAATAAAGGTCGGCAAAGTTTTTAACGAGACCGCTGTTGATCAGACTTTCACAGACGGAGATCCCCAGTCCTTCGATATCCATCGCTTCACGCGAGGCGAAATGCGCAATATTGCGAAGCCGCTGCGCCGGGCATTCCGGGCTTGTACATCGCAAAGCTGCGCCGTCTTCGTCCCGTACGACGGGAGAGCCGCATTCCGGGCAGAAAAGCGGCATTTTGAACGGAACGCTCCCTTCCGGACGTTTGGCGTGATTAACAGAGACAACCTCGGGAATGATCTCCCCCGCCTTTTGCAGCACAACCGTATCGCCGAGCCGGATATCCAGACGGTCGATATTGTCCTGGTTGTGAAGCGTCGCAGCAGAAACCGTTGTTCCGGCAAGGCGCACGGGCTCGACGATGACCTTTGGCGTCAAAACACCCGTTCTGCCGACCTGCACAACAATATCCAGTACACGGCTTTCTTTCTTTTCGGGCGGATACTTGAACGCAACGGCCCAGCGCGGCGCTTTTGCCGTGCTGCCGAGCTGGCTGCGCTGGGAAAGAGAATTGATTTTGATAACCGCGCCGTCCATGTCATAGGGCAGGTCTCCCCTGTTTTCACCCAGCCATTCGATGCGCTCCACACAGTCGCGGATCGAATCGTAAACCGTGTACGGAACGACCGGGAAGCCCATATCACGCATGGCGTCAAGCGTCTGCGCATGGGTCTCGTAAGGTGTGCCCGAGGTGTACTGCATGTTGAAGCAGATAATATCCAGCTTGCGCGAGGCTGCGACCTTGGGATCAAGCTGCCGCATCGATCCCGCGGCGGCGTTGCGGGGATTGGCCAGAAGCGGCTCGCCGTTGATCTCGCGCTCGCGATTGAGTTCCTCGAAGACAGACTTGGACATATAGACCTCGCCGCGGACGATCAGCCTTTCCGGAGCGTTTTCGATCCGCAGCGGGACGGAGCGTACCGTCCTGAGGTTTTCCGTCACATCTTCCCCGGTCGTGCCGTCGCCGCGTGTGGCGCCTCGCACAAAAACGCCGTTTTCATATTCAAGCGACATCGAAAGGCCGTCGATTTTGGGCTCAACAGTATAATTGTGAGGTTCGGTGAGCAACGCGTCCATCCGTTCGCCGAAAGAAAACAGCTCATCATACGAAAAAACGTCTGTCAGACTTTCCAGCGGCACCTGATGGTGCACCGGCGTAAACTGCGACAGTGCCTGGCCGCCGACACGCTGTGTCGGCGAATCGGGCGTGATCAGTTCGGGGTGCTCCCCCTCCAATGTTTTGAGACGCTGCATCAGCATATCAAAGTCATAGTCGGAGATCACGGGCGCGTCGTATACGTAATAGAGCTTACTGTGATAGTTGATTTCTTTTCTAAGCTGCAGGATCTCCTTTTGGACGTCCATTTCGGTCACTCCTTATTTTTCAGCATGGCGCTTACCGCCATCATGATGCCCAGTTTTCCGGATTCGTATGTCAAACCGCCCTGCATATAGACTGTAAAGGGAGAACGAAACGGGCCGTCCGCCGACAGCTCGATCGAGGAGCCCTGGATAAAGGACCCCGCCGCCATGATCACCGGGCAGTCATAACCGGGCATCTGCCACGGCTCCGGCGTAACATAGGAGTCGACAGGCGCCCCTGCCTGGATCCCGGCGCAGAAGCGTTTCATATTTTCGCCCGTTTTCAGATGTATCATCTGAATGATGTCAGAACGGCTCTCGCCCACGCAGGGCGACGTTTCAAATCCTGTGCTCTCCATCATGGCAGCGCAGAAAACGGCCGTTTTAAGAGCCTGTGCGACCGTGTGAGGCGCAAGAAACAGCCCCTGGAACAACAGGCGGTTAACGCCCAGCGTAGAGCCGCATTCGCCGCCGATCCCGGGCGTTGTCAGACGCATGGCAGCGCGGTCGACCAGTTCCTTCTTTCCGGCGACATAGCCTCCTGTCGGGGCGATCCCGCCGCCGGGATTCTTGATCAGCGAGCCGGCGATAATATCTGCCCCGACCTCAGTCGGCTCCTGTGTCTCGGTAAACTCCCCATAGCAGTTGTCAACCATGATGTTGGCGTTTGGATTGACTTCTTTCACAGCGCGGCAGATCTTTCCGATCTCCTCGACGGAGAGTGCGCGGCGCTCTTCATATCCGCGGGAGCGCTGGATCATGACGCCCTTTACCTTTGGATCGGAGGCAGCGCGGCGGATCGCGGCGTAATCCGGGCCGCCGTCGGGCGCGAGGTCTGTCTGGGCATAATCGACGCCGTAAAACTTCAGAGAGCCGTGGCAGTCGCCGCTGATGCCGATCGCGCTGCGCAGCGTGTCATATGGCAGTCCGGTCGCGGCCAGGATAGTATCACCGGGGCCGACAAGCGAAAACATCGCAGCGGTAAGCGCATGGGTTCCGTTTACAAAGCCGGTTCTGACCAATGCTGCTTCGGTATGAAAGATCTGCGCGTAGATTTTATCGAGAGTTTCCCGTCCGAGGTCGTCATAGCCGTATCCGGTCGTCCCCGCAAAACAGGCGTCGGAGACACGATTGTCCTGAAACGCGGCCATGACCTTTCGCGTATTGAAAGAGGCAATCTCGTCAATGCGGTCAAATTCCGGGCGGATCTGTTTTTCCGCTTCGGACGCAAGAGCATATACCTCAGTCGTGATTTCCGATATCTTCATTTTTCAGCTCCGTAACGATCTTTTTGAAGGTGTTCCCGCGCTCGGCAAAATTCTTGAAATGGTCAAACGACGCGCAGGCAGGTGAAAGCAGCACAATATCCCCGTCTTCCGCGAAGCGGGCGGCAGCACAAACTGCGTCCCTGAAATCATCGATCCTCTCAAACGGGACGGGACTTTCCGCATATAGAGAAGATCCTACAATCGCGGCACGGATCTTCTCGGCGGTATCTCCCGTGATGAAGACCTTTTTTGCATAGCGGCACAGATCGTCGCCCAGGCCGTCAAAGGCAATATGTTTGTCATAGCCGCCCACAATGATGATCGGCTTGCGCTTCATGGCACGAAGCCCGGCGGCGGTACGTGTCGGACTGGATGCGATCGAATCGTTGATGAACAAAACGCCGCCAAGCGTCCGCACATGTTCCAGCCTGTGTTCAACGCCGCCAAAGCTTATGGCGACGCTGCGGCAGGTTTCATCATCGACAAGTCCGTCCGTTGCGCAGAACGCCGTCAGATAATTCAGCACGTTGTGTTCGCCCGGAATGCGGATATCCTCTTTGTCCATGATCTTTTTTGCTTTGCCGTCATGGACGCGGAAAAGCTCGCCGCCGAGGCAATATGCCCCATTCTCCACCGCTGTGCGGTTGGAGAAATAGACGATGTTTGATTTTGCATGCGCCGCATAATACGGCGCATGCTCGTCATCAGAATTCAACACCAGCTTGTCGCTGTGTTCCTGTCGGGCAAAAATCGACATTTTGGCGTAGATATAGTCCTGATAATCCTTGTGCTTATCAAGATGATTGGGGGAAATATTCGTAACCACGGCGACGTTTGGGCGGCAGCTCATGCTGTGCAGCTGAAAAGAGCTGAGCTCCAATACGGCGATGTCGTCCTGCTTCATCTGCGGAACGTCGCACAGAAGCGGATGCCCGATATTGCCGCCGAGATGAACCGTGTAACCCGCGGCCTTCAGCAGTTCGGAAATAACGGTGGTCGTTGTGGTCTTCCCGTCGCTTCCCGTAACGGCGATCGTCCGGCAGGGGCACAGACGGAAAAAGACTTCCATTTCAGACGTGACGATACTGCCCTTCTCCTTTGCCGCAACCAGATGCTCGTCGAAGGGCATCAGGCCGGGCGTGCGGAAAATCAGGTCATGATCCAGTCCTTCCAGATAATCCTCGCCAAGCTTCAGCTCGGCGTGAAGCGCAGACAGTTCTTCCCCAACCTTTCCGAGGGCATCAAGCGTTCGTTTATCGCAAACCGTGACGCTGCAATTGTTTTCCGAAAGCAGACGGATCAGCGGCATATTGCTGACGCCTGCGCCGATCACAGCAATGCGTTTATCACGGATCGATTGGACATATTCGTAAAGTGTCAACGTTATCACCTCATAACAGTTGAATTATAAGACTTTTATCCTTTGAATACAAGTTTATTGTTGACTTGCCGGGACGATTTGGATAAAATAAGCCCCGTGAGCAGACCGAACGACCGCGGGCGCAAGGCGAAAGCCTGCGCATGAGGAAAGTCCGGGCTCCATAGGGCAAGGATAACGGGTAACGCCCGCCAGGGGTGACCCTCGGACAAGTGCAACAGAAACAGACTACCTCGCTTTTGCGGGGAAAAGGTGGAAAGGTGGGGTAAGAGCCCACCCGCCGCATGGAGACATGTCGGTGCTGTAAACTCTATCCGGAGCAACACCGTGGGAGAGCATTCAGGTCGGCCCGGCCGCTCTCGGGAGGTGGCTTGAGCCTGTCGGCAACGGCAGGCCTAGATAGATGGTCGTTTAAGACAGAACCCGGCTTACAGATCTGCTCATATCAAAAACCTCCGTCAGGTTTGACGGAGGTTTTTTTCAAATGCGGAAGTTTTAGCGTGATCCATGAATATCCGCCGGCTCGAACCATAGAGTGTGGCGATGACAGATCTATCTTTTAACACAGCGGGGAGGAATAACCCTCCCCGTTTGCATTTATTCAGCGTCTTCCCAGTTGTGCCAGACGTTCTGGACGTCGTCGTTATCCTCGAACATATCCAGCATCTTCTGCATGTTCTTGATGTCGTCCTCGTTCGTCAGCTTGATGTAGCCGTTCTGCGGCAGCATCTCGACCTGAGCGGAGAGAAGCGTGTAGCCCTTGGCGGTCAAGGCATCCGCAACGGTGGCAATATCATCTTCGGCGGTATACACGTTGTAAACCTGCTCTTCCGCCTCAAAGTCGGCGGCGCCTGCATCCAGCGCGTCCATCATGACGGTATCTTCGTCAAGTTCCTCGTCTTCATTGTCGATGACGATAACGCCCTTGCGGTCAAAGGACCAGGAGACGCAGTTGGCCGTGCCCATATTGCCGTTGTACTTGTCAAAATAGTGGCGAATCTCGCCGGCCGTGCGGTTGCGATTGTCGGTCATGGTCTCGACGATCACGGCGACGCCCTGCGGGCCGTAGCCTTCATATGTGATCTTTTCATAGTTTTCGGTATTGCCGGAGCCGAGCGCCTTGTCGATCGTGCGCTTGATATTATCGTTGGGCATGTTGGCGGCTTTCGCTTTGGCAATAACGGCGGCAAGCTTGGAGTTGCTGCGGGGATCGCCGCTTCCGCCCTCCTTGACCGCGACGACCATTTCACGTGCGATCTTGGTAAAGGCCTGCGCGCGCTTGGCGTCTGCCGCGCCCTTTGTTTTCTGAATATTGTGCCATTTGGAATGTCCTGACATTATCTTTCGTCCCTTCTATATCGAATGCTGTGATAATCGTTGGATTTTCGGCAATTAGTTTAGCACAACACGGCATTTATGACAAGTGTTATTTTGGACGGCTGTATCCAATGCTTTTTCGCTGTCTTAAATCTGTGGGATCATAAGAACGTTTTCCGGCAGATCGAATTTTTCGTTCAGTTCCGTGATCGCGGCCATGCTGGAACGATATTGTTTTGCCAGTTCCCATACGTTGTGATCGTTCTTTAATACCAGCGTCAATGCTGGAGTTTGCGCCGCATTGTATTCCCGCTCTTCGTCCAGCTCGGCCGCGGTCACCGTATTGAGATCGCTGTATTCAAGACAGAGAAAATCAAACGCGGCTTCCACAGAAAAAACGACCCGGTTTTCCTCGACTCTTGCCTCGCGGGAAAGAACTTTCGTCCCAAGCAATTCGCACACGCCGGAAGGCAGCGGCGTCTCAAGGGAAAGCAGTTTTTGCACGCCGGTCATGCTGCCGTCATCCGCTTTCAAAACGGTGCTGACGATTACGGATGCAAACGCCTTTCCGTCTCGGACAACGCAGGAAAGAGCTTCCCCCTCCACCGCCGCCGTCATGTATGTTTTTTCGTCAAGCTCGCTTTGATCTTCCGCTCGCTCGATATGGCGGCATTCGCTCTGCCCGGTGCAGACAGTCCGGATGCAGCTGTCACAGCACAAAGGAAAACGGGTGCTGTACATGTCGGAAATGTATTTCGTCTCGATGCGGGTCTGAAAGCTGATCTGTGCAACGGCATGCAGCTCCGTCTCAACGATCTGCGTGCCGTTGACCGCTTCACCGAGGGTCACATACAAAGCGGTCGCCTGAAGGAGGATGCGGCCGATCTCGGCATCCTCTCCCGGAGAATCGATCAGAACGCTGAAGGGAACCCATTGCTCGGCATATCCCGGGACGGATCCCGAGACGGTCTCATATCGGAAACTGATCGCAGCTCCGCCTTTGAGCAGCAGCTTGCTGCCGATCATCTGCTGTTCGCTGCAGCTGAGTTCGGCATGGGCGCAGATGATCTGCGTCGGCGTTTCTCCGTCGGGCTGAAGAGGAAGCTGCTCGGAAATGACAAAGCTCTTTTCTGTTACGTCTGTCGTAACAAGACAGTCCTTCTTTTCTTCCAGAAGTTCAAGTCCGTTTTGATCGTTTGCACCGATTTGAACGGACACAGCAAAGCTGTCCGCCGCCCAGGCGACAAGCTCCGCAGCCGCCGAAAACTGTACGGCGATTTTTCGCGAATTGACCGCCCGCGCCTGAACGCCCTGCGGCGAAAAAGAAACCTGAAGGATGGAATCTGCCGCAATGGAATCGCTGTCAAAGTCGATCGAAAAGTCTTTTGAAAGACTGATGCAGCGTATACGGTCCAATCCCTCCGTAATATAAAAGACGCTGATGTCGGCGCATACAGATACGCTTGCTCCATGCGCCGTCAGGTCCTTCCCTTTCAGAAACAGCTGCGATTTGGCAAAAACGATTTTACCGATGTCCTCATATATATCCGAAACGATGCATTCGGCATGCTCCTGAATCAGCTTCGTTTGACGAAAGCTTTCCCTGCGGCAGGAAACGGTTTTTTGATCGAATTCAATTTGCATGATGATCTCTCCCCTATTGCGTGCTTGTTACAGGGTATGAGACATGCAGTCGTTTTATTCTTTTCTCCGAAACAGCAGGATGATGCGGGAAATGAATTTCGGCAAACGGAAAACAATTATTTTCATAATACCCGTTCCTTTCAACAGCAGCGGATCAGCCACACTCCGCCGCAGATCAGCGCGCCGGCCAGCACAAACCACCAAAAAGATTTCGGCAGGACGATGGACAGGATGATGACGATCCCCGTGCCGATCGCGATCAAGCCCCAAAAGTTCATTCCGTTTCTGCGCATAAAACACGCCCCTTCGCCAATCAATGGTACATTGTAAGCGAAGGAGCGTCTTTTTATGACAGTTTTATGTTGTTTTCTGGTCCCATGGCTTTTGCCTGGCCGTCAGATCGTACAGACGCGAATAGGAAGAATATCTGCTTTGCCCGATTTCACCGGCCACCAAAGCCTGTCGAACGGCACAGCCGGGCTCTTTCAGATGTGCGCAGTCCGTAAAACGGCATTTCCCGATGAAGGGAGCGAATTCGGGAAAGTCATACTGCAGATCTTCTTTTGAGATCGTTTTGATCATCTGTATCTCAAAGGACGCAAACCCCGGCGTATCGGCAATATAGGTGTCATCGCCGACAGGATAGAGTTCCACGTGGCGTGTAGTATGTTTTCCGCGGCCAAGGTGCTCGCTTACTTCACCGGTCGGGATCGACGCCTCGGGCAGAAGCACGTTCAGAATGCTGGATTTTCCGACGCCGGAATTGCCGGTGAAGGCGCAGACCTTGCCGCGCAGGATGCTTTTCAGTTCCTCTGCGCCTTCTCCCGTCTCGGCGCTTGTCCGAATGACGGCATAGCCGGCCTTCGCAAAGATCCGATAGAGCTCGTCGCCGGAATCAAGATCGATCTTGTTGACGCAGACAACAAGTTCACAGCCTGCTTCGTGCGCGATCACCGCCACCCTGTCGATCAGGAAGGGATCCGTCACGGGATTCGTGTTGGCAGCGACAAACACCATTGTATCGATATTGGCGACAGCGGGACGGATAAAAAAGTTTTTTCGTTCGCACACGGTATCGATCCGGCCGCTTCC
The DNA here is from genome assembly GCA_017444665.1 of Oscillospiraceae bacterium. Lineage (GTDB taxonomy): Bacteria > Bacillota > Clostridia > Oscillospirales > Oscillospiraceae > Limivicinus. Next base: position 30,144 of record JAFSWC010000085.1, read on the forward strand.
GTCTTTTTCGACGATCAGCTGGACGCGGTCTCCGACCAGGGGCGTCGTCCCATCCAGGCGAAACCGTCCGCGGGCTTTGCAGGCAACGATTCTGTCCGGCGTTTTAACATAGTAAAAGCCGCTGAGGGCTTTGATAATAATGCCTTCCGTCATACGATCACCGTCAGTTCTCCCCCAGGGAGAGCTGCAGCGTGATATAACTGTGCTCTTCAACCTTTTCGCCGATCTGCACGTTCTGGCCGACCACAGTGCCCCTGTCAAGCGGACTTTCGACCCATTCCGAACCCGCAAAATTCAGGTTATTGCTTTCAAGCTTGCTGATGGCAGCGTCCTCGGACAGGCCGATCAGATTCGGCATCTGGACGTAGACGATTTGCGGGCCGCTGCTGACGTACAGATGTACCGGATACCCGCTTGTCAGCATTTCGCCCGCGGCCGGGCTTGTCGAAATAACGTAGTTGTGCGCGATCGAGTCGCTGGTCGCAGCCTCCACCTCGACGGTAAATCCCGTTTTTTCGAGCAGCGAGATCGCTTCCCGGTAATCCGTGTTAAAAACGTCCGGTACTTCGATCGAGGTCATTCGCCTGCTGACCGAGATCTCGACCGTGACGCCGTCGTTTTCAATGCTCATGCTGCGGCCGGGATCGGGCTTTTGGCTGATGATCATGCCGGGTTCGTACTCATTGGTATACACATCCGTAATGACAAAATTATAGACCGGGTCAGCGTCCCTGACAACGTCCTCATATTTGCGTCCGATAAATTCGGGCAGATCGATCCGTTCGGCAGGCGAAAACAGATCGCGTACCCAGAAGTTCCAAAGAAAAACGAACAGGAAAACGGTAAGCAGCAGCAATCCAAAGGACCCGCTGAGAAAGCTGACCTTGGAGGCCTTCTTTCGGCGAATATTATAGCTGGCCTTCGTAAGTTCGCTGTAGGACAGAACAGGCTTGACGGATTCTACATCTTCGCTTTCGGTCACGATCTCCTGCGTCATGGCGCCGCGCGTAAACGCATCGAGATCCTCCAATAGTTCCGCCGCTGTCTGATAACGCTTGTCAAGGTCGGCGCTCATCGCCTTTAAGGTGATCCGCTCCAGCTCGACAGGGATCGAGGGGAAGGTTTCCCGCAGCGGTTCCGGCCTTGCGTTGATATGCTTGACAGCAATTTCGGCAAGAGTATCCCCCGTATAGGGCAGGCGGCCGGAAAGCATTTCGTACATGACAACGCCGAGCGAATAGATATCGCTGCGGGCATCCGGGCTTAAGCCGCGCGCCTGCTCCGGCGCGATGTAATGGATCGAGCCGATGGTTTGACCATTGTTGTCATATACCTCGTTTTCCAGCGCGGCAATGCCGAAATCAGCCACCTTCAGGGTACCGTCACGCAGCAGCATAATGTTCTGCGGCTTGATGTCCCGGTGAATGATGCCGCGCTCGTGGGCATGCGCAAGGGCACGCGTAATCTGCTTGGAAAAATGCACGACTTCCTTCCAGTCAAGCGCGCCTTTTTTGTCCATATACTGCTTGAGCGTGATGCCGGAAATCAATTCCATGACGATAAACTCTCGCTCGTCGCTGTGGCTCACGTCATAGACCGAGACGATATTGGGATTGGACAGCATGGCGACGGCGTGTGATTCCGCGCAGAAACGTCTGCGGAATTCCTCGTCTTTCGCCATCTCCTCGCGCATGATCTTGACCGCGACATATCGGTTCAGTCTATGGTCAAGCGCGCGGAATACAATGGCCATTCCGCCTTCGCCAATCGTCTCAAGGATCTCATAGCGGTCCTCAAGCATTTGGCCAATGTATTTTTCCTCTTCGTTCATATAGAAACCCCGTTATTTGCTCATCTTTTGATAACTACAACCGTCACATTGTCGCGCGCGCCGCGATTGAGAGCCTTGCTCATCAATGCGCGGCAAAGAATCTCCGGCTCGGGATAATCAACGGCATAGTCCAGCATTTCCTCATCGGAAACAATATTGGACAGCCCGTCCGAGCATAGAATCAACATATCGCCCGGGGCCAGATTGATCTCATAATAATCCGCCTCGACGTCGGCTTCCGATCCCAGCGCCCTTGTGATGATGTTGCGCTGCGGATGCTTTTTTGCCTGTTCCTTTGTAATAGCGCCGTATTCCACCAGATCTTCCACCAGCGAATGGTCGCGCGTGATCTGTATGATCGTATCGTATCGCTTCAGGATCTGATAGGCGCGGCTGTCGCCGACATTGATAAGATACCCTTCTCCGTTGGATTTGATAACCCCGCCGACGAGAGTCGTTCCCATCCCGTTATAGGCATCGTCGAATTTGGAGTACTCAAATGCCACACCGTTTGCGTCCGCGCACGCGTCAAGCAGCAATCTGCGATAATCGACCGTACGGCTGACGCGGGAGGTAAGCTTTCCGTAAACGTAATTGACGAACTCCTTGTTGGACAGCTGGCTGGCAAGCCCGCCGGCTTTCGCGCCGCCCATTCCGTCACAAAGCGCCGCAACAACGCAGTCCTTCGGTTCGCAGTATTCGATGATAAAGCTGTCCTGATTGTCCTGACGGACTTTGCCTTTGTCCGTCATGCCGAAAAACTTCATACCGTCATCTCCCGATCAGTCTTGCGATTCTGTCTTCTGCATCTTTCTTCTCAGCTGTCCGCACGAGGCGTCTACGTCGCTTCCAAGTGTACGGCGCACCGTATAATTGACTCCGTTTTCATCCAGGATCTTCATAAAGGCCTTCATATGCCCCTGGGTAGAGGGGCGGAAACGCCTTTCTTCCACGTGGTTGAGCGGGATAAGATTCACGTGCGCTCCGCAGTCCCGCGCGCGTCTGGAAAGAAGCCTGGCGTGATCCGCGGTGTCGTTCACGCCGTCGATCATGGCGTATTCAAATGAGATACGCCTGCCGGTTTTCTGATAATAGCGCTTGCAGGCTGCGATGAGTTGTTCTACGCCCCTGCCTTTGTTGGCTGGCATGATTTTGCTGCGCGTTTCGTCGTCCGGCGCGTGCAGCGAAACCGTCAGCGTCAGTTGAAGATCAAGCGCCGCAAGGTCGTCAAAACGTTCGGTCAGCCCGCATGTCGACAGCGTGATATGACGCATGCCGATATTCATCCCCTTGGGATCGTTTACCAGGCGCAGGAAACGAACGACGTTGTCAAAATTGTCAAGCGGCTCGCCGATCCCCATCAAAACGATGTGGGAAATCTTTTTGCCGCTGTCGAGTTCCGAAAACAGGACCTCATCCAACATCTCCGAAGGCTCGAGGCAGCGAACAAGGCCGCCGATCGTCGAGGCACAGAAGGCACAGCCCTGTCTGCAGCCTACCTGTGAGGAAATGCAGACCGTGTTGCCGTACTGATAGCTCATGACGACCGTTTCCACCGCGTTTCCGTCGCGCAGCTCCCAAAGGTATTTGATCGTGCCGTCGAACGCAGAGACCTGTTTGGAGAGCACCTGCGGTCTATACAAATAAAAGACCTCATCCAGCTTTTCCCGCAGTGTCTTGGGAAGATCGGACATTTCCTCGAAAGACCGTACCCCGCGCGAAAGCCACTTCCCCACCTGTGCGGCGCGGTATTTGGGCTCGCCGAGAGCGGCTAATTCTGTTTCCAGTTCTGCGGGAAGGATGGATAAAATGTCTTTTTTCATTTACTGTTCCTTTTTCAGTTTTGCAACGAAGAAGCCGTCAGTACCATCGACGTTAGGATAAAAAGTATAACATCCGTTAACGGAATCTCTGTCCGCAATCGAAAAATCGCAAGTTGAAAACGCGCGGTTTTCGTCAAGAAAAAACTCGACGACCGATTCATTCTCTTCTCGCAGGATCGTACAGGTGCTGTAAATCAGGATCCCGCCCGGACGAACATATCGGGACAGGTTATCCAGAATCTTTTCTTGAATTGCGGGCAATTCTGCTATCTCTTCCGGCGTCTTGCTGCGGATTTCGGGCTTCTTGCCGATCACACCGAAGCCTGAGCAGGGAACGTCGGCGATCACCGCATCGAACGCTTCCGTGTAAGCCGGGTCAAAGCGCCGTGCATCGCAGCATTCCGTGCGGAGGATGGACAGCTGCAGCCTTTCGGCATTTCTTGCCACGAGAGCAAGCTTTTTTTCATGAATATCGCAGGAGAGGATATCCCCTTTTCCCTCCATATTCATGGCAGCGGCAAAGCTTTTTCCGCCGGGACAGGCACAAGCGTCCAGCACTTTCATCCCCGGACGCAGGCCGGCAATATCGACAGCCGTCCTCGCCGCACGATCCTGCACATAGAAAAAGCCGTCCATAAAGCCGGGCAGCATCTCCACGGTGCCGCCGGAAAGAGAGACACAATCTGCCGGGAACGCAGGGATCTGATAGGCGATCCCCTCCTCCTCAAGCATGCGGCAGTATGTCTCGGTTGAAATGCGAAGGGTGTTGATCTGAATATCGAGCGGCTGCGGGCAATTATCGGCCGCAAACAGCGCTTCGGTAAACGGATATCCTTTTTCTTTGATCAGTCGTTCAGCCAACCAGAGTGGATGGGAATAACGGACAGCAAGATAATCTGCCGTTCCTTTTCCCGGAACCTCCGGCAAAGACTCGCGCCGCTCCGCGATCCTTCGCAGGACGGCGTTGACAAGCCCTTTGGCCCGATCCAAGCCAGCTGTTTTGCACAGCGCAACAGTTTCGTTTACGGCGGCGCGCGCAGGGATCCGGTCGAGCAGAACAAGCTGACATACGCCGATCTGAAGGACGGTGAGCACTTTCCCCTCCATTTTTCCCGGAGAAGACGTGCAAAAGGCGGATATCAGATAATTGAAATATTCCCGGTTCTGCAAAACGCCGAGCGTAATGGCTGAGGCCAGCGCCGCATCTCTGCGGTCCAAAAGCCTGCTTCGAATGACAGAATCCGCCGCGGAAGAGGCCCAGGCGCTGTCTTTCCTGCAGCGTTCAAGGATCTCAAAGGCAGCTTCTCGCGCGGTCATTGATCTGCCCGTCCTTCCCGGATTGGGTGTCCGCGCAGATAGTCCGCGGCTTTCATTCTTTTCTTTCCCGGCGCCTGCAGCTCGGAAATGACGATGCTCTTCCCGTCTCCGCAGACGATCTCGATCCCGTCGTTTCCGGCGGACAGGATCGTCCCACAGGGAACGGCGCAGCCGTCCTTCCCGTAAGCGGCGGCAAAAACGCGCAGCACTTCCCCGCCAAGCTTCATTGTGGCCACAGGCCAGGGCTGAAGACCGTATATCTGTTTCACGACGGCGCGTGCGGGACGCGAGAAATCGAGAGGACATAGAGATTTATCAAGCATCTTAACGTAGCTTGCTTTCTCGTGCTCCTGAGGGCGTCGCGGAGCTTTTCCGTTTTCTATGTCACGAAGGGTTTTCGCCAGAAGCGAAGCTCCCATCTCTTTGAGGCGGTCATACAGCTCTCCGGATGTTTCAAATTCTCCGATCTCAGTCTCTTCGCTGTAAATGATATCGCCGGTGTCCATCTCGTTTGCCAGATACATGGTCGTAACGCCCGTTTTTGTGTCGCCGTTCAAAACGGCCCACTGGATCGGCGCGGCGCCGCGGTACTTCGGCAAAAGAGAGCCGTGCACGTTGACGGCGCCAAATCTCGGCACTTCAAGCAAATCGGGCGGAAGGATACGGCCGTAGGCCACGACTGCCAGAATGTCGGGCTTTAAGGCATTGAGTGCGGCGAGAGCGGTTCCGTCGCGCATTTTCTCGGGCTGATAAACAGGAAGTCCGAAGGAAAGCGCAAGCTCTTTGACAGGAGAAAAGGCCAGTTCCATCCCTCTCCCCTTCGGCTTGTCCGGCTGTGTAAAAACGCCGACCACGTCAAATCCGTCCAGGAGAAGCTGTTTCAGGGAAGCAGCGGCAAAGTCCGGCGTACCCATAAAAACGATTCGCATCGGCTTACTCCTCTTCCTGTCCGTTTTCCAATTCTTCCTGCGTCAGCATCCGCTCACACAGCGAGGTAAAGACGACGCCGTCCAGATGGTCGATCTCATGGCAGAAGCAGCGCGCGGTAAGGCCGGTGCCGCTGACGGTAAATTCATTGCCGTATCGGTCCTGCGCGCGGACCGTGACGTCCATCGGCCGCGTGACGATACCGTATTCATCCGGAAAACTCAGGCAGCCTTCGGCTCCGCGCTGTTCACCGGAGCGTTCGAGGATAACGGGATTGATCAGCTCGATGATTTTTTCATCCTCGCCTTCGGGGACGTTGGTCTCAATCACAAGCACCGCACGGCGAAGTACGCCGACCTGCGGTGCGGCAAGGCCGACGCCGCCGGAGCTTAAAAGCGTCTCGGACATATCGTCAAGCAGCTGGTGCAGTCTTGCGTCAAAAACCTTGACGGGACGGCTGGTTTTATAGAGCAGCGGCTCTTCTTTTGTCAAAATATTTCTTGTAGCCATGTTTTCTCCTTGTAAAAGCGCTTGTCGCATCAAACGGCGGCATTCTTTATTCGTCGGGATCGTGATCCGCAAAAATATTTACGCCGCGAAAGCGCTTTTCTGTGCTGCAGGCAATGATCGCGCCGGAAATGGCTCGCCGGATCGCGGCGCTTTGATTTCCGATCATAGTAATGCGATAACGATAACGGTTATTGACACGAAAGACCGGGAGCGGCGCAGGGCCGAGAACGGTCGTGCCGCCGATCTCACCGGCAGAAAGGCATAAAAGATCAAAGAGATAGCGGGACGCCCATTCGACCTGCTCCTCGCTTTGACCGGATGCGGTGACGGTATAGCGGTCCGAAAGCGGCGGAGCATTTTGAAGACGGCGAAGCTCAATTTCCGAGCAATAGAAGTCTTCATAGTCCTGGACGGATGCCTGCCGGATCGTCTGATTGTCCGGGGTAAAGGTTTGGATCACGGCGCGGCCGGATTTGCTGCCGCGGCCGCTTCGCCCGATGACTTGCGTGATCAGGGAAAAAGTACGTTCTCCTGCGCGATAGTCGCCGGAGTAAAGGCTTTGATCCGCGGAAATGACGCCGACAAGCGTCACGTTTTCAAAGTTTAACCCTTTGGTGACCATTTGCGTCCCGACCATGATCGGAATATTCCGATCCCGAAACTCATCAAGGAGCTTTTCATGCGATCCTACAGGCGTCACGGTGTCCGTATCCATGCGAAGGATCCCGACCTCGGGAAACAGCTCATGAAGCTCCTCTTCGATGCGCTGTGTGCCACTGCCGATATACTTCAGTTCGCCTCCGCACGAAGGGCAAGAGCCGTCCACGCGGCGTGAATAGCCGCAGTAATGGCACATCAAACGCTTCTTTGCGCTGTGGTAGGTCAGCGAAACGCTGCAGTTGGGGCAGCGATAAGTAAAGCCGCACTCCCCGCAGCTTACAAGCTTGTTGGTCCCGCGCCTGTTGATAAACAGAATACTCTGCTCACCGCGGTCGATGTTCTTTTGAAGCTCGTCTCGCAGAAACAGACTGATGTCACTGCCGTTTCCGCGCCGCAGCTCCCGTTTCATATCCACGATCTCGACAGCAGGCAGCTGTCGTTCATTGTAACGCTCTTTCAGTTCAAAAAGGCTGTACGTCCCGTGCCTGGCACGATACATGCTGGCGATCTGAGGCGTAGCGGAACCAAAAAGAAGCAGCGCGCCTGAACGAGCACAAATGAACTTGGCGACCTCACGCGCATCGTATCGCGGCGTGTTTTCCGAACGATAGGTTTCTTCCTGCTCTTCGTCGATAATCAGAACGCCGAGGTTTGACACCGGTGCAAAAACTGCGCTTCTTGTGCCAATCACAAGACGGGCCTCACCCCGCTTGATGCGTTTCCATTCATCGTAGCGTTCGCCAACGGAAAGCGAACTGTGCAGGACCGCAACCTGCTCGCCAAAATGGGAAGAGAAGGTCGCAAGCATCTGCGGCGTCAGCGCGATCTCCGGAACGAGAAGAACGGCGGATCGGCCGGCAAGCAGCGCGTCGCTGATCAGACGGATATAAACGCTGGTCTTGCCGCTTCCGGTCACGCCGAAAAGCAGTGCGGCAGCGGCTTCTTCTTTGTCGAGCAATCGGCGCAGGCCGACATAGGCCAGGTTCTGCGAATCGTTCAGTTCAGGCAGTGGAGCGCTTTCGACTTTTTTGATTTCCGGACGGCGATAGACCTCGCGTTCAGACAGTGTGACAACGCCGCTCTTTACAAGCGCGTTGAGCGACGGCCGCTTGGCCCCGGTATGCAGGAGCATGTCCCGGGTTGGGAGTGATTCAAAACAACAGAGCAGTTCCAGCAGCGCCGACTGCTGAGGCGAGCGCAAGCGCTTTGCCTCGACAATTGCCTCCGCTTCGTCGCTGCCGATGGCAAGTGAGGCTATCTCGACAGTTTTGTCATTTGCCTTGCGCTTTCCCTGCTGATCAAACCACAGGCCGGCAGGAAGCATGGCACGAACAGCGTCGTAGACCGTGCAGAAAAAACGTTCGCGCATGAAGAGGGCAAGCTTGATCTGCTGCTCGCTCAGCACATTCTCCCTGTCCAGAACACGGCGGATACTTTTGAGTGATGCATACGAGCTGCTCTCCTCCAGAGAGAGGACGACGCCCTCAGTGCTGCGGTTTGCCTTTCCGAAGGGGACCTCTACGCGCGTGCCGATCGAAACTGATGGCAGCAGCTCGTCGGGGATCAGATAATCATAGGGCCTGTCAATGCTGTACGTTGCGGCGGAAACAGCCACTTTGGCAATGCGAAACGGCATTAAGCGACCCCCTTTCGGATTTTTGGCAAATGTTATTTCTTAATGGCCAGCTTTCCGGTATAAACCTCGTCGATAGCAGAGGAAACAGGCTTCCTGTCAAGGGAAATGCCGCTCTCTTCCGCGTCGGCCGAAATCTCGCGGGCACGGCGCGCAACGAGGTTAACAAGCTGGTAACGGCTGCCGATCTTTTCAACAAGTTCGGACACAGGGGGATAGAGCATCATAATAGTTTTCTCCATTCTGCCGCTTCGGCGGCTTAAAATATAAACAAAAAAAGATTATTCCCGCAGCATCTGCTTTCGGGACGCAAAACGGCATTTTTCCGCCGTCAGGATTGACAGCAGCTCGTTCGCCGCGGTTTCAAGATCATCGTTTACAACGATGTAATCATAAAAATCAGCCTCGGCGTATTCCTCTCTGGCGCGGGCAAGGCGTCCTCTGATGGACTCCTCCGTTTCCGTCCCGCGGAATTCAAGGCGCTTTTTCAGTTCATCCAGTGAAGGCGGGATCAGAAAAATCATAACGGCGTCAGGCATCTTTGCTTTTACCTGGCGGGCGCCCTGCACCTCGATATCCAGAAAAACGCTGTCGCCCGCTGCAAGCTTGTCTTCAACAAACTTGCGGGGCGTTCCGTAATAATTTCCGACGTAAACGGCATGCTCTAAAAGCTCGTCATTTTCGACCATCTGTTCAAATCGTTCGGGGTCGATAAAAAAGTATTCTCTTCCGTCCACTTCCCCGGGACGGGGCTTGCGTGAGGTAACAGACGTGGAAAAACACATATCTTGCCGACCATTGATGGCTTTGAAAACAACAGTGGATTTTCCTGCTCCGGACGGCCCGGAAACGACAATGAGTCTGCCCTTCTCAGTCATTCTTTACAGTCCCTTCCTCTTTATCTGTCTCTAGTGCGCGCTGGGCCAGTACTTCCGGCGTTAAAGCGGATAGAATAAGATTGCCGCTGTCTGTCACGATGACGGCGCGTGTGCTGCGCCCAAACGAGGCGTCGATCAGTCTGCCGCGTTCGCGTACGTCCTGGATCATTCGTTTGATGGGCGCGGATTCAGGGCTGATGATGGAAACGATACGGTCCGCGGAGACAAGGTTTCCAAACCCGATATTGATCAGCTTCATTGTTCCTGCCGCCTCATTCGATGTTCTGGATCTGCTCGCGAATCTTTTCGATTTCGGATTTCAAATCGACGACTACGTGAGCAATATCCGAGTTCTGGCACTTCGAGCCGATCGTGTTTGCTTCGCGATTGAACTCCTGGATCAGAAAGTCGATCTTTCTGCCGATCGGCGACGCGCCCTTCAGCATAGATCGCAGCTGGGACATATGACTTCTCAGACGAACCGTCTCCTCGTCAACGGCAATACGGTCGGAAAAAATCGCAGCCTCGGCCAGAATCCGGTTTTCATCGACCCCGGCCGTTCCCAATAACTCGGTCATTTTTTCACGCAGACGATTGCGATAGGCCTCAACGGTTTTGGGTGATTCTTTTTCCACTTCACAGACGAGCGACTCGATCGTCTCAAGCTTTGCCAGAACATCGGCGCAAAGCTTCTCGCCTTCGCGCTGGCGCATGGAATCAAAATCGGCAAGCGCTTCTTCCGCCACGGCAACGATCCCGGCAGATATGGCCTCGGCGTCAAGATCGGCCTTTTCGACGCTTAAAATGTCGGGAAAGCGGCTGATCGAAACAGCGGTCAGGTCGTTCGGCAAGCCGTATTCTGCGGAAATATGGCCGATTGCATCAAGGTACCCCTTGAGGAGTCCTTCGTTGACTTTGACGGTCATGTTATTGGCAGCCGAGGAATCAACCGAAATAAACACGTCCACCTTACCGCGGCTGATATGCTTCTGAACGGCCGATTTTACGGCGTCTTCCGCAAAGAGGAAGCTGCGCGGCATGCGCACCGAGGCGTCAAGATAGCGGTTGTTGACGCTCTTGACCTCGATGGAGATCTCCAGGTCGCCGGCTGTGCCCTTGGCGCTGCCGTAACCGGTCATACTTTTTATCATGTTTTCCTCCGAAAGTTATAGAATCCGGGTTATATCATACGTGATCGACGCCTTTCGTCTGCCTTTTTGAGACAGGACAAGCAGCGCCGCGCCGACCGCCAATCCGAGGAAGCTGCATAAAATGCAAAGTTCCTCGCGCAGTCCGGCAAAATAAGCTGCTCCGTACCCGAGCAGGAAGCAGACCAGAGGCATGACATAAACAAGAAAAACCGCGCCGAAAACCGCAGAAGAACGACTTTCGATCAAAACGCGCTGTCCGGGCTTCGCTTCCGCGTGATTTCTGGCAAGAGCCTTGACTTCGCTTTGCAGCATACAGCTTTCGCAGCTTCCGCAGTTTCCGCCGCACGCCGTCATTCTTGTCACGGCGACTTCGGCCATACCGTCGGGGCAAAGCTTTGTCACGATTCCTTCCTGGGTCATGTTCAATCCTTCCTCAGTTCGATCAAAATCGTATAATCGCCGACCGCACCGACGTCAGAAAACCCGTCGACACTGACTTTTACGGGAACCATAAACTGGCCAACAGAAGTGTTGTAATCCTTCAGATCGGCAACGATCCGGACGTTTTCACCCCGAACTTCTTCCAGCTGCTCCTGCGCACCGCGAAGGCGGACCGTCAGCGTGTCGGACAGGACAGAGGCACTGTAGCCGTCCGTGACGTTGATACAGGATATGTTTTCGCGGTCGACCGCGCAGTCTTTGACAGCAAGACCAATGATCTCAACCGTAACCTGCGCTTCGGAAACACCGGAGAGATTTTTCAGCCCGTCGTCATATTTGATCAGATACGTGTCGCTGAAGGTCGAATCAAAGTCGCTCAGATCAATCGTAGCCAATGAGATCCTGTTCATCCCCGAAAGGATTGCCGTATCCCCCGCCAGCGTGATCGATTCGGGCTCGATGGAAAGCGTCGTATTGGCGCTGCTTGCGCCGGCCGCATCAATAAAATCGACGGTGAGCGGAATCTCCTTGACAGCAAGGATACGGAGCGTCGCCTTGACCGTGTCGTCCGAAAGAACAAGACCCGTGGTCGAACACTCTTCGCCCTCTTCGTCAAGCAGCACATAAGGCACATCGGCGGAATAGGTGCTGCTGATTTCCTGTGAACCGAATTCGACCCACGCGCGGGATATGTCCTTCAGATATGTTTCCGGTCCGGAAACCGTAATGGTAGACGGCTCAAACTCTGGCGATTCCGCCGTATAGCCTTCGGAAACGCTTCCTTCAAAGCTGCCGACGACGGGAACAACCTTTTTCGTCTGGGCGGAGACCATAAAGTTGACCGTTTCCGGGGTCTTCAATCCCGTTTTGACGCCGCTGGTGTCCGTGCCGTCAGGAAATTTGACCGTATACTGCAGCGAGGTAAAAGCGGGCTGAGAAAGCTTGCTTACATCGATCTGCGCGATCAGATCGTCAGAATTCCAGGATCCGACGATCCTGCGCGGGCCGGAAACTTCGACAGTGACCGTACTGGTGCTCAGATCGGTTATCACCATGTTTCTGGAGTTGAGAAGAATGTCTTCCCCCACGAGCTCCACCTTGACGCCGCGGAAGGTTTGCTTGTACGCTTCGGTTTCCTGACTGATAACGTAGATCCACAGCGAAACAGAAGCCAAAAGCGCAATAACAAGCCAAAACGCCCTGCTGTTATACAGTTTTCTCATTATGCTCGTCTTTTTCATTGGTTATCCCCTTAATGAGCTTTTTCAAGATCTGCATAAAGCCCTGCGGTTTATCGTTTGTTTCCTCAACGATCAGTTCGGATCTGAGCAGTCTCTCAAACGTCGTCGCGGTTAGATGACGCTTAAGCATGCCGTCGATCGCGACAGAGATCGCACCCGTTTCTTCGGAAACGATCACGACGACCGCATCCGACTGCTCGCTCAATCCTATCCCGGCGCGATGCCGCATGCCGAGTTCTTTACTGAGATTCGTGCTTTTGGTAAGCGGCAGCACACATCCGGCAGCCGCAAGACGTCCGCCCCGGATGATCAGCGCGCCGTCGTGCAGCGGGGCTTTGTTGAAGAAAATGTTTTTGATCAGCTCGGCGTTCGTATCCGCATTGATGATCGTTCCGGTGCTCATGATCTCGTTCAGCTTGACGTTCCTCTCGAAAATGATCAGAGCGCCGGTTTTGGAGGCGGACATCTCCGTGCAAGCCAGGACCGTATGGGCAATGGCGGAATCCATCTCCGTCCCGAGCCGTCCGCGCGAAGTCAAAAAGCCGCTTCCCATTCGTTCAAGCAGTCGGCGCAGCTCGGGCTGGAAAAGGATGACCAGCGCGATCAGTCCAAGCTCGGCGGCTTTGCGCAGCACGTAGCTGATCATCTTCAACCGGAACATATTGGCCAGCAGCATAACGATCAAGAAAACCAGAATGCCTTTTGCAAGATTATAGGAATTGGTCCTTCTGACGAACCATATCGTTTTGTAGATCAGGTATGCAACCAGCAGGATGTCGATGATATCGGCGATCCCGATGGTGGCAAGCAAATTGAGCGATCGCTCAAGAGAAATTCTTATTGCTTCCATAAAAGCATCCTCATTTGTCAAGTTTACGCAATGACCCTTTTATATCACTTTATTATATAGCATCCGGCTTAAAAAGGCAAATGGAAAGCGCTTGTAAATTATATAATTTTTATTAATTTTGAGGCTGTTTTTTCGACCTCTGCGTGCGTATTGAAGGGGGAAAAACTCATTCTGACAGTTCCGGTTTTAAGCGTCCCCGCGCTTTCGTGCGCAAGCGGCGCACAGTGCAGACCGCTGCGGACGCAAATCCCCTGCTCACCCAGCCTTTCCGCAATTTCCTCGCAGTCGCGGTTTCTTGCACGAAAAGACAAAACGCCGCTCGCGTTTTTTTCAGAAGAGACGAACTGTTCGATTTCGTCCTGTTTTTGAAGAAGCAGCGACATGTGCCGCATCAGCTCTTTTTCGTGTTCTTCGATCACTGCGCGTCCGACTTTCCTGATATAGCGGATCCCGGCGGACATGGCCGCCGCTGCCGGAGCGTTCTGCGTTCCTGCCTCAAGTCTGTCCGGAAGATATGCGGGCATATCTCTGTTGATGCTGTCCCCTCCTGAGCCGCCGTACAACAGCGGTGAGACGTCTCCGTTACAAAGCAGGATCCCGCTGCCTGGAACACCCAGCAGAGATTTGTGACCCGGCATGGCAAAAAAATCGGCCTTTATCTGCCGGCAGTCAAGATCCAGCACTCCTGCGCTCTGCGAAGCGTCTATGATCAGCGGAACGCCCTGTTTTTCACATAGTTTGGAGATCTCGTCTATCGGGAGGATATATCCGAAAACGTTTGATACGTGTGTGCAAACGGCGGCTTTTGCGCCGCCGAGGGCCTTTCTGAATTCTGCAACCAGATCCGAACTGTCAAACAGTTTTCTTCCCACGACAATGATTTCCGCTCCCGCCGCATAAAGCGGACGCAGGACGGCATTGTGCTCAAACCCGGAAATAACGACTCTGTCACCGGGCGAGATCAGGCTGCGGATCGCAAGGTTGAGAGCGTGTGTTGCATTCATGGTCATTACGATACGCTCCGGATCAGGGAAACGGAAAAACTCCGCCGCGTCCTCTCTCATCTGAAGCATGGTTGCAGCGGCGCGCATGGCCGCTCCATAAGCGCCGCGGCCTGGACTCGCGGCATGTCTCAGCGTATTTTCGACCGCCTGCAGGACGGACGGCGGCTTTTGAAAAGAAGTGGCCGCGCTGTCGAGATAAATCAAACGGACACCTCCCTGTATTCGCCGTCTGCTCCGATCTCATAGATCCTGCCGATCGGCATAGCGTTCCTGCGCAAAAGCGCAACTGCCGCCTCAAGTTTTCCGTGAAGCCTGATCGCATAACCGCAGCCGTGCGCGGTCAGATCCCGCGGTGCTTTTACAACGGCCGCGCGGATCAGAGACCGCTCCAGTAAATGAACGCAGCGCTGCGCGCTGGTGACAGACCGGCACATGATAAGATGTGAATTCACTTGATCACCCCGTAATAAAACAGAGCATGGAAGTTCCATGCTCTGTTATAGTTCCAAAGATACCGCACGGTACACGACATTGTATGCGCCCGCGCGGAAGGATGATTATTTCTTATCCAGGAGAACGACAGCGTGGGCCGCGATGCCCGAACCGTCGCCGGTAAAGCCGAGCCCCTCCTCGGTCGTAGCTTTGACGCTGATGCAGTCTTCTTCAACGCACAAAACCCGAGCAATATTGCGCCGCATCTGCGGAATGTGCGGCATCAGCTTTGGCTGCTGGGCCAGCACGGTGCAGTCTGCGTTAACAAGACAGTATCCTGTGTCCTTCAGCATATTCCTGACTTCGGCAAGAAGCTGCATGCTGTCCGCGCCGGCATACCGATCATCCCTGTCGGGGAAATGCTGCCCGATGTCGCCCAGGGCGGCCGCCCCAAGCATCGCGTCCATCAGCGCATGAAGAAGCACGTCCGCATCGGAATGGCCAAGAAGTCCCTTGCTCCAGGGAATGTCAACGCCGCCGAGGATCAGTTTGCGTCCCTCGACAAGCCGGTGAACGTCATACCCATGCCCGATTCTCATAGCTCTTCCCTGCTTTTAAGGATCGCCTCCGCAATCACAAGATCGCGCGGCGTCGTAATTTTAATGTTGTCTTCTTCGCCGGCAACCGTATAGGTCTTGAATCCCGTCATGTCCATTGCCGCACTGTCGTCGGTAAGCGCAAGCCCTTTTTTCGCGGCGTTTGAAAGCGCGCCTTTGATCAGGACAGCCTCGAAAACCTGCGGCGTCTGAACGCGGAATGCGGTCGAACGGTCGATCGTTCCGACGATTCGGTCGGCGTCATTGACGACTTTGAGCGTGTCTGTGCTGGGAATGACGGGGACGGCAGCCATATATTCCGCTGCCGCACAAACCGTACGCTTAATGACCGCATCGCTGACGAGCGGACGAGCGGCGTCATGGATCGCAATCAGTTTTGCGCTGCTTTTAACGGCAGAGACGCCGATCAGGGACGACTCCATCCTTGTTTTACCGCCCGCTACGACCTTTGAGACCTTCGAGCAGCCGTATTGCGCACACAAATCGGCAATCTCCGTCACCTTATCCATGCGCGTGACCACGACGATTTCATTGACGTATTCGGACTTTTCAAAAGCATGGAGCGTTCTGGCAAGGACGGGGATACCGCCAAGCTCGGCCAACAGCTTGTCGCTTCCCATACGGGTAGAACTGCCGGCGGCCACAATGACCGCAGAACACTTCGGCGTCGCGCTGCTCTTTTTGAAAAGATCGGAAAGCCCCATAGTTCCCTGCTCCTTATCTCAGCCCTTCAGCTGGCGTTTGCGATAAAAGTTCATCATGCCGTCCTGCATATCCTCAAGATGCTTTAACATCTTTCCTGCGCCATAGGCGGCACAGGAGACAGGATCGTCGACAACGACAGTGCGTATGCCGGTGCTGCGTTCAATCAATCTGTCGATGCCATAGATCAGGCTTCCGCCGCCGGACATGACGATGCCGTTGCGGTCAAGGTCGCCGACCAGCTGAGGAGGCGTGCGTTCCAACACATTGTGCACGGCTTCAAGGATACGGTTCATCGGCTCGACAAATGCCTCAATCAGATCAGTGGAGGTGATGGATACCGTCTTGGGCAGACCGTTTGTCAGGCTTCTGCCCTTTACCTCCTCAACGCCGACGTCAGGACGCTGGATCACGCAGCCGATGCTGCGCTTGATCTCTTCCGCCGTGCCGAGACCGATCAGCAGATTGTGTTTGCGGCGGACGTATTTGACGATCGCCTCGTCAAAACTGCTGCCGGCCGTTTTGATCGACTCGCATTCCACCACGCCGCCTACGGAGACGACTGCCACCTCAGTCGTGCCGCCGCCGATGTCGATGATCATATGCCCGTCTGGCTTGGAAATATCAATGCCGGCACCGAGCGCGGTAGCGACGGCCGTTTCAAGCAGATACACCTTTCTGGCGCCCGCTTCGATCGCCGAATCGATCACCGCACGCTCTTCCACGCCTGAAATGCTGCTGGGAACGCAGGCCAGGACGCAGGGCTTGAAGAAGCTGAAGGACGTGATCCTTCCGATCAGCTCGCGCAGCATCTGCGCGCTCATTTCATAGTCCGAGATCACACCGGCGCTGACGGGGTGGATCGCCACGATGTTTGCCGGAGTCCGGCCGAGCATCTTCTGCGCGTCCTGACCGACCTTCAGGATCTTTCCGGAAAATTTGTCGACCGCGACGACCGTAGGCTCGCGCAGGACGACGCCTTTCCCCTGTTCAAACACCAGCGTCGATGATGTCCCCATGTCGATCGCTATGTCTTTCTCGAATAT
This sequence comes from Oscillospiraceae bacterium, assembly GCA_017444665.1. Lineage (GTDB taxonomy): Bacteria > Bacillota > Clostridia > Oscillospirales > Oscillospiraceae > Limivicinus. Next base: position 47,207 of record JAFSWC010000085.1, read on the forward strand.
GACCATACTCATTTCACCTCAAACTAAATTTGGCGCGGGGCGTGATAATTCTTTTTTATTGTGCGCTGCGCGCAACGGTCGCTGCAGAAATACTATCGGCCCCGGCGGCCTTCAGGACGCGTGCGCACTCGACAAGCGTCGCGCCTGTCGTGACGATGTCATCGACAAGCAGAACGCTCTTTCCTTTAATCCGTGACAGTTCGGCCGGACGATAAACACCGGCAACGTTTGCCTTTCTCTTCTCACGCGACCCCGTTCCCGATTGCGGCGGATTATCTGCGGTTTTTATCAGAAGTCTCTCGCACGGGATCCCGCATCGGAGCGAGATCGCCTCGGCAAGGAGCCGCGCCTGATCGTATCCTCGCTTTTTCAGCCGTTTTGTGCTCAATGGAACCCAGGTAATGACGTCAAAGGACAGGGCATTGTTTTCGATGCATTCTGCCATCATAACGGCGTATGAGCGCGCATAAACCTGCAGTGCGCCGAACTTGTAGCGCAGAAGTGAGCTTCTGACATTCCCGGTATAATAGAGCGGCGAAACACATCGATCGATATGGCGAAAGCTTTGTGCCTGTGCGCTTGCAGGCGTCCTGGGAAGAGAGCTTCTGCAATTGCGGCACATTATTTTCTCATAATCGCGCAGGACCGCCCGGCAGAACGGGCAGCGCGGAGGAAACAAAAGATCGAGTACTCTTTCAAGCAAGCTCTTCAAAGAACCATCTTCTTTCCTTCGTCGATCGTGCTTATTTTACCTGTGAGCAATTCGGCTGTCAAGGCATGCGGAAAACAGCGCTATTATAGCACGGGTTTGCCGTTTCTTCAACTTTTCCGCAAAAAGCGTGATTATTTGAAAAAAGCGAAGATCTTTTCCCAATACGGGATCAGTACATCCGAATCCGTCATATACAGCTCGTGCTTCATATCGGGCACGCGAAACAGTTCGCAGCTCTTCACGCGGGATGCAAACAGATCCTGGGAGGCGTTTTTCACGACCGTATCGTTCCCGGCCTGGATCAGCAGCACCGGGATCTTGATCTTTGCGGTCTCGATCCGGGATGTGACGCGGGCGCAGGCTTTGACAGACTGCTTTCCCCAGTTGATCGAAGGATCGGTCGTCTGCAGGGCCGTGTCGGACAGGCGCTTGTTGTAGTAGTAGTGATATCTGACTGCGGAAGAGTCGCAGCTGTTTTCAAAGTCCGGCTCCTGCGGGAAAGACTCGACCGCTTTCAGCGCGTTCTTTTTCCTCGAGCCGATTCCCTTCAGGCTGGCCGCGGCGTAAACAACGGGAACGGGGATCTTTCCAAAGCTGAGTCCCAGCATCGGCGAAGAGAGAACGGCTTTTTTGAACAGCCGCGGATACGCCTCGATCGTCCAGGCTCCGATGCAGCCTCCCATGGAATGGCAGTAAAGATAGATCGGCAGTTTTCCGGAAGCGGGGATCACAAGATTCTCCGTCAAATAATGCAGATCTTTCACATAGTTGGAAAACCGTTCGACATGAACGACATAAGGATTCCTGTTGCTTCGATAAGACCGTCCGTGTCCGCGATGGTCAAGCCCCCAAACGTCATATCCGTTTTGAAGCATGTAATAGGCCGACTCGGTAAACTTGCGCACGGATTCGGTAAAGCCGTGGCTGATGACGATCACGCCCTTGGGCTCGTCCGCTTTGCAGTGTTCGTAATACAGCTTCTGTCCTTTTTCCCGTTCAAAGAAGCCATACTCCATCCGCGCTTTAACGTACGGCTCGACTTCGGTGCGCATCTGTTCCTCATAACGCTCTTCTGTGATCCAATTCATCTAAATGCTCCTCTCTTGAACGATTATCGTCATTCCTCATGCGGGGCAAGTGCAGACTCGCGGCGCTGAAGGATGTAATCAAACCACGCCAGGAATTCAGAGCCCAGGCGCGCTGCAAGCGCGCGTCCGGCCTGCCTCATCGATCCCGAAACGGCAAGGCACTGCTGCGCAAGCTGATATTTTCTGGAAATGCTCAGTCTTGCAAGTTCCTCATCCGTATAGTCTCCAAGCGCGGAGATCTCCTGCCGAGCCGCAAAAAAGCGGATAAACGCATCGGCGGCATCGCGCCCAACGATAGGAGCGAGAAGCGAAAAGTCGTTTCCCGAGCTGTCAAGCGCTTTGGAAACCATTTCCCACCGGCGCGGATCGGCGTTGCCTTCCATTCCGGTAAAGGGTGTGCGCAGATACAGGTCGTTATTGGCAAGAAACTCCATGACAAAGGGGTTGATGCGGCTTCTTACCGCCCAGGGCATCCAGTTCTCCACGGTCGTACGGATATAGATATGCGCAAAACGACCGAAGAGCGGTTCCGCCAGGTCATGGGCCGCGCTCGATTCGCTGCGATCGTTGCCGGCTGCCACGATTCGTGCGTTTTTCGGCAGCGCCCAGCGGTTGTTGACAAAGCGTTCAAGAACAATTTTGAAGATGACTGACTGCGTCTGTTTCGTCGCGTTTGTAAGCTCGTCAAAGAACAGGATATGCAGATTACCGTCCTCGCAAAGCCGCTCTAATTTTACAAGCCAAACCGGCTTGATATCCACAATCTCATCATGCGCCTCGTTGTAAACAGCACGCCCGTTGATCGTCTCGGGATTTTCGTTGACAAGCTCGATATCCAGCGCCTGCGGGTCGATCTGACGGACACGGTCGCTTTTTCCGTCGCCCGAAAGACCGTGCAGAAAAACGGGGATGTCCGCTTCGACATAAGCGCGTATCAGGCTGAGCTCGTCATGCAAGGCAATATGATAATCGGACTCATCGGAAGTGCCGAAAACGTTTTTCTCCGAAAGGTCAGAATAGAAATCGCCGTTAAGATAGGCTGCGGCCCGATCCCGGTCCATCCCGCCGAAAAGCGCCTGACAGCAGACAAGGATCCCGCGGGATTTGTCGTACAGCCATCGGACGGGTCTGAATTCAAGAAATACGGCGTCGCCTTCCGTGACGGCCGTACCGTCTCGAAGGAGAACATAGCCGCCTGCGCCGCCGTGAGAAAGCTCAAGGCGAACGATACGCTTTCCGCCAAGCTGATAGATCGGAGCCGGTTCCCCGAGAGCGTGAAAAACTTCTTCCGTTTTTGCAAGCGTCCCGCGGCGATATTCCCGTTCCGCCAGTTCGCGCATACTTGCGTCCAGCAATCCGGCAGGAAACGAACCGTATGACGCCGTCACGACGTCTCCGTCCTCCTGCAGCCGATCAAGCAGTTTTTCATCCCCTTCCTCCAGAAGGAGGGCCGGGCGGACCGCACAAACGGCGCAGGCGTCGTTTCGGCCGAATCTGTCCACGCAGCCGTCGGCAAGATAATAATTGATCCCGCCGCCCGGTTCATGCAAAAAGCCGTCGTCCGGCGTCGTCAGCAGCGCCAGATCCGCAGCCGGTGCCGCAGTTCCCACGGTTTTGAAAAGCGGAAGAGGTTTGTCAAAGACCTGTTCATGTGATAAGAAAATCGATCTCATGTTTTTCCTTCTCCTCTGTCGGACGAACGTAAAGTACGCGGCCGCCCTGCGGGTGTATCACCGCGTTGCCGTAAACGACCCAGATCGCGTCGCAGCGCTCTTCCGGCATTTCGGCATAGCCGTCCGTAAAAATAATCCGGTTTTCCGCATCTCCGGTAAACGCATGGATCGCCGCATGAAAATCCGTGCCGCCGGCGCCGCTCAGTTTCAGGTCCTGTATGTCCTGCTCGGTGTATATGTCCTGAAAGCCGTAAAAGCGAGTGTCGAAACAGCCGACGCGCACAACGGCATCCTGGCGCATCAGGCCTTTTACGCCGCGCACGAACGCACGAAGAAGGTCCGCGTCGACCGACGCGCTCGTATCAAGCAAGATTTCGGCATAGGAAACGGGATAAGCGCGGAATTCATGGCGAATCACGCCGTCCCGGATCGTCGTGCCGGGAAACCAGTCGTAATCCAACTGCATGCTCGGCTCAAGCATTTCGGCAAGGCCGGCCACAACAGCAGCCAAGCCGGGATCGTCGATCTGTCGGTCACGCGCTTCGGCTTCCTTCCCGGCCTGCTTGCTTTTGGGTTCCGGCATGATTACCTTTTCCCCGGTGCTCGCCTCTATCTCAGGCGCGTTTTTTTGTTCTTCAAACAGGATCCCGTACAGAGACTCTGCGCTCATCTCCTGCGCATCGGCAATCATGATCGCATTTTCCGGAACGGAAAATCCTTCTGACCTCAGCATGGCGTTGACGACGGCGTCGCTTGCACGCTTCCAGATACGGGGATCTTTCCCTTTTCCCCGTTCGGCATGATTGAGCTGCAAATGCATCAGCTGCTGCGCAATATAAAAGGTTTGGTGCTCCACCGTCAGATAGTTCATCAAACGTTCGCTGTAATATACAAAACGACCGTCGTTGTCGGCGATACCGTGGCCTTCCCCTTCTTTGAAATCAAGAAGCGCGATCCGTTTGCCCCATTCCGGGAAACGATCGGTCAAATTATCGCAGATCGCCTGCAGTTCCATCATCGATCTCCCTGAATTCCGCTCATGTTGCGGATCCGAAGGCGAAGCGCGTTGTATCGGCGGGACTGCCTTACGTTGTCGATCATCCGAAACGCAATCTGATCGTCTCCGACCAGGATCAACAGCTCTTTCGCCCGCGTTACAGCGGTATAGAGAATATCGCGGGACATAAGCATTTGGGAGGCCGCGCAAAGGGAAAGAATGACCGCGCGAAATTCGCTTCCCTGCGATTTATGTACCGTCATGGCCCACGCGTGCTCCAGCTCCAGCAGCATATCAAAGGTGTATACGGCGATCCTGCCGTCAAATTCAACGGTAAGCGTTTCCTGCTCCGTATCAATCTTGCGGATCACGCCGATATCGCCGTTATAGATGCCGCTTCCCGCAGCGGTGTTGTCCGCGCTGCGCCACATGATATCATAGTTGTTTCTGATCTGCATGATCCGGTCGCCTTCACGGAAAACGACAGTGCCGAAAAGCTTTTCCTTCTTTTCCTTAGCGGGCGGATTTAGGGCTTCCTGCAGATGCTTGTTCAGGTTGATCGTTCCCAGTTCCCCCTTCTTTGTCGGAGAAAGAACCTGGATCTCTTCGGGCGGAATGCCCATTTTCTGCGGCAGTCTGGTCGCGCAGAGTTCTGTGATCGTGTCGACCGTGCTGGCCGCCTGTAAACGTTTGAGGCGGAAGAAATCACCGGCGTTTTCGGATAGATCGGGATGCTCGCCGCGGTTGATCATGTGAGCGTTGCGAACGATGCGGCTGTTGCGGTTTTGCCGGAAGATTTCGGTCAGCCGGACGACAGGGACAGCTTCACTGCGGATGATCGCCGAGAACACGTCGCCGGGGCCGACGGAAGGAAGCTGATCCGCGTCGCCTACCAGAACAAGACGCGCATCCGCCGGCATGGCTTCGAGCAGTGCGCTCATAAGAGAAATATCCACCATGGAGCATTCGTCAAGAATGACCGCCTCGCACTCCAAAAGATCGCCGGCGTTTTTGCCGAAGACAACGCTCTCCTCATCTTCGGCAAATCTTGCGCCAAGCAGACGGTGGATCGTCGCGGCCTCGCAGCCGGTCAGTTCTGTCATGCGCTTGGCAGCGCGCCCCGTGGGCGCGGCAAGAAGCGTTTTCAGTCCCAGACGGTCAAACATGGCAAGGATCGCGCGGATCGTCGTCGTCTTTCCGGTCCCGGGGCCGCCCGTAATCACGACGATCTGGTTTTCCAGCGCATACTGCAGGGTCTGTCTCTGCAGCGGGGCATATTCGATCCCCTGTTTTTTCTCCAAAGCCGTGATCAGCGCGGAGAAATCCATCCGCGACGCATACTTTTCTTTTGACATTGCGGCGATCCGCTCAGCCGTAAAGCGCTCGGCTTCATACAGTTTTGGCAGATAGCAGGCGTTGCAGCCGGCGATCTGCTCGAAAATCACGCGTCTGTCCGTAATCATGGATTCGATCACGTCGTCGATGCGCTCCGGTTCAACGTCTATCATCTGCGCCGTAATATCAGCCAGCTTTTCCCGGGGAATAAAGCAGTGCCCTCCCCCCGCGTTGTATTCCAGTTCAAATATTGCCGCGGCAGCAATCCTGTTTTCACTTTTCAGTTCGACGCCCAGTTCAAGGGCCATGTCGTCCGCCTCGGCGAACGAGCCGCCGATATGAGGCGCAGCAAGAAGATAAGGATTGTCACGGATGATCGCCATCGCGCTGTCGCCGTAATAGCGGTAAAGACGGATCGCCAGGACGGGACGCAGCCCGAAAGAACAGATAAACTCCATCAGTCTCCGCATGCCGCTTTGGCGGCGAAAGGTCTCGGAAAGCTGAGTTGCCTTCTGCAGGCTGATCCCTTTGATCTGTGCGATCTTATCCGGCGAGCTTTCCAGCACCTCAAGCGTCTTGTCACCGAAACGGTTTACCAAAAGCAAGGCCGTTGCCGGGCCGATCCCGCGAACGGCGCCGCCCGCCAGATAATCATAAATTGCCGGTGCGGACGCGGGAAGCATGCGCTGTGCGTACTCCGCCTTAAATTGTTTGCCGTGTACGCTATGCGTCGTCCAAACGCCGGAAATGATCATAGACTCGCCGGCTGCGGCATAAGGAAAACAGCCGACGACCGTCACAAGCTCGCCGTTGGAATCGACAAGCCTGAGAACGGTATAGCCGTTTTCTTCGTTTTTGTAGATGACGGAATCGACAGAGCCCGCAAGCTCAATCAGTTCGTTTTCCTGATCCATTCCTTTACTCCGTTATCGCAGTCTTTCCTCTTTCAAGCAGGGGCTTGAGATATTCTCCCGTGTAACTTTCGGCGCAGTTCGCACAATCCTCGGGCGTGCCGGAAAAAACGAGCGTCCCCCCGCCGTCGCCGCCCTCCGGGCCAAGGTCGATGATATGATCGGCAACCTTGATAACGTCAAGGTTATGTTCGATCACGACGACCGTATTGCCTGCGTCGACCAGACGATCGAGGATGTGGATCAACTTGTGGATATCCGCAACATGAAGACCCGTCGTCGGTTCGTCCAGAACATAAACGGTCGAGCCAGTTTCACGCTTGGCAAGCTCGGTTGCCAGCTTGACGCGCTGTGCCTCGCCACCGGAAAGCGTCGTGCTGGATTGGCCGAGACGCACATAGCCGAGCCCCACGTCAAGAAGCGTTTCGATCTTGCGCCGAACCCTCGGCTGATTTTCGAAGAACGTATACGCCTCTTCGACCGTCATGTCAAGAACGTCGGAAATACTTTTGCCTTTGTATTTCACTTCAAGCGTCTCTCGGTTGTAGCGTTTCCCCTTGCACACCTCGCAGGGGACAAAGACGTCCGGGAGAAAATGCATCTCGATCTTGACCAATCCGTCCCCGGAGCAGGCCTCGCAGCGACCGCCCTTGACGTTGAAGGAGAAGCGGCTCTGCCCGAAGCCCCGCGCCTTAGCGTCTGGCGTCGAGGCAAAAATATCGCGGATGTCGTTAAACGCGCCCGTATAGGTCGCGGGGTTGGAACGCGGCGTTCGCCCGATCGGACTTTGGTCGATGCAGATCACTTTGTCCACATACTGCAGTCCTTCGATGCCGTCAGACCGGCCGGGGCGGACCTTGACGCGGTTTTTCTCGGCCGCAAGTGTTTTGAACAAGATCTCATTGACAAGCGAGGATTTTCCGCTTCCGGACACGCCGGTAACGCAGATCAGCTTGCCGAGCGGGAATTCGACGTCGATATTTTTCAGGTTGTTTTCTCTTGCGCCGCGTACGACAAGGCTTTTGCCCGTTCCCTCTCTGCGCTTGGCCGGGATGGGGATGCAGCGTTTGCCGCTGAGATAGGCGCCTGTGATCGAGCGCGGGCAGGCGCAGATATCTTCTACCGTGCCCGCACAAACAACTTCGCCGCCGTTCACACCGGCGCCGGGGCCGATGTCGATCAGATGATCGGCCGCGCGCATCGTGTCTTCATCATGTTCAACCACGATCAGCGTATTGCCAAGGTCTCGCAGCTCTTTCAGCGTGCGGATCAGCTTGGCGTTATCGCGCTGATGCAGACCGATACTCGGCTCGTCGAGGATATAAAGTACACCCATCAGGCTTGAGCCGATCTGCGTGGCCAGACGGATGCGCTGACTTTCGCCGCCGGAGAGCGTACCCGCGGCGCGTGACAGCGTCAGATAGCCGAGACCTACGCTGACAAGGAAGCCGAGTCTTGCCCGGATCTCCTTGATGATACGTTCGGCAATCAGCAGTTCTTTTTCGCTGAAGTGCTGAGAATCAAAAAACGAAAGTGCTTCCGTGACCGAAAGATCGGAAAAATCAGCAATACTCATACCGCCGACCGTAACGGCAAGCGCCGTCTTTTTCAGTCGTCTGCCTCTGCAGTCAGGACAAGGGATTTCCGCCATGCACTCTTCGATATCGTCGCGCATGGAGGGGCTTTGCGTCTCCTTATAGCGGCGCTGGAGATTGTTGACGATGCCCTCAAACTCCCTTTTGATCATGCCGAAGCCCTCGTTTTTTTCAAAACGGAGCTGCAGCTGTTCTCCTTTAGTACCATACAGAATCGCATCAAGGCCGTCTTTGGGAATGTCTCTGACGGGATCGGTCAGCTTGAAATGATAGCGCCGCGCAAGCGCGTCAAAATACATTTTGGAGATCGAATCATTCTTGACATTTCCCCATCCGCTGGCCGTAATCGCGCCGTCCATGATGCTGAGCGACGGGTTTGGTATGATAAGATCCGGGTCGACAAGAAGCTGCACGCCGAGACCTGTGCAGGTCGGGCAGGCGCCGTAAGGGTTATTGAAGGAGAACAGCCGCGGCGTCAGTTCCTCAATGGATATGCCGCAGTCTTCACAGGCATAATTCTGCGAGAAGCTGAGCATCCGGCTCTCTTCCCCCATGACTTCGACAAATACAATGCCGCCGGTCAGCGAGAGCGCTGTTTCCGTCGAATCTGTCAGACGGCGTGTGATCTCATCTTTGATGACAAGGCGGTCCACAACGATCTCAATGTTGTGCTTCTTGTTTTTTTCAAGATGGATCTCTTCTGTCAGCTCATATAAATTCCCATCAATGCGCGCACGGACATAACCGGAGCGCTTTGCGTCCTCCAGTACTTTGGCGTGCTCGCCTTTGCGGCCGCGGATCACCGGAGCGAGAAGCTGGATCCTGGTTCCGCGCGGCAGCTCCATGATCTGGTCGACGATCTGGTCGATCGACTGCTGCCGGATCTCTTTTCCGCAGTTCGGACAGTGCGGAATGCCGATCCGCGCCCACAAAAGACGCATATAGTCGTAGATCTCCGTAACGGTGCCGACCGTAGAACGGGGATTCTTCGAAGTCGTTTTCTGGTCGATCGAAATGGCGGGAGACAACCCGTCGATATAATCCACATCAGGTTTGTCCATCTGGCCGAGAAACATGCGCGCATAAGAGCTCAGACTTTCCACATAGCGCCGCTGACCTTCGGCATAGATCGTGTCGAAGGCAAGACTTGATTTCCCGCTGCCGGACAGTCCTGTAATGACGACAAGCTTGTCGCGCGGAATCTCGATGTCGATGTTTTTCAGGTTGTTTTCTCTTGCGCCTTTGATGTAAATGTTTTCCTGCATTACGGCTCCTTCGCGACGTCCGCTGTTTCTGCGCGTATCAGCCCGATCAGCTCACGGGGCGGCAGCTCGACCTGCGCGCCGATCTTGCCGGCGCTGACGATCATGGTATCAAGCGCGTCCACGCTGCTGTCAAGGATGGTTTTATACTGTTTTTTCATGCCGATGGGCGAACAACCGCCCCGCACATATCCGGTAAGCGCCGTGATCTCGCTAACATGGATCATTTCAATGCTCTTTTCCCCGGCCGCTTTGGCGGCGAGCTTTAGATCCAGCTCTTTTTCAACAGGGATAACAAAGACAATGATCTTTTTGCTGTTTCCGCGCGTTACCAACGTCTTATATACGCACGCCGGATCCGCTCCGATCAGCGCGGCAACCGTTTTGCCGTCAACGGGCGCGTCTCCGTGCGGATATTCATGCGCGGCATAGCGGATCTTTTTCTGATCCAGCACGCGCATCACATTTGTTTTCTGTTCTGCCATAATCCGGCTCCTTGCGAAAATTTACTCAGACAATTAATTGTACCCTATCTTTTGCTTTCTTTCAATAGAAAAAGGCAAAACAAAAATCGGCGTCTCCGGAAAGAGAACGCCGATTATATTCAGGAATGATCGAATCGCTTCAGCAGGTTTTCCACGCTGTTGTCAAGCACGGTCAAGCACTGGTCTACCGTGATCTCGTCAGGAAGCTGCATCCCCAGATCGAGCCACTGTGAAATCACACCGACTACGCAGTTTGCATAGAACTCCACCACAAATTCGAAGTCGCGACGGTCGATCAGCATATCCCGGGAAACAATCACGGCGAAACTGCGGATACAGTTCTGCAGCTTTTGCTTGTAGAAGCGAAGCATATACGTCCGGTTTGGGGAATTGTAAATATTCAGCGCGAAATCTGCGTTTTGCATCAGATATTTGAAAAACATCGACACATCCTCGCGCCAGCGCTCATATTTGACCTCATGGGGCAGGTTTTTCTCTGCGTCTGCCTCAAAGACCCATTCAAGAAGATCATAGACGTCGTCAAAATGATAATAAAAGGTCTGCCGATTGACCTTGCAGATCTCGGCCAGATCCTTGACGGTGATTTTGTCGATCGGCTTGATCGCCATCATTTTTTTCAATGCGGCTCCAAGCGCCTCTTTGGTGGATGATGACATGTCTTCCCTCTCATTTCTTGCTATAAAGCCATCAGTCGGGCCAGGCGGACACTTTTTCTTTCTTTACCATAAAGGCGCGCTTTGCAATCGCGGCAAGCGGCGCGTCGGAAAGCGAATCGGAATAAAATTCGTCTATTTTTTCGTTCGGATATGCCTCGTGAAAGCGGTTTACTTTTTCCGCGTCGTGGCAGTTTTCTCCGTCGATCTTTCCCGTGCGGATATTCATACGCGTTCCCAGCAGCCGAACGCCCAGCCGTTCAGCTGCTGCGCCGACCAGGAATTCCGGGGAAGCGGAGATGATCAGGTCGTCGTCCTTCTTCTGCGCAAGATACCACGTACCGATCCCGGAAAAGTGCTCATTCCAAAAGGCTTCCACGGTCTTCTCCGGCTCCGGCAGATAACGGAGGAAAGAAAAAACCTTTTCCTTCAAAGCTTTCGTTTCAACAGCCTTTACGGCATAACAAACCGAAGCGGCTACGATCTGGGGCGCCGTGCGCAGTACAGCCGCGGGATAATGCTTCAGACAATACAGAAAAAAAGTATAGGAGCTGTCCGGATAAAAAACCGTTTTGTCAAAATCGTAAACATTCATCGTTTACAGCACATAAGTAACGAAATTGTCTTTGCGCGGTTTGATCGCCGGATCCTCATCCGGATAGCCAAGAATGCAGTGGCCAACCCCGATCCAGCTGCCTTCGATCCCCCACTTTTTCAGAAGCAGTTTTCCTTCTTCGGTGTCAAAAACTTCTTTTGCGCGATTGATCCAGCAGGAGCCGAGCCCGATCGCCTTCGCGGCGTTCATCAAATTGCCGAGCACAAGACTGCCGTCCTGTACCGCATACGGACTGTCGGCCTTCGCCAGTACGACAAGGACCGTCGGCGCGCCGTAAAACGGGTCGCTTTTGGTGCCGAGAAACGCTGCATTCATCGCGGAAAGGAGATCGCGCGTTTCTTTGTCCTGTACGGCGACGATGATCGCAGACTGCCCGTTTTTCCCGGACGGAGCGCAAACGCCGGCTTTGATGACCGCGTCAAGCTCCTCCCGCGTGATCTGCTCCGGTTGATAGCGGCGAATACTGCGTCTTTCATATAAAGCTTTCATCGCTTCGTTCATTTTTCCATCTTTCCTTTCTCCACTTGACACGCGGCTTTTGTCTGTTTTCTTCATATCTCAGAATCCGCATCGCATTGAACGCTTCGAACGCGACGGCGGCAAACTGTGCAAACGCTGCGAAAGGAAGACCGAATACGCCCGCTGCGCCAAAGATAAGCACCATGATCTTGACCGCGCCGCATACGATCGTGTTCAGAAACGCTGCTGCGGCGGCTCGCTCGGCGACCTGATAAGCTTTTGGCAGCATGTGGATATCCGGGGCGAGAATCGCCACGTCGGAAACATCAACGGCCTCCGGCTTGTCATAACATCCCATTGCGATACCGACCGTGGCGCATTTGAGCACCTCGGTATCGCAGATCCCGTCGCCGACAAAAGCCAGCGTCGTGTTGACGTTTCTGTTTGTCATCAGATATTCAACGGCGCTGCATTTCTCTTTTGGTGAAAGCTCCGCTTTCACCAAGTCAAAGTTGAGGACAGAAGCGATCTTTCTGGCAGAGGAATGCACGTCGCCGGTCACGAGGACGCTTGTTTTCATGCCGCTGATGCGAAGCTCCTCGATCGCATCAAAGGCGCCGTCGCGCAGCGCGTCGTCCACGATGATATGGCCGATATACCGATTATCGACCGAAACATGGATCGCCGAACCGGGGACTGTCGGCAAATCGTATTCGATGCCGCGTTCCTCCATCATGGCAGCGTTACCGACATAGACGTTCCGCCCGTCGATAAAAGCACAAACACCACGTCCCGGCGTTTCCTCAACGTCAAGCACCTGGACGTCGGACGCATATGCACCGCTGGCCGCGACGATAGCTTTAGCGATCGGATGCTGCGAATTCAGTTCCGCCGCCCCGGCAAGGAAGAGCAGCTGGCCTTCGCTGACGCCCTTCGGAAAAACGTCTTTGATCTGATAGCGTCCTTCCGTGACGGTCCCCGTCTTGTCAAAGACAAGCGTTTCGGCGCGCGAGAGCGCTTCAAGCACGTCATGGCCCTTAAACACGATCCCTCTTGCAGCTGCGTAGGCCGCAGCGCTGTCGTATACGAGCTTAACGCTTTGAACGACGGAATACAGTTGGGAAACAGTTAAAATTACGGCTGCGCGGCTCAGCCAGGTACGCCAGTCGCCTGTCGTGATCGAGGGGATAATCGCCAGCAGGAAAGCAGCGATCACAAGCGCAGGCGCAGCAAAGGAAATGACTTTTTGGATCAGCCGCTCCTGTGATGACTTGTGCATCCACGAGTTCTCGGCTGAACGAAGCACGGTGCTGCATACGGCATTTTTTTGCTCCGTCTCGACACGGACACGGATCGGTGCGGTGGTGTTGACACAGCCGGAAATCGCTTTGCTTCCCGCCGCGACAGGAAAACTGAGACTGCTGCCGATCAGAGCGGAAGCGTCAAGCACTGACGTCCCGTCGATCACGACGCCGTCCGTCGGGATCGTCTCACCCGGATAGATCTCAACCACGTCGTCTTTTTCCAGTGTTTCGGCTTTGACGACGGAAACGCGGTTTTCTTTTACAAGATTTGCCCTTTCCGGACGCAGCGTGTAAAGCGAGCCGACCTTTTCGGCCTGGAGCATCTCGGCATAGGCCAGAACGCTGTCGCTCAGCTTTAAAAAAATCATAATGGCAGCACCGCCGGCATACGAACCCGCACAGAACGCCATCAGCCCGGCAACGGTAACGATCAGTTCTCTTCCGAGAACGATCCCCATAAAGGCCTCTTGAAAAGCCTCAAACAAATACGAATAACCGGCAAGCAGAAACGGAACAAGGAACGTAAGAAGCCGGACCAGACCGCTCGTCGGCAAAAAGCAGGCAACGACAAGCAGGATCAACGCGATCCCGGTCAGCGCAAGATCGGAAACGCTGAATTTACGATCGAGCGTTTTGTTGAGCATGGCCGTCTGAAAAGAGTCCTCCTGCTTGGGCGCTTGGGATTTTGCCTTTGCTCTCTGCCTTTTCTCGGGAATTTTGATCTCCCTGGCAGAATAGTCAACGACCGGTTTTTTCTTCGGCTTTTCCTTATGTGCAAGATGTTTGGACATCTGTTTCCACTCCTGTATATGTTTGGATTTCCCATAAAAGAAACCCTGAAAAAAACTTCCCTTTAACTCTTAAATGATACGCTATGCGACAAAACTTGTCAAGTTGTCAAGTCATTTGACAATAGAAAATTGCAGAGCGGTTTTGCCGCCCTGCAATCTGTCACGCTGAGACGTGATTACTTCATGCCGTTTTCGTAGGCTTCGATCATCTTCTTGACCATCTGCCCGCCGACGGAGCCGGCCTGGCGGCTGGTAAGGTCGCCGTTGTAACCGTTCTTCAGATTGACGCCGACTTCGGAGGCGGCTTCCATCTTGAACTTGTCCATGGCCTCGCGAGCATTCGGGTTCACGAGCTGGTTGCTGGAAGTGTAAGACATTCTTTGCATCTCCTTTTCATCAGATTGGGTCGGATCGGAAAAGCGGACAGCCTCGGCTGTTTGTTTTTCACATCCTTACCGTGCTTATCTTTTGCGACGAAAAGAAAGATATGCAATTCTGTCCGTATGTAAAAAATGGATTTTGAAAAGAGCAAAAAATAACAGCCCCGAAAGGCTGATCACAAAACAAGCTTATAACGAAATAACCCCTGACTGATCCACGCGGTTCCACAGTCAGGGGTTATTTCTCTGTGTTCTTGATATCTAGCATCCTGGTTACCTCTCTTTCTTCAGATTCGGGCATCAACAGGTTTTGAAATCCATTCAACGGTCACATCACAATCATCTGATAACTCGTATAGTGAGTAAACTATATGTGCCGGAACATTTCCCGCCTGAGACGACCCCTTCGATCCGTATGACTTATTCGGAACGGTTTATGTCATAGGGTGTTTCCCTTTCTGGCTATATATTACCAAATGCTAACAGGAAAAACAATTGGCAAAGAAAACAAAGAATCATTCGTCAAATTGTTCAAATCGCAGGTTTTCCTTTTAATATTTGTTAAATATATTGACGAATGATTGTCTCTCGTTGTATATTAATTATGTTGTGTGCCGCATCGGACCAATACGATGCGGCACACTTGCTTTTATTCTCTGTATTCGAACATCAGGTCATACATGCTGACGGTATCGCCGTCTTTCACGCCCATCTCCTCCATGCGCTGGAACACGCCGTTCTCGCGCAGGATCCGGTCAAAAAACATCCGGCTTTCATAATCCGAAAAATTGATCGTTGCGACGAGCCGCTGCAGCCACGGGCCCTCGACCAGCCACATATCATCATATTTTTCGATCGTCAGTTCACCGGAAGTGTCGACCTTGGGCTCCGGCGGGACGTAATCCGCTTCATAGCTTGCGATCGGCGGAAGCTCATGCAGACGCTTTGCACACTCGCCGACAAGCTCGCGCGTGCCGCTGTGCGCGGCAGCACTGATCTCAAAAAGCTTATATCCAAGCGCCTCAACGTGTCTGCGCAGCCTTTCAAGATTATCCGAGCCCTCCTCCAGCAGGTCGCACTTGTTTGCCGCGACGATCTGAGGACGGGAGGCCAGCTCGGCGCTGTACTCCTTGAGTTCGGCGTTGATGGCTTCAAAATCTTCGACGGGATCCCGCCCCTCGCAGCCAGAGACGTCGACAAGGTGGACAAGCAGACGGCAGCGGTCGATATGCCGCAGAAAGTCGTGGCCGAGGCCGGCTCCTTCGGAAGCGCCTTCGATGATCCCCGGAATATCGGCCATGACGAAGGACACGCCCTCGTCAACATAGACGACGCCCAGATTTGGGAAGAGCGTCGTGAAATGATAGTTTGCGATCTTCGGATGCGCTTTACTGACGACAGAAAGCAGCGTGGATTTGCCGACGTTCGGAAACCCGACCAAACCGACATCCGCCAAAAGCTTCAGCTCCAGCGTGATATCGTGGCTCTCGCCCGGAAGACCGGGCTTGGCAAAGCGCGGGACCTGACGGGTCGGCGTGGCAAAGTGGGTATTGCCCCATCCGCCGCGGCCGCCTTTTGCAGCGACCCAGTCCTCGCCCGTTGACATGTCGTGCATGATAGCGCCGGTTTCCGTATCGCGTATCACCGTACCGCGCGGGACCTTGATGACCATAGGCTCGCCGTCGCGGCCGTTGCAGCGTTTTCCCTGTCCGGGCATACCGTTGCCGGCCACAAATTTACGCTTATAGCGAAAGTCCATCAGGGTGGACATGTTCTCGTCAACTGAAAAAATAACGCTTCCGCCGCGGCCGCCGTCGCCGCCGTCAGGGCCGCCCGCCGCCACATATTTTTCCCGGTGGAACGCCACCGCGCCGTCGCCGCCGTTTCCGGCGCGAACGGTAATCCTTGCTTTATCAACAAAAGAGGCTGCCATGTTCTCCCCTCATTTCCATCCGATACGTCGTGTGTTTGCCTGAAGTAAAACAAAAGACCGAACAGATCTGTCCGGTCTTTGTGTTTCTCTTACTGTGCGATTTCTTCGTAAACAGAGACCATCTTGCGGTCCTTGCCCATGCGCTCGAACTTCACTTTGCCGTCGATCAGAGCAAACAGAGTGTCGTCCTTTCCCTTACCGACATTGTTGCCGGGGTGGATCTTCGTTCCGCGCTGTCTGACAAGGATATTGCCGGCCAGGACAAACTGTCCGTCGGCTCTCTTGGTTCCAAGACGCTTAGACTCACTGTCGCGGCCGTTCTTGGTAGAACCCATACCTTTTTTATGTGCCATTTAGGTTACTCCTCCTTTTGTCAAAATAGCTGCGGATGCTTCAGGCGTTGATCGCTTCGATCTGAACCTTGGTGTAGGGCTGTCTGTGGCCCTGCGTTCTGCGATAACCCTTTTTGGGCTTCATCTTGTAAACGCGGATCTTGGCGGCTTTGCCGTTCTTGACGACGTTTGCGCTGACGGACGCGCCTTCGACCACGGGCTTGCCGAAAACGACGTTCTCACCGTCGATCACAGCCAGGACCTGGTCAAACTTGACACTGTCGCCCGCAGCTGCGTCGAGCTTTTCGATGAAAACGACGTCACCCTCGGCGACACGGTACTGCTTACCGCCGGTCACGATGATAGCATGCTTCACGAATAGTTCCTCCCATCTTACAGGACTCGCTTTTGAGGCGCGGATCGCTCCGACTTTTGCAGGCCTCTTCAATGCGGCTTTGGTATAATACCACGACTAATTGCCTCTGTCAACTGTTTTTCCGGCGTTTTTTCCTTTTTTATCAGCCGACCGCCTGGATGGAATCATCAACCAGCTCCACATGGCCGTCATCGCCGTTTTCGCTTAAAAACAGTCTGTGTTCAACGTGGTCCGCATCGGAATAGACGATCATCAAATCCGGCAAACCGTCCGGGATCTCTGTACGAATCTGCAGCGCACAATCGGTCATAAAGCTGGCGTACCAGTGGCGGTCTGACTCATAAAAACGCTCGTCCGCCTCAGGGTCATCCACGTGGTAGCAATTGCTGATCGTAACGTCATAAGCCGTCCCGCTGACCTTCAAGTACATCTCGTCGCCCTCTGAGATGGCCAGACGGTCGATACTCCAGACCGTTCCATCCTCCACTTCGTCAAGCGGAAGGATCTCCAGTTCGGCCGTTCCCTCGCGCGCAGCAGGCAGATACTTCTCGTCGATCACACCGACAAGCAGATCATACGGGATCGTAAACATCGGAAAAGCGCTCTCTTCCGGCAGCAGCTCGCCAAACTCCGGGAAGAAAACCATTCCTTCACCTGAAAAATACCAGCTGCCGTCTCTAACAAGGGCTTTCAGCGCGCTGTCGGCATCGACGTCATTTTTTGCAATCTCTGAATACAGAGCATCATCCTGACGGGCGACAAAAATGATTCTGTCGCCCAGCGCGCTTTTGAGCGTCTCGTAATCGGAAGAAAGCATATCCAGCGTGATTTTTTCACCGGTCTGCGTGCTGTAATTACAGCCGACATAGGAATGCTTTCCGCCTTTTCCGCCCGTATATACGCTTGTCCAATAACGAAAACTTACTACGCTTCCGTCGGCGCGGAGGTTTTTCACGGTTCTGGCGGAAGTGAATAACGTATTCAGCTCTGCCCCGGTATCATGGACATAGGAATAATTGTCGAGCGCCTCTTCCAACAGATGGTTTTTCCCGCCTTCGGCGCCGCTTCCGGAGATATAAGCCTCGTCGAACAGAACAAGCTGCTCGTTGATGGCCTTTGCCGCCTCGGGCCGCTCATCGATACGAACTGTCGGCGTAACATAGGAAAAGTCCAGAATCAGATGTCCATCAGGCGCGTCCGATAACTCGGTCGTCTTTTTGGTGTAAATGATCACCCTGTCGCCAAGTTCTGCGCCCGTTGCGTTTTCAGCATCCGCGGTTATCTCGGGGATCGGTGTCTCTCTGGCCGCGTCGTCCCCCTCTTCGGTATCGGCAGGCGCGGGGATATCGGTCGTTTTCGCCTCCGGCGTGGGGAGCGGCGGCAGTTCTGCATTTCGGATCGCGTCAAGCTCGGCACAGGCGCTGAGCGCAAAAAGCATGGAAAGGCAAAGGATCAGACAAATCAGTTTCTTCATTTTTTTACCTCGTTACAATCAAGCAAGCTTCTCAAACGGGATCGATTTGGCGATCGACGCGTTTGTGTATTCTTTTTCGGCCGTCACATCGCGAATGATGCAAATATCCGGCGGAAGCAGCACCGGCTGCTCTTCGCTGTTCAGTTCCAGCTCCATCAGCGCGCGATCATGCCAGAACGGAAAAACGTCGATCTCAAATACCTGTCCCCGGTAAGGATAGAGGTAACGGGTCTTACGCAAGACGTCTCTTCCCGGGTCTTTCTGCTGCATCAAAGAGCGGTACTCTTCTTCGGATATTTCGTTTTCAATTTCGATGCGTGTCAGATCGCTTACTCTTTTTTTTGCCGTGTGCGTATAAACTTTTTTTCCTTCGGTCTCGCGGCAGCGGATCCGTTCTCTTCCGCCCTCGCCGCAAAGGATATAGATCTGTTCGATTTGAGATGATGAAAAGGAATCAAGCAGATGTTTCTCCGGCAAACGGATCAGATATTTACGTTCGATTTCCAGATGCTCCATGTTGGGCCGCCTTTTATATTCTTGATTTTACAGTATATCGAAGGATTATGACAAAATCAAGAATAATCCGTGCGAAGCGTCTGCTTTAAGAATAATTAAGCCCTTTTTCGCCCGCTTTTTCTTTTCACACACAGGGCAAAGGACGGTAAAAAAGGGATTGACTTGCCGCGTATTTGAAATATACTATTATCATATAGAGCAAAGAACATAATAACGACAATAAATTGTAAGGAGAGAGTACAAAAATGGCAGAATTAAGGCCAAAAATCGTCAAGCTGTGTAAGGTCATCGGCGGCGTATCCGGCATGGTCAACAAGATCGACGAAAACGCGCCGGAATACTACAGCCTGGCAAACATCGTTACAGACGATGAAGCCGATGTTGCGATCGCAGCCGGTCTGCGCAAAGAGCGCACGGCGGCGTGGCTGGCAAAAAAAGTCGGCAAAAGCGTCGAAGAGACGGAAAAACTCGCCAAGCATCTTGCCTGGATCGGCGTTTTCCGCTGCACCTACGACGCCGAAGAAGGCGTTGACAAGTACTTCATGCAGATCTTTGCCCCCGGCATAATGGAAATGCTCGTCAACAACAAGGAGCTGCTGGAAACTCACCCCGAGGTCGGCCGCGCATTTGAGGAATACACCCGCAAGCGCATGGAACTGATGAGCGCCGTGATCCCCCAGGGCTACGGTTTGATGCGCGTCATCCCGATAGAAAGTGCGATCAAGGACGACCCGACGGCCAACGATTTCGACAAGCTTTCCTACTATCTGAACAAGTATGACAAATTCTCGGTCTCTCCCTGCTCCTGCCGTTCCTCCCGCACCTCGATCAACGACGGCTGCGGCCATCTTGCCGATGAAATGTGCATTCAGATGGGCAAAGGCGCCGAGCATTATATCCGTACCGGCCGTGCCCGCGAGATCACGCGTGAGGAAGCGCTCGAGATCATCAAGCGCGCCGAGGATAACGGTCTGATGCACGACATTCCGAACATTGAGGAAGCCGGCGAGAGCGCCGCGATCTGCAACTGCTGCTCCTGCGCCTGCTTTGGCCTTCGCGTCGGTCTGATGTTCGGCGCGCGCGACGTTATCCGTTCCAACTATGTCGCCACGATCGACGAGGCAAAGTGCGTCGCCTGCGGCATGTGCGTCGAAACCTGCCCGGCCAATGCGCTCAAGCTTGGTCAGAAGCTGCCCACGCGTGCGGATACCAGCGCTCCAGAATACAAGAAGATGACGGACGTTATCTTCTCCAAAGACGTATGGAACCCCAATTATCGCGAGAACTTTGAGGATACGCTTCCCACCGGCACCGCCCCCTGCAAGGCCGCCTGTCCGGCTCACATTGCCGTTCAGGGTTATCTGAAGCTTGCCGCGCAGGGCAAATACACCGAAGCGCTCGAGCTGATCAAGAGAGAAAATCCCTTCCCCGCCGTATGCGGCCGCATCTGCAACAAGCGCTGCGAGCAGGAATGCACCCGCGGCAATGTGGACGAGGCTGTTGCGATCGACGAGGTCAAGCGCTTTATCGCCGACCACGATCTTGATAAGTCCACGCGTTTTGTCCCCAAAATGCTCAACCAGACGGGCAAGCCCTTTACCGAAAAAATTGCGATCATCGGTGCCGGCCCTGCCGGTATGAGCTGCGCCTATTACCTGGCTAACAAGGGCTACCCTGTCACGGTTTTTGACCGGAATCCCGTTCCCGGCGGCATGCTGACGCTTGGCATTCCGAACTTCCGTCTGGAAAAAGACGTTCTCAACGCGGAAATCGACATCCTCCGCGAGATGGGCGTTGAATTCAAGTGCGGCGTTGAAGTCGGCAAGGACGTCACGATCCAGCAGCTTCGCGAAGAAGGCTACAAGGGCTTCTATCTTGCGATCGGCGCCCAGAAAAGTGCCAGGCTGAAAGTCCCCGGGGAAGATCTTGAAGGCGTTCTCGGCGGCGTCGACTTCCTGCGTGAGGTCAATCTCGGGAATAAGGTCGAGCTCGGCAAGCGCTGCGCCGTCGTCGGCGGCGGCAACGTTGCCATGGACGTCTGCCGCACGGCCGTTCGTCTCGGCGCCGAAAAGACCTATATCATCTATCGCCGCGGCGAAGATGAAATGCCCGCCGACCGCGACGAGGTCAAAGAAGCGAAGGAAGAGGGCGTTGAATTCCGCTTCCTCTGCGCGCCTGTTGAAATTCTCGGCGAGAACGGCAAGGTAACCGGCATGAAGGTCGAACTGATGGAACTCGGCGAGCCTGATGAAAAAGGCCGCCGCAAACCTGTCGGCACCGGAAAGTTTGAAACGATCGAACTTGACAGCGTGATCGGCGCTGTCGGTCAGGTCGTTGACTGGGGCAATCTCGATATCGGCGACCTCAAGACCACACCCAAGGGCACTGCGCTGGCCGATCCGCTTACTTACCAGACCAATCAAAGCGATATCTTCGTCGGCGGCGACTGCTACACCGGCCCGAAGTTTGCCATCGACGCGATCGCAGCCGGAAAAGAAGCCGCTATCTCGCTGCACCGCTTCGTCCACCCAGGCCAGACGCTGACCATGGGGCGCGACCGCAGGCACTTCACCGCGCTGGATAAAGAGAAGGCTCTGCTCGACGTTGCAAGCTTCGACCGCGATCACCGTCAGCTTCCTGGCTATAACGAAGCCAAAGCCAAGACCTTCTCCGACGCCCGCGTCACCTTTACCGAAGAGCAGGTACGCAAGGAGACCGCGCGTTGCCTCGGGTGCGGCGTGACTAAGGTCGACGAGTACATGTGCATTGGCTGCGGCCTCTGCACGACGCGCTGCAAGTTTGACGCCATCAAGCTCAAAAAGGTCCGCAACTGGGAGGCCGGCTCGTTTGAGACCATGCCGATCAAGGTTGCCGAAGGGCTTGTCAAGCGTACCGGCGGCATCGTACGCAAAGCGATCGGCGGTAACAAATAATGCACGAGCTCGGAATCTGTGACGCCCTGCTGAAAATGGTGGATAAGATCGCCAAAGACGAGCAGTTGGACGGCATTTGCAAAATCACGGTAGAGGTCGGCACGCTCTCCGGCGTCGTCCCCAAGTATCTGGAGGATTGCTGGGAAGCCGTCGTTGACGGTACCGGTTACGTCGACACAGAATTTGTTGTCGAAGTATTGGAGGGCAAAGCACGCTGTCTCGATTGCGGGCATGAGTTTTCTGCCGGGATCAACGACAGGCTTGTCTGCCCTGCCTGCGGCGGCGACAAGCTTACGCCTGTCTCAGGCCGAGACCTGACGCTGAAAGAGATCGAAGCGATCTGAACATTTTTGCCCGCCGTGTTCCGACGCGGCGGGCAATTTACCGGGAAGGACTGAACGAATGGAAATCTATTCCGAAAACTACAGATTAAAAAGCCGTGACGTTGACCGTTTCCGCTCGCTTCGCATGTCGTCGCTGTTCGAGATCATGCAGGAAACGGCGACCGAGCATTCGGAACTCCTCGGCTCCGGCATCGACGTGATCCGCGCAAAAAATCTGATGTGGGTGCTTGCACTGCAGCTGGTCGAGATCGAGCGTATGCCGAAATATCGCGAGGAAATTCGGATCGAAACCTGGCCCGGACGGACGGTGCACTCACTCTATCCCCGGTATCACTGTATCCTGGACGCCGAGGGCAATTGCATCATCCGTTCTTCCGCCATTTGGACGCTTGCGGACGTCTTGGAGCGAAAGCTTGTTCCTTCCGCGCAGTCAGGCTTTGACTATGCGGGGGTGAAGACCGGGAAGGAAATATCCCTTCCCCGCCCGCCGCGTTCTTTCTTCACAAACGAATCCATGCCCTTCACTGTGCCGCTCAGCTATATTGATATGAATGGGCACATGAACAATACGCGCTATTTTGATCTGGCCGAAAACGTCTTTTCTCCTGCGAAAGACGGCCGCTCCCCGTCCCGGATTCTGGTAGAATATGCTTCCGAGCTTCGCCTTGGTGAAACATATGATATTTCCTGGGGTGAAAAGGACGGCCACTGTTATCTGATGGGAGGCGGAGAAAAGCCTTCCTTCCGCATCGTCGTGGATTATTGAGATACCGCAATAAGCTGTCAAAAAGAAAGACGGGATTCTGTAAGATCTCGTCTTTCTTTTGTTAACATAACACATTGTCCGGTAAATGGGACATGTCATCTGATATTCTTGGATCAAAGAGAAAAAGGAGGCTTTGACCCATGAAAAACTCATTTGACGAACGGTGCATCGACTTTCAGATTATCAGCGCTTCGCTTCTTCCCCTCGGCCTGTTGATCGGAATCGTTTCCGCGGTTTTGATGTAAATGTTCCTCTTCTATCCTGCAGCGTGTCCACATACGCTGTAGAGAGGAGTGATGAACATGGATAAAATCAGTACGCTTATTCAGCAGCATAGGCGCATCCTTTCTATTATGGGTACGGCTATCGCGGCCGCGTTGATCTTGTGGGCTGTAAACAACCCGGCCATTGTCGGCGCTTCGGCCGCCCAGCGGCAGCTTCCGATATACTGCGTTCAGCGTGACGACAAAAAGCTTGCCATCAGCTTTGATGCGGCCTGGGGAAACGAGGATACCCAAACGCTCATTGATATCCTTTCCCAGTACGGCGTACATACCACGTTCTTCGTTGTCGGGGACTGGGCGGAAAAATATCCCGAATCCGTCAAAGCCCTGCATGACGCGGGACATGAGGTGATGAGCCATTCCTTGCATCACTCACATTTTTCGATGATGAGCGCCAATGATATCGCTGTAGATTTAAGGGAGGCCAACAGCATCATCTCATCTTCTTCCGGCGTTGCTCCGACGTTGTTCCGCTGTCCTTACGGCGAATACGACGATCACGTCATCCAGACGGTAAAGGAGCTCGGGATGACGGCAATCCAGTGGTCGGTCGACAGCCTGGACTGGAAAGGGATCAGCGCGGATGAGATCTGTGAGCGTGTACTCAAACGAGTCGAACCCGGAAGCATCGTGCTTTTCCATAACGCGGCCGAGCACACGCCGGAAGCCCTTCCGCGGATCCTCGATACGCTGCAGAACGAAGGATATACTATCGTTCCCGTATCCGAGCTGCTGCTTGAGGGCAGCACGACGATCGACCACGCAGGGAAACAGATCCCGAATAAAAGCATGTAAAAAGAAGGCACATGTTATCATGTGCCTTCTTTTCTTAATGTGCCAAAACGGCTGTTTTCTCACCGGCAGTCGGCTCGGGATCAGTTACAACCGGGTCGGGAAGAACGCGTTGGCCGTTATATGTCGGATGATAGGTCGGAACCAGACGTTCGACATAGCTGCGGATATGCTCGTCATTTCGATAAGCCACTTCGATCAGTTCGTCAAGGCTGGAAAGGAATGCGTCGGTATCAAAGGGAATCGGGCAGCCGATATGGATCAGTTTGTTGTCGGTTCGCTTCAATCCTTCTTCCGCCATCAGCTTTTCTTCGTAAAGCTTTTCTCCCGGCCGCAGACCTGTATACTCGATCTTGATGTCGACATCCGGCTTCAGTCCCGAAAGGCGGATCAGGTTGCGCGCAAGCGTATCGATCTTAACAGGGCTTCCCATGTCAAGAACAAAGATCTCGCCGCCGTGAGCATATGTACCGGCCAGCATGACAAGACTGACCGCTTCTGGAACCGTCATAAAATAGCGGATGATATCCGGATGGGTGACCGTAACGGGGCCGCCCTTTTCGATCTGGCGCTTGAACACGGGTACGACCGAGCCGTTGGACCCGAGGACGTTTCCGAAGCGAACTGCCACAAATTCGGTTTTGATGTTCCTGAAAGCTTCTGCGCTTGCGATCCTTTCAGCGAACTCTTTTCCGCGGTGCAGATATAGCTGGGGGATCTCGTCCGCTTTTCCGGCCTTGATTTTGGCGTCGAAGCTTTGGATGATCATCTCACACAGACGCTTGCTTGCGCCCATGATATTGGTCGGGTTGACGGCCTTGTCCGTGCTGATCAGGACAAAGCGCTGGCAGCCGTGCATCATCGCGGCATAAGCCGTCTTGTACGTACCGATGGCGTTGTTCTTGATCGCCTCGCAAGGGCTGTCCTCCATCAGGGGAACGTGCTTATGGGCGGCCGCATGATAGACGATATCCGGGCGGTATTCGTCAAAGACCTGAAACATCCTGCGGCTGTCGCGCACCGAGCCGATCAGGACGACAAGGTCCAGTTCCTTATATTTCTCTCTCAGTTCAAGCTGGATCTCATATGCGTTGTTTTCGTAAATATCAAAAATGATCAGACGCTTTGGGCTGTGTCCTGCGATCTGTCGGCACAGTTCCGAACCGATACTGCCGCCGCCGCCTGTGACCATAACGGTTTTGCCGTTGATAAATTGAAAAACCTCGTTCAAATCGGGACGGATGGGATCACGCCCCAGAAGGTCTTCGATCGAGACATCGCGCAAAGCCTTGACCGTAACCTGGCCGGAAACAAGCTGGAACATGCCGGGAAGATTTTTGATCTCGCAGCCGGTTTCGTTGCAGATGTTCAAGATATCACGCCGCTGCGCCATTGTCGCGCTGGGGATAGCCAGAAAGATCTTGTTGACCTTATACTTTTCTACGTTCTCCAGAATGGATTCCCTGCCGCCGACGACGCGAACGCCGTCCACGTAGCGGTCCCACTTGTTGGAATTATCGTCGATGATGCAGACGACCTTGCCGCCGTCGGGATTCCCGTTGACGTCGCGCAGAATCATCTGTCCGGCCGAGCCGGCGCCGATCAACATGATCCTGTCGCTGCTGCGTTTTCCGTTTTTGTTAAAGATCGACAAGGCGATACGATAGGAAAAGCGGATACCGCCCACCAGCATAAACTGCAGAATCGCACCGATCGCATAATACGAGATCGGCATACGCCCATAAAAAAGCAGCGTTGCGGCCACATGTACGCCGGACATCAGGAAGGACGCCGCAAGGATCCTGTACATTTCATTCAACCCTGCAAAACGCCAGATGCTTTTGTACATCCCCATCAGGATAAACGCCGCAAGACAAAGAAGGGCGTAAACCGGTGCGAAACGCTCCCAAATATCGATAAAACGCCTGGTAATAAGCGTATAACGAAAATCAAATCGCAGCAGCAGCGCGAAGAAATAAGCCGCATTGACCGCAAAAATATCATACAGCGCAATGCCGATGGCTATTTTTTTCCAGTGCTCCAGCCTGAAGGAGCTGTTGGAACTGTTCCTGTTCATATCTATATACCTGCCAATTACGGAAGAATTAGACCCAATTATTTATACAATACCATATGCTGACTTTTTTTGCAACCGCGACCGACAATGCATAGAAAAAGGGTGTAAGCGTTTCTCTTACACCCTTCTTTTGTTATTTCAGGACGACTTTATAAAAACTCTTTTTGCCGCGCTTGAGGATAACGCCTGCCTTCAGTTCTTCGGCGGGAAAAATTTTCGCGATATCGGTGATTTTTTCATCGTTTGCTGTAACGCCGCCCTGCTGGATGTTGCGGCGCGCATCGGATTTGGACGGGCAAAGACCGGTTTTCACAAGCAGTGTCATGATATCGGCCGCGCCGTCAACAAGATCGGCCTCTCCCAGCTCAAGCGTTGGGATATCGGCGCTTCCGGCGCCGCCGCCAAAGAGCGCTTTGGCCGCCGTCTCCGCTTTTCTGGCCTCTTCTTCGCCGTGGACCATCGCCGTCAGTTCGAAAGCGAGGATCTCCTTCGCCTGGTTGAGTCGGCTCCCTTCCCAGCCTTCCATCTCTCTGATCTGCTCAAGCGGAAGGAAGGTCAGCATGCGGATGCACTTCATGACGTCGGCGTCGTCGACGTTGCGCCAATACTGATAAAAGTCGTAAGGAGATGTTTTGTTCGCATCCAGCCACACGGCGTTGCCTGCCGTTTTGCCCATCTTTTTGCCCTGGGAGTCCGTCAGCAGCGTGATCGTCATGGCATGTGCGTCTTTTCCGAGCTTTCTTCGGATCAGTTCCGTACCGCCGAGCATATTGCTCCACTGGTCGTCACCGCCAAACTGCATGTTGCAGTCATAATGCTGAAAGAGGTAATAAAAGTCATAGGACTGCATGATCATGTAATTGAATTCAAGAAAACTCAGGCCCTTTTCCATGCGCTGCTTATAACACTCGGCGCGCAGCATGTTGTTGACGGAAAAACATGCGCCGACTTCACGCAGGAGATCGACATAGTTCAGATTCAGCAGCCAGTCCGCGTTGTTGATCATTCTGGCTTTTCCCTCGCCAAAGTCGATAAAGCGCTCCATCTGGCGCTTGAAGCATTCCGCGTTGTGTTCAATATCCTCGCGCGTCAGCATCTTGCGCATATCCGTGCGGCCGGACGGATCGCCGATCATGGTAGTTCCTCCGCCGATCAGCGCAATCGGCTTATTGCCGGCCATCTGCAGGCGCTTCATCAGCGTAAGCGCCATAAAATGCCCCGCAGTCAGGCTGTCCGCCGTGCAGTCAAAGCCGATATAAAAAACGGCTTTGCCGTTGTTGATCATGTTTTTGATCTCTTCCTCGTTGGTGACCTGCGCGATCAACCCGCGCTCGATCAGTTCCTCATAAATGCCCATCGTGTATCATTCTCCTCTTCCTGTTGTAATCAGCGCTTCCGCCGTTTCCGCCCCAAATGCGATAAGCTCATCGCACGGTACGCCATCGCGTTTGAGTTCAATGCAGCGCACCGCCCCAAACTTATCGCGGAAAGCCGCCGTTGTTTTCTTGGTAAGTGACGCCACAATCATCAAGGCGCTTTTATCGCCCTGCGTGTTCTGTGCCGCCCCGATCGCCATTACGGCGCCGGAAATCGCGCCGCAGATCTCGCCGCAGCGCACGCCGCCGCCAAAGCCGCCGGCGATCGCAAGCGCCATATTGTCGTCCAGTCCCGTATACTTGCCGCAGGCGCTCAAAACACACTGGGCGCAGTTATAGCCTTCACTGTGAAGACGAACTGCGTCTTCTTTCAAACTCAACCCAATCAGCTCCGTTTCATAAAAATATGCCCTCTGTCCCGAACCGGACAGAGGGCAATTGATTGCGGTACCACCTCTGCTCACTCAGCTTCTCACAAAGCAGAGCCTCAGCAAGTGCCTTTGGGGCACTTATCGCGCTATCGGGCGAAACCCGTCCTGTTTTACTTGCGAAAATGCTTTCAACAGGCCGCTCCGGACTGTATTGTGCCGTCGTTCTCTCCCCTTCTCAGCAAAACAGGGTCTCTCTGTGCAGAAACGCTCGGTACGTCTGTCCTTCCTTGCGTTGACGAATGGATTATACAGGATGATCCTATCGCTGTCAAGGACGATCCTTTTTCTTGATTTTATACGCTTCACATGCCGCAAGCTGCTCTTCCGCGCTGGCAAGCGTAAGCGCCGTGACGTTGTCTCCGCCGTACAGACGGGCAATCTCCTGCGCTCTCCCTTGTTGGCCCAAAGCTGTTACGTCGGTATAGGTGCGTCCGCCGCGTTCCGATTTGCTGATGACGAAGTGACTGTCCGCCATGGCCGCGATCTGCGGCAAATGTGTCACACACATGACCTGTTTGCCAAGCGAAACGCTGTAAAGCTTTTCCGCAATCCGCTGGGCGGCAACGCCCGAAACACCGCTGTCGATCTCGTCGAAAATCATCGTCGGGATCGGATCGTTTTCCGCAAATACATTCTTCATGGCAAGCATGATCCGGCTCAGCTCACCGCCGGAGGCGATGCGGCTGATGCGTCCAAGCTCTTCTCCCGCATTGGCCGACATGACAAAGCGTATGGTGTCACAGCCCCTGGCGTTAAAGCCTTCCTCATTTGCAACGGCTGAAAAATCAACGGCAAAACGGACGGACGGCATCGACAGATCTCTCAATTCGCCGACGATGCGCCTTTCCAGCTCTTCCGCAGCTTTTTTTCTTACCTCGCTCAGCACCTGCGCTTTTTTCAGAACGCTGGCGCGTGAGGCATCAAGCTCACGCTCCAGGCGACTGATCGTTTCGTCCGCGCTGTCGATCTCGTCCAGCTTCCGGCGGCTTTCATCCAAAAGCGCGATCAAGCCGGTCTCATCTGCGTTGTATTTCCGCTGAAGCCTGTTGAGAAGGGACAATCTCGACTCAAGCCGGTCATATTCCTCCGGAGAAAAATCAAGACTGTCACGCAGATCACGCAGCAGTTCTGCGGCGTCCGTCAGAGAAAAGACGGCGTCGCGAATGCTTTTGACGCTTCCTTCCAACTCCGGTGCGAGCGCTGCGGCGCGCTGGGCATATCCCTCGGCGTTCTGGGCCAGCGAAACGGCGTTTTCATCTCCGTCATACAAAAGCGCACAGGCGTTTTCGATCGCTTCCGTCAGCTTTTCGGAGTTGCGCAGAAGCGTCAGCCGGGAGGAGATCTCGTCATATTCTCCGCTTTTCAAATCGGCGGATTCCAGTTCGGAGATCCGAAAGCCGAGACGGTCACGCAGCCTGTCTTTTTCTTCTTCATCCAAAACAAGCGAGTCGATCTGCCTTTTTATTGCGGTATAGTTATCATAAAGCTCGCCGTATTCCGCCAGGATCGGGGACAGCCCGCCGAACCGGTCGAGATAATCCAGATGTCGGCGCTCATCGGTCAGCTGCCGTCCGTCGTTCTGACCGTGGATATCCACAAGCGTCGACGCCAGTTCTTTTAACTGTACGGCGCTGACGGGAACGCCGCAGATCCGACAGGAGCTTTTTCCGTCAGCGTTGATGCGGCGCTGGATGATCAGTTCGTCCTCTGCGTCAATCTCGTTGTCACGAAGAAAGCTCCCGGCCTCCTCGGAGAGATCGAAGGACGCCGTGACGACAGCTCTGTCCGCGCCTCTTCTCACGAGCTCCCGGCTGACGCGATCTCCCAACACGGCGCCGATCGAATCAATAACGATGGATTTGCCGGCGCCGGTCTCGCCGGTCAGCACGTTCAGTCCGGGTCCAAAACTGATATCGGCCCGTTCAATGACGGCCACGTTTTCAATGTGAAGTTCGTTCAGCATTCCGCTACCTCACGCAAGTTGCCTGATCTTATCTTCCAATAATGCTTTTCAGTTCGTGTGACAGCCTGTCGCAGGCGTCGAGACTTGTCATGGCGAGAAACGCGGTATCGTCTCCGGCAAGCGTACCCGCCAGTCCGTCGATCGACATGCTGTCGACAGCGGAGCACACCGCAGGCGCAAGGCCCGGGATCGTTTTGATCACAAGCAGATTCATCGCCGGCTGATAGGAGATCACGCTTTCCCGCACGATTTTCTGCAGGCGCTGTCTGGCGTCATCCTCCTCCGAGCGTCCGGAGACAGTGTAGCGATACGCCCCGGTAGGCCCAAGTTCTTTGACAAGGCGCATATCCTTGATGTCGCGCGAAAGCGTAGCCTGCGTGCTTTTTACCCCGCGTTCGAGGAGCGCTTCCTGCAGCTGACGCTGCGTCTCTATATTCTGGTGCTGGATGATCTCAAGGATCACACTCTGTCTGCCGGGTTTCATTTCTCGTCCTCCATTAAAGTTTCTCGTAAGCAATCTCAAAAAAGGATTTGTCTCCAAAGCGGGCCATCAGGGTCTGCATGCTGCTGCGACGGATCAGCATTCTGTCGCCGCTTTGCAGATCCAGAACGGAATTGCCGTCGACCGAAAGATACGCTCTGCGCGTGTGCAGCTTTTCCGTTGTGACGGAAATCTGCTTCTGCGCGCCGATCACAAACGGCTTTGCGCCGATCGAATGGGCGCAGATCGGTGTCAGAATAAAGGCCGCGGCCTCCGGCTCGACGATCGGTCCGCCCGCAGACATGGAATAACCGGTGGAGCCTGTCGGGGTGGCCACAATGACGCCGTCGCCGGAATAGCCGATCATCCGGTCGTCATTACAGAAGGCTGTGATGTTGATACACTCGCCATATCCGTGGATCACCGCGTCATTGAGCGCGTGATCGGAATAAATGACCTCTCCGTCTCGTTCAATGGAAACATCGAGCATCATTCGTTCGCTGAGACGATACTCGCCGCGCGCAACATTCAGGATCCGATCGAATTCGTCCGCCTCAAGCGCAGTCATAAAGCCTTTGGTTCCCAAATTAACGCCGAGAATGGGAATGCTCCTCCCCTTCAGGGAGCGGACAACGGACAGAATCGTTCCGTCCCCGCCGATCACGATGAGAAGCGTACAGTCCTTCCCCAGTTCGGCAATGGCGCCGTATTCGATATCCGGCGGCAGCACAGCGTCGCCGTTTTCAGCAAATACCGGGCACACAACACTGTCAAACCCGGCGCCGGAGAGAAGGCTGACGGCTCTTTTGGTATAATTCAGTTCGGTATCGCGATATGGATTCGGGCAGATAGCAATCATCGCTGCACCCTCCCCTGTCAAAGCTCCGCGTGAGAACGGGCGACAACCGAATCAACGTCGATTTCCGCCGTCTCACCCGGTCTGTTTACCATATGACAAATATATTCAATGTTTCCTTCCGGGCCTTTGATCGGAGAATAGTCAAGCCCAAGTACGGAAAACCCGATCGTCGGGGCAAAATCAAGGATCCCCCGCACCACTTCACAGTGCACGGCCTCATCCCGCACAACGCCCTTTTTTCCGACCTCTTCCCTGCCCGCCTCAAACTGGGGCTTGATGAGACAGACAAGATCCGCCCCGGCCTTCAGCCTTTCTTTCACCGCAGGGAGCACGAGACGGATCGAAATAAAGGAAACGTCCATCACGGCCAGATCCGCCAATTCCGGTATCTGCTCGCCGGTCACATAGCGGAGATTGGTCCGTTCGAGATTGACGACCCGCGGATCGACGCGAAGCTTCCAGGCAAGCTGCCCGTATCCGACGTCGACGGCATAAACCTTTGCGGCGCCGTGCTGCAGCAGAACGTCTGTAAAGCCACCGGTCGAAGCTCCGCAGTCAATGCAGACCTTTCCCGCCGGATCGACGGGAAAAACCTTCAGCGCTTTATTAAGCTTGAAGCCGCCGCGGCTGACGAAGGGGATCGCTTCGCCGCGAACTTCAAGCTGCGCGTCAGGAGAAACGGACATGCCCGGTTTATCGGCGCGCTGTCCGTTGACAAACACAAGACCGCTCATGATCGTCGTTCTGGCGCGCTCCCGGCTTTCGGTAAAACCGCGCTCGAAAACGAGCTGATCCAAACGTATTTTCTTCATGTTGCGTTATTCCTCGCTCATCAACGCCCGCGCGGCGCTCATGATCCCTTCGGCGTCGATCCCGCAAATACGGCGCAGTTCCTCGACGCTTCCGTGTGTAACGATGCCGTCCTTAAGATCGAGAAGCCGATAAGAAAAGCCTGTGATTTCTCCGGCAAGCGATGTAAGGATCTGCGATCCGACACTGCCGAATGCGCACACGTCCTCCGCAACGATAAGCCGGTGTGTTTTGGAAACGGAAGCGCGCGTTTGTTCAAAGCTGTTGGAGCGAATACGGCCAAGCTTGATCACTTCAGCCGACAGGCCTTCTTCGGAAAGCGCTTCAGCCGCTGCAATCGCCTCGTTGATCATAATACCATAGCTCACAATGGTAAGATCCGTTCCCTCCCGCAGCACGGTTTCGCTTTCGTTATGGCATTCCCGATACGCGCCCTCTCCGCCTCGCGGATAACGGATCGCAGCCGGGCCGTCACAGCCGTACAGTGCAAGTCCGAGCATGCTGTCAAGTTCGGCAAACGAAGCAGGAGAGAAAATCGTCATGCCCGGCACAGTTGAAAGATAGCTCACGTCGAAAGCGCCCTGATGCGTTTCACCGTCGCGCCCAACAAGTCCTGCGCGGTCTACGGCAAAGACTGCGTGCAGCTTCTGCAGAGAAATATCGTGAACGAGCATGTCAAAGGCGCGCTGCAGGAAGCTGGAATAGACCGCAAATACAGGAATAAGTCCCTGTTTAGCCATTCCGCCGGCCATAGCTGTCGCATGTTCTTCCGCGATGCCGATATCAAAAAAGCGTTTGGGGAAACGGGCGGCAAAACCCTCAAGCCCGGTTCCTCCGGACATGGCAGCCGTGATTGC
Source organism: Oscillospiraceae bacterium (assembly GCA_017444665.1). Taxonomy (GTDB): domain Bacteria; phylum Bacillota; class Clostridia; order Oscillospirales; family Oscillospiraceae; genus Limivicinus. Next base: position 80,093 of record JAFSWC010000085.1, read on the forward strand.
CGTGATTTTCGGATCATTTTCAGCATATCGGCACAGCAACTCGCCAAAGCGGGTAGAAAAACCTTCTTTTTCGGGCGCAAGCAAGCCGGTTAGAGGATCAAAGGGCCCGACGCCGTGATACAACTCCGGGTTGGCTTCGGCATACGTGCAGCCCTTTCCTTTTTTCGTCAGAACATGGATCAGCACCGGCTTGCGCATATCCCGCGCCCAGCGGATCACGTTTTCAAGCGTACGCAGATCATGCCCGTCGATCGGACCGAGATAATCAAAGCCCATACCGGAAAACATGTCGTCCGGAATCAAATGAGACTTCAGCCATTCCTTCACGTGATGATTAAAGGTATAAAGCGCCGGCAAATGGCTGAACACCTTGCGGTACCGGCGTTTAAAGTTGAGATAGGCCGGTTTTACACGCATGGACTGCAGGATCTTGGCAGCTCCGCCCACATTTTCCGCAATTGACATATTATTGTCATTGAGAATGACGACAAGCGGCTCGCCGCTCATGGCGGCGTTCGACAGCCCCTCAAATGACAAGCCTCCCGTCATGGCGCCGTCGCCGATCACGGCGCAGACGTCATAGTCCTCCCCGGTGAGCGTGCGGGCGTGTGCCATTCCCAGCGCAACCGAAACGGAATTGGAAGCATGGCCGGCGATAAATGCGTCGTCGTCCGCCTCATGTGGTTTGGGAAAGCCGGAAATCCCGCCGAGTTGACGGATCGTTGCCAGCTTGTCCCGGCGGCCGGTAATGATCTTGTGGGTATAGCTCTGGTGGCCGACGTCAAATATGATGCGGTCGCGCGAGCTGTCATAGACCCGATGGAGCGCAACGGTCAACTCGACCGTCCCGAGATTGGAAGCAAGATGCCCTCCCGTTTTGGAAAGGGTCTGGATCAGGAATGATCGAATCTCGCCGCAAAGCAGGGTGAGTTCATCCTTATTCAGTTTTTTTATGTCGTTTGACGAATTGATTTTCTCAAGGATACTCAAGTCGCACCTCTGGTGTTGATGTGATCCGTGCCGTTTTCGAGTCAGTTTTTTCTGTCCGCCATGGAATCCGCAAGCGCGTCAAGAAAGGCGGTGTCGTCAAAAACCTCTTTCAGCGCTTCCTTTGCCCGACACGTTAAAATTTCAATCATTTCGGCGCATTTTTTCGCGCCGTACAAAGCCATATAGGTATTTTTCTTTTCCATTGCATCCGATCCGATCGGCTTTCCGAGCTCCTGCTCGGTGCTGAGAACATCCAGCATATCGTCCCGGATCTGGAAAGCGGCGCCGATCGCCGCGCCGTAATAAGAGGCCGCGTCGATCTGCCGGTCAGACCCGCCGGCAGCGGCAGCGCCCATCGCACAGCCCGCAGTCAAAAGCGCGCCCGTTTTTCTGACATTGATATCCATCAGTTCCTGCTCGCTGAGTTCTCTTCCCTCCCCGAGCATATCCAGATACTGTCCGCCGCACATTCCGTCAAGCCCAACGGCGTCGGCAAGGATCTCGGCGCATCTGGCTTTTCTGTCTGCCGGCAGCGGGGAGCGAAGGATCGTCCCGAAAGCCTCGGCCTGCAGCGCATCGCCCGCAAGCGTGGCGGTGCATTCGCCGTAGACGACGTGGTTGGTCGGCTTTCCGCGGCGCAGGGAATCGTTGTCCATGCAGGGCAGGTCGTCGTGGATCAGGCTGTAGGTGTGCAGCATTTCGATCGCACAGGCAACCGGAAGCGCAGTTTCGATCTCACCGCCGCAAACACGGCAGAATTCAAGAACGAGCGTCGGCCTGATCCGTTTTCCGCCGGCAAGCAGGCTGTAGCGCATCGACTCGGCCAGGCCGGCCATGGGCAGATCGAGCGCGCCTTTGAACGATTCCTCAAGCGCCGCGTCGATAAGCTGTTTATATTCCGTCTGCGTCATGCCTCCACCTCGAACGGCAGCTCAATCGGCGCTCCGTCAGGGCCTTTCTTCAGCATGACGACTTTTTGCTCGGCTTTGTCCAAAAGTTCGGAACAATACTTGATAAGCGCTGTTCCCTCTTCAAAAAGCGAGAGAGAATGAGAAAGCGGCATGTTACCCTTCTCCAGATTTTCCACGATCTCGCCCAATCTCGAAACAGCCTGCTCATAGCTCAAGTTGTTAATTTCCATCTGTTTACTCCTCGTAGATTTCATTTACCGTACACAAAGCGCTGCCGTCCGAAACACGAAGGCGCAGCGTATCGCCGACGCCAAGCTGTCTGACGCTCGAGACGGTATCGCCCGCCGCATCTGTCGCCATGGCATATCCCCGGGTCAGAACGCGCAGCGGACTCATTGCGTCAAGAGCTGCGGCAAGGCTCGCCTGTCGGCGCTGTCGGACGGCAAGCTGCCCCTCCGTGGAGGAGACAAGTTTATCACGCATATGGTCAAGCTCGATCCTTCGATCGTCCAGATATGCGCCGGCGTCACGCATAACGCGACGGGACGAGAGCGCCGTCAGTTCTGTACGAAGATGCTTCAGACGTTTTTCCATCGACACGGATGCGCGGATGGAAAAACCCGCAAGAGCTTCCCTTTCTTCAGATGCGTCCGGGACCGCGATCTCCGCTGCGTTGGACGGAGTCGACGCCCGTGCGTCCGCTGCGTAATCGGATATCGTAACGTCTGGCTCGTGCCCGACGGCGGAAATAACAGGGATATCAGAATCGAAGATCGCCCGCGCAACACGCTCGTCGTTGAACGCCCACAGATCCTCGATCGATCCGCCGCCGCGTCCGGTGATGATGAGATCGGCCAGCTCGTAGCGGTTGGCATAGCGTATGGCCCCCGCGATCTCCGGCGGAGCCTCGGCCCCCTGCACGCGAACAGGCAGAAGCAGTACCTTTGTCATCGGCCAGCGATGGGAAAGGATGCGGATCATATCATGCACGGCCGCACCGGCGGAGGACGTGATCACCGCGATTTTTTTCGGATAGCGCGGCAGCGGTTTTTTGTGCTCCCGGTCGAAGAGTCCTTCGTCAGACAGTTTCTTTTTCAGCTGTTCAAACGCTACCTGCAAATCGCCTGTACCCTCCGGCATAATGCCGGAGCAATAGAGCTGATAGGCGCCGTCGCGCGGGTAAACGGAAATGCGTCCGGATACCGTCACGCTCATGCCGTTTTCCGGCTTGAAGCGAAGCTTGAGCGCGCTGCTTTTGAACATAACGCATTTCAGGCTGCTTTCGCTGTCCTTGAGCGTAAAGTAGTGATGTCCGGACGGGTAGACCTTATAGTTGGACAACTCACCCCGAACCGAGATCTGCAGAAAAAGCGGCGTGGCGTCAAACAGTTCCTTGATCAGACCGTTCAGCTCGCTGACGGTATAGATCCTGTTATCCACGATTATTCCTTTTCCTGTTCTTCTGCGGCCATTTCTCCGCGCATGAAGCCGCCGAGAACGCCGTTGACGAACGCGACGGTCTCCGCGTCGTCATAACCTTTATCAAGCTCAACCGCTTCGTTGATGGCAACCGCGGCGGGGATGTCGTCCATATACAGGATTTCGCACAGAGCGATACGCAATACAGCGCGTGCCGTGCGGGAGATGCGGCCGGCCTTCCAGCCGCGGGCATAGCGCTCGATCATATCGTCAAGCTCTTCGGCCTTTTCGCGGCTCAGCCTCGTCAGCGTGCGGATATAGGCAAGCTGTGTTTCGTCCGGTTTTGCGGAAAACAGCTCGTCCTCTGTGCCGAGCGTCGTATAATGCTCCTCCGAGAAAAAAGAATCGACCAGTTCATCGGTATCAACGCCGTTTGCGGCAGCAGCAAAGCAAAGCTCCACCGCGATCTCACGCGCAGTTTTTCGATTCATGTTATGCTCCTTAAGGCTTTTTATTTATCAAAGGAAATGCCGGCAACATGGACGTTGACTTTCGCTTTCTCGATCCCTGTCACAGACTGGATCGTGGTCAGGAGCTTATCCTGCACCTTTTTGGCCACAGCAACAATGCTGCTGCCGTAGCTGACGTTAATGATCACGTCGACAACGATCGTTTCGTCCTGAAAATCGACCTTGACGCCCTTGCTGACGGTCTTGATCCCGATCAGCTCCGCAAGCTCGGCGCCGGCTGCGTTGGAAAGCCCGGAAACGCCTTCGATTTCCGTAACGGCGCTTTTCACAAGGCTTACGATCACATCTTCTGAAATATTGATGCTGCCCTTTTCTTCCTGGCAGGTGATGTAGTTTTCCGGCATGGGGATTACCTCCTAAAGTTTGTTCATGTATTTTAACATGTAATTCCAAAAAAAGAAAGAGCAAACCGGCAAAAAATGAATAAAACTCTGAAAAATATTCTCTGTATGCAAAATTGCGCTTTCTTCCCGCAAAACGAAAACGCCCGGTTTTTTTCCGGACGTTTAAAAAGTGTCATGCCTTTACTTCGATTATATTCAACTGCGTGGCGTCATATTCCGTTTCCGAGCAGATGATGTCCGTGATCCTGGCAACCTCTTCCTCGGACAATCCGTCGATGGGCGCGGGAACCGCCACCGTTACGGCGCCGTTGCCGATGTAGACGACACATTCTGAAAAATCTTTTGCCAGCAAAAGATTTTCGATCTGTGTTTCCTGCATAGAGCAGGTCGCCATCGCCGCAATCGCATTCATTGCACTGTCGATCGTTTCCTGTGAAGCCGCGTCGGCCGAAGCGGCCGACTGGAGAAGCTGCAGCGCCTCGTCGCGTGATACCTGACGCGTCAGCCGCGCTTCGGCAAAATAACCGGAATTGATCGCACTTGGCGTTGAAGCGTTGGCCTGTGCAATCTCCGCATCCTCCACGGCGACCATTTTGCTGTCCGCTTTTCCCCACCGGTTGTTGTAGGACCAATTGAGCAAAACGGCTGCGCAAACGCACATCACCACCGCCAAAAGCGCTATGTTCCTTTTCCTGTTTTTCATGTTCCTCTCCCTCCACTAATTTGTTTTGTCCCGTTTCAAGATCGTTATCTTATCCGCTCCAAATCCCGTGTATGCTTTCACCGCCTCCATTATTTCCATACGTACCCCGGCGTTTCCCGCCCCGTCGCAAACGACGACAACGCCGTTTTCTGAGATCAGGACGTATGCCTCCCCCACTCCCTGCGTCAGTGAAAGCGCTTCGCATAGGCTTGCATCTTTCGTCTCAGCGTTTTTCCCGGAGGGAGAGGACAGCATAAATATGATCCCGAGCGCGAGGATCAAAAGCGGGAACTTAAAGCGTTCGATACAGTCAAGGATCCTCTTCAATTTCCCACTCCTGTCCGGTCTGTCCGATTCCGAGCTCGGCCTCGATCAGCAAGGACAGCCTTTCACGGTCGTCTTCCCTGACAGCGCCCCTGATCGTAACGAAATCCGGCACCCAAACGCCTTCCTTCTTCCAGGCAGCATTCACCTTGACGCCGTGGATCGGGATGCCGAGATCTGCTGCTTTGTCCATAATATATTCTTCACACTCCTGCTCTATGACAAGTCTGTTCATCCTGCTGCGGCTCTCTTCGGCGCTGCTTGTGATCATGGCTGCCGCGTCTCTTGTTTGTGACAGTGAGATCGCGTATCCCTCCCAGTCCGTTTTTAACACAAGTCCGAGAAACATGACCACAAGCGCCGCGGTCGCGCAGAGAGAAGTGATCCGTCTCTCCCTTCCTTCCGGCAGCAAGGCCAACAGTATTCCGAAGAATACGGCGGCTGCGCAGATTCCGCGCAGTGTGACCGCGCTCATAGCCCCACCGTCCTGATCGCCGCCATCAAGGAAATGAACAGCATGATCGCCATGCTGCCCAAAACGCCGAGCATCATCCCGAGTGCAGACGACAGGTCTGCGAGCAATACGGCAAGGCGTTTTCCCTCGATTGCGGAAGCAACCGCCGCGCAAAGACGAAACAGCAGCATTTTTACGCCGATGGCTATAAAGGGTACCAGACACATGGCGCTGACGCCGAGCATGGCAAAAACGCCGGCCGAATTTTTGATTACGGATGCGCTTGCAAGGACGACGGACGCCGCATCCGACAGAATTCCGCCGACGACGGGGAGCGCGCTTGAAATGATCATTTTCCCTCCTTTGATCGCCACAGCGTCAGCGCTTGAACTCAAGACTCCTGTCAACGCAATATACGTGCTGATAACGGTCGTGACCAGTGTCAGCGCCGATACGGTACACCATTTAACGGTGGAAACCGCTGCGCTCAATATCGGATTGGGATAGATGCTTCTGCTCAGACTCAGGGCAAGAAACGCATAGATCATCGGTATCGCCAGACGCTGCAGAACGTCCATCAAAATGTTCAGACATAAAACCACTGCCGCATACTTTGCTCCGGCAGAGACGGCGGCGCCGCTGACAGCGGCAGCGGTATAAATCGCAGGAAAGACGATTCGTCCATAACCGCCAAGCGTCAGTACGGTATCCGTCATCTGCCCCGCGAAAGAGTCGATCGAGCCGGTGACGGCGGCCGCCGTTGCCGCGCAGGCACAGATTGAAATGATCTCGCCGATTCTTCCGTCCTGGCAAAAGGATTCAGCTGTCGTACAGACAATTGCGATCGTGATAAGACGCAGCATGTCCTTCATCTCGTCTTTCAATCGCTCCGTCGCTTCATTTTTCGCTTTGTCAAACAGCCGGCCGAGCGCGCCGCCCACATCATAGCTGCCGTCTGTGACAAGTCCGCCGGTGATCGAGCGAGCCTCCGCACTCAGTTCCTCTTCGGCCGAAGAGACGTCAAGAGAATCTCCTTCTGCAAAAACAGGCGCGGAAAGAATCATACATATCAGGAAAACCAGGACGGCGCATCTTTTCACAGCATTTCTCCGATCGTATCCATCATGGTGCGCATCAGCGGCATGGCCGCGCCGATCGCGCAAAGCACGCCGATCAGTTCTATGGCAGAGGCCGCCGCGTTTTGTGCGGCCTCCCGGCACAGATCGGACGCGATTCTTGCCGTGACCGCTGCGGCGCAGCATTTGATCACCGGCAGCAGGTACAAGTCTGACGTGCCGTAAACGCTGCGCGCGGTTTCCCTCAGTTCTTCCAGCGGGCGCAGCAGCGGGATCGACATTGACATCACGACTGCCACCGTACAAATGCCCGCAGTCAGAGAGAGCTCAGGCGTCGTTCGACGGATCATCAGCGCGGCGCACGCCGAAACAAGGACCAGCCCTGTTGCTTTCAGCAGAACATCCATCATTATAAGTGAAAAAGATCTTTGATCAGTTCAAACAGCTCGCTGATTTTCTGGACAACCAGCATCAGCACTACAACCAGCGCAGCGATCGAAGTCATCAAGGCCTGTTCATCCCGGCCGGAACGCTGCAACAGAATGTTCAGCACCGCCACCAGGATCCCGACGGCTGCGACCTTGAAAATAAGCTCTACGTCCATATTTCTCCTATATCAGTATAATGATCGCAAAAGCGCCGAGCGAAAGCGTAACGCCGAATACCATGCGTCTGAAATCCCGCTGCTTTTCCTCTTCCTGCCTGATCCGATCCGTAAAGTACTGTGCAGCGGCGTTCAGCGAACCGCAAACCGCGGGCAAATCGCTTCCCGCCACAGCCTGTCCGACGCCAAAAAAGGTCTCTCGGTCTCGATCATCCGAAAGTTTCAGCTTGCAAACGACAGCCTCTTTCCAGATCTTCGAAAACTCTCGCTCCCCCAGCGTGTCCATCTGCTCGATGATCAGACGAAAAAAACACCGCGTCGCGTCGCATACCTCATTCTCAGCCAGAAATGCAAAACATTCCGACAGAGGCGCCATTCTTTCCTCGATTTCCCTGCGCAGGAAAGAGAGACTGCTTTGTATCGATTCGAAAAGCGCGATCTTTTTTCTCTTTTCCAGAAGCATTTGAAAGGCCGTTAGAATGCTTGCAAGAAAAATCAAGCCTGCGCCTGTTGTTTTCAGCATGAAAGGTCCCTCAATTCATAACTTCTCTTTCCGTCGCGCATACGGATTAAAACCGCCTTTTGAAACACGCCCTTGTCAAGCAGCCTTCGATAACTGTCTCTTTTCCTCAGATCGTCGGGATCTGCCGCATGCGCCGTTGCCAGCACGCCTGTCCCGCAGCCGAAAATTTCTTCAACGGCCAGGACGTCCCCCGGGGCTGTTATCTCATCTGCGGCAATGATCTGCGGCGTCATCGACCGGAGAAGCAGCAGCGCGCCTTTGAGCTTATCTATCCCGGATATGACGTCGCTGCATTCTCCCAGGTCATATATATGCCCCGAAAGCTCTCCTCTTTCATCTATAATCCCGATCCGGCGGCCGGAGTTGGAAAGGATACGGACAATATCGCGCAGCGCAGTCGTTTTTCCGCCTCCGGGCGGCGATAAGATCAAGGTGTTTGAAAAAGGCTGTGCCTTCAGTTTTTCGGTGATTTCAGGACATATGTCTCTGCATTCCCGCGCCATTCGCACACAAAGCGAAGAATAATGTGTGAAACCCGTTCCTTTCCCGTCCGATACCGCCTGTCCGCACACGCCGATTCGCAACGCGCCGTGGCAGAAGTATCCCTGCTTAATGGCTTGAGACGCACTGTACAGAGACGCTCCCGTCGCTTTCTGCAGCACTTTCTGCAGATCTTCTTCTCGGACAGGAGGCAGTGAAAGTCGGTGTTCCTTTCCGCCATAGACAATCGAAGGCGGTCTTCCCATTCTCATCCGCAGCTCTTCCGGGTCAAAAGATCTGTATCCTTCCATGGCGCGTACCATCTCGGACGGGACCAAAGACAGCATTTCCTCATATGGATCCAAGCATCTCACCTTCCGTGGACAATATATGTGGGGGTCCCGGAAATATTCTTGAAAGTTGCAAGGCGTTGTGCTATGATGCTTGAGACAAGATAAACACGGAGGTCGATCTCTATGGCTATGAAAATCATGTGGGCGGCCGCGATTTTTTTCGGCGGCTGGCTTTTCTTCTATCTTTTTGGAAGACAGCTTGTTTTTAATTTTTCAGCCGCTTATCCAATGATCAAAAAAATGCGCGAGCAGGATAAAGACCTGATCGCGCCCGGCGCAGATAAATATACGAACATTTCCGTGCTGGTCTGCGTTGTTACCTTTGCTATTGTTGTCGCTATCGTGATCCGCTTCTGCCCGTTGTATCTGAAGATAAGCTTCGCTGTCGGCGCCCTTTCCGCTCTGCTTATGTACCTTCCTCATTCCAAGGTCAGCGATCGCAGCACGTTCGATTTGTTTTGCTCGGCCTATTCCCGCTTCGTCCCCGACGACGAACTACGCACCGCGATGTACAATCGCAAGCCGAAGCAAATCCGCAATCGCGTTCGTGAAATGGGTTTTGATCCCTCCTTTGTCCCGACTTTTTCGGAATAATGCTTTATTAATATAAAAAAGTTCACGGTATTCATACCGTGAACTTTTTGTTTGTTTTTCTATTTGCACAGCCTACGGATCATGCGCAGGACACGGCTGCCGCTGCTTTCAAGCTTGCTTCGTGACAGCGATCCGTCTTGTAAAGCTTTGAGCACAGCCTTATAGTCGCCTCTGTTGCCCGGCATAAACAGATCGCCGCCGGCCGCCGCTACGTTTTGTGCCTGCGCCTTTGGATAACGTCCTCCCAGGCTCGGCATATTCATGACCCAGTCGGTCATGACAATGCCCTGATATCCGCTTTCCGCACGGAGAAAGTCCTCCGTCAGTCCTTTGAGTTCCGAACTGTGCACGCCGTTGATCAGATTATATGAAGTCATCAGCGCGTGCGGCTGAGATTCCCGGATGCAAATCGCAAAGCCCTTGAGATAGACCTCACGCAGCGTACGCTCGCTCAGACAGCTGGAATTGAAATAGCGGTTCAATTCCTGGTTGTTAGCGGCAAGATGCTTGATCGTCGTTCCGCAGCCCGGATGTGCCTGAACGCCGTTCGTGATCGCGGCCGCCATCCGACCGCTCAGCAGCGGATCTTCGCTGAAGTATTCAAAATTACGGCCGCACAAAATGCTTCTGTGGATGTTCAGCGCCGGGGCCAGCCAGAGATGCACGCCGAATCGCTCCATCTCCTCTCCGACAAGATCGCCGCACATGACAGCAAAATCCAGATCCCAGCTCTGCGCGATCGCCGTGCCGATCGGGATAGCGGTGCAATACTGGTGTTTGATCTCTTTTCCCTTCGGTACCTTTCCTCCGCCCAATACCAGCTTTGACAGGGATTTTGTGACAGGGCCCATCGCTTCAAGAATGCTTTCGGGAATCGTCGCGCCGCCGATCGGCCGGGCCAGTTGATTCTCCATATAATAATCGCGGGACAATCTCAGACCGGCCGGGCCGTCTGCCATGATAAGCGGTTTGATCCCCTTGTCCGAAAGCTTAGATGTCGTCTCGCCCGCTGCGCCCGCAACATGGCTTGCCGCGTCGCCGATGACAGAGCCGACTCCTCCCTTGTCCGAAAATGCGCCGACAAACAGGAAGGCAAGTTCACTGTCAGACAGTCCCTTTATCATCTCGTCGACAGCTTCCTCCCTGTCGTATTCTGTTACGTCCGCCTTGATGTCAGCCGCTGCAACGGTAAAGATCGGAAGATCAGCGGGCAGCTGCTCGCGCGCAACACGCTCATAGCGTTTCTCCGTAAGCTCGGCCTTCGGGATGATTGCGCGAACTTTCTTCACAACTGCCTCTCCGTCAAGCGAAAGGATGCCGATCGGCGTCGTATCCGCACTGCTTGTTCCCAGGCGCAGGACGTACTCGCCCTGCTCCAGGATAAAGGCGTGGTGATCCTCGTCAAAAGAAGCAAGATCTTTCAAATCAAACGACAGGATAACCGCCGTGCTCTCGCCGGGAAGAAGCTCGCCCGTTTTGGCAAAAGCCGCAAGATCCTGATACGGCTTTTTCAGCTTTCCCTCGGGTGTTGTTACGTAAAGCTGCACAACTTCGCGTCCCGGAAACTTTCCGATATTCGTTATCTCGGCGTATGCCGTGACTTCGGTACCTTTGACCTTCAGCGTCGATTCGCCCATCGCAAAATCAGTGTAAGACAGGCCAAAGCCGAACGGGAACATCGGTTTTTTCCCGACCGTATCAAAATACCGGTATCCGACGTATACGCCTTCCTTATAGAACGTATCTTCCTTATCGCCGATCTCGATGTCCGGACAATAGTCCTCCCACGCGGCCCAGGTCGTCGTCAGCTTGCCGGACGGATAACTTTTTCCGAGCAAAACATCCGCCAGCGCAGAGCCCATTTCCGTCCCAAGCTGAGAAAGAACCAGAATGTTTCCGACCGAAAGAACCGGGCTGAGATCAACGGGTCCGCCGGCGTTGATAACAAGCATAAAGTGCTCGTACATCCGGTCCAGCGCAAGAATGTCGCGGATCTCACTTTTTGATAAAAGGACGTCCCCCGGTACGGCTCGGCGGTCATTTCCTTCGCCGGAAATACGGGATACAACATAAATCGACGCATCGGCACAGCAAACAAGCGGCAGATCATATTCCGGCTCCGGCATGACGGCTCCCATGGCGTACATGAGCATATTTATGCCGGCCTCACGCGCTTCCTGTTTCAACTGATTTCGAAAACGCTTTTTTGCCTTGGCGCGTTCGCGGTCATAGGCGTCAAGCCAGTTGCGCGTCGTTACGGTAAAGCCGGCCTCGGTCAATCCCTGCTCGATATTGACGAAAAAACGGGAGTTTACTTCCCCCGATCCCGTCCCGCCCTTGACGCTGTTGCGCACGCCGCTGCCGTAGGCCGCGATTGAGGACGGGTATGAAAGCGGAAACGCTCCGTTTTTCTTCAGCAGGACCGTACATCCGCCAAGTCCGCCGCGAAGTTTGGAAAGATGCTCTTTTTCATAGGGATACAGTTCCATAAAGCCTACTCCTTTTCTTCTGGTTATAATATGCCGAGAATATGCCGCGCCCCGACCAGCAGGACGAAAAAAACGAGAAATCCAAACATGGACCCGAGAAGGCAGCGTTTTCTGCGAAATACCGCGGCAAATTCCCGGATGACAGCATTCGGCCAATAATACGCCGCCACAGGAGAGCCGAAGCCTTTGCAGGGTATCGACAGCTCGTGCGCCTGCATAAGACAGCGAAACAAATGATAATTGCTTGTGACAAGAGCAAGGCGTGAGTGTGGGACTTTCGATAGCAGTTTCCATGAAAAATGCAGATTTTCTTCCGTGGAATGGCTGCGGTCCTCCAAAACGATATGTTCATCCGGCACGCCCTGTTCGCAGAGATAGCGCCGCATCGCTTTGGCCTCGGTAATCGTTTCGTCGTCCCCTCTTCCGCCGCTGAGAACAATCAAAGGCTTGTCTGCGCCGTAATGATACAGCCACAGTGCCGTCTCGAGGCGTTCTGCCAGGATCCTTGAGATCTGATCGCCGTGGATCAGCGCGCAGCCGTGGACGATGATCGCGTCAAAGACCTCAGGACGCGAGAAAGAAGGCAGGATCAGAACGTACAGCAGAAAAGAAATCAAAAGAAGAGAAACCCATGACAGCAGGGAAAGAATAAAAAGCGATCCGATTCCAGGCCCCAACAGTCCTTTTCTCATAAGGATAAGCCCTGCCGCACCTCCGATGGCAAACAAAACGCCGGAAAAGAAGGGAACGCATCGGACAAGGCTGACCGATTCACGTCTGATCATAGCAGCGCCGCTCCACAGCAGAGCCGCAGAAACGAACAGGAGCAAACAAAAACAGATTTGAAAAAAGACATCCGGTATCTTCCCGATCTCGGAAGAAAAGAAAGATGACACCGTCAACGACAAAAAAGAAACAAAAAAAGCGAGGAGCAGACAATTCCGCAACCGAAAGGGTTGTTTTTTTGCGGAAAGAAAGAAAACGGGCAGACAGAATACCGCTAGCAGCGCAAAAAACAAGGCATTTCGGTGCATGCACGGTCTTCTCCTTCCGTTTTTTCTTATTATAACAGAGTTTCCCGCGGCTGAAAAGAATAAAACGAACCATTTTTCAGTGATCGATTTGTTTCAAGATAACAAAAAGCCCCGTATTCAGATCGAATACAGGGCATTTTGCTGGAGCTGGCAATGTGACTCGAACACACGACCTGCTGATTACGAATCAGCTGCTCTACCGACTGAGCTATGCCAGCATACAAACAAAGTTTCTTTTTCGCCGCAAGCGGTATTGTAGCATAAAAGGATCGTCAAGTCAACAAAGAAAAACATTAATTACGATTTGTATAAGCGTGTTACTTTTTTATGATTTGTCAAAAAATGACGCTGGAATTTGGTTAATATTTTGCGTCTTTCAAGTTGAATAACAGACTTTTAACAGGAACAATTTGCAGTTAATCGGTAAAAAAAGAGTTACATAATCTGAAAATATAATTTGTTTGCAAATAGTTATCAACATTTCCAACAGCTTTTTCAACATGCAAAAAAGCTTGGTATTTCAACTATTTTGTCAAACAAACCAAAAAAATGTCGAAACCGCTAATGAAATAAGGTTACAAAAAAGAAACACATTTCAGTTTACATAATTGAAGATTCCGCCCTTTAACTCAAAGGTAGCCTGATTGGGCAAAAGATACATAATCTCCGTCTGCGACAAGGATATGATCCTTCAGCTGAATGTCCATCAAGCCAAGCGCATGTTTCAGTTCATAGGTAAAGGCCCTGTCCTCCGTAGACGGAAGCGCAAAGCCCGCCGGATGATTGTGTGCCAAAACGACGCTTGTGCTGTGAGATCTCATCGCAATGTCGACGATCTTGCGTATACTGACGTTTACCGTTGAAAGCGTGCCGGATGCAATCTCGCCGCAGCTGATGATCGCGCCCCGTCCGTTAAGACACATCAGATAGACCTTCTCCGTTCTTTCATACCGCAGGATCGGGACGAGGTATTTTCCGGCGTCGGAGGAGGAAAAGATATAATTCGTTTCCTTGTTCGGAGATGTGACATACCGCTGCAGTGCTTCGCGAACGACCTCGATAAAAAGCGCCGCGTTGTCTCCGATCCCGGGGACGTTTACCAGATCCCCCGCCGGGGCGTCCAGGACCCCGCGGATCGTTCCGTACCGTTCCAGCAAGGCATGAGCCAATTCATTGGTGTCCCGGCGCGGGATCGCATAATACAGCAGCATTTCAAGAAACTGGATATCGTTCATCCCAAGGCCGCCGTGTTCGGAAAACTGTTTTTTCAATCTGTTGCGGTGGCCTTCATGTACTCCGGTCATCGTCCGCTCTCCTTTTTGAATGGTCCCGTTATTTCCCGTAAACAGCGTTCAGATCCATCGTGGCATAGGCGTTCAGATCGCTGCCGGCACGCGCACCGGCCAGGTATTCATAATAGCCCTGTGCGCCTATCATGGCGCCGTTGTCCCCGCAAAGCTTCAGCGGCGGGACATACAGCAAAAGGCCGTTTTTCTCCGCTGCAGCCTTGAAGTCGGCGCGGATGCGCGAGTTTGCCGCTACGCCGCCTGCCACGACAAGCTTGTTTCTTCCTTTTTCTTTTGCCGCGGCTATCGTACGCGGGACAAGGCTGTCGCTGACCGCCTTGGTAAATGACGCCGCAAGCGAGGCGCGGTCGATCTCTTCTCCCTTTTGTTCGGCATTGTGGACAAGGTTGATCACCGCGGTCTTCAGTCCGGAAAAGCTCATGTCGTACGGATGATCCGCCACATGTGCGATCGGGAAAACATACTTGCCGTCATCGCCGCCCTTTGATAATTCGTCGATCGGTCTTCCGCCCGGATAAGGCAGTCCCAGGACACGCGCTGTTTTGTCAAAGCACTCGCCGGCCGCGTCGTCGCGCGTCTGGCCAAGGATCTCCATATCGGTATAATCCTTCACATCGACAAGCAGCGTGTTGCCCCCTGAAATCGCCAGACAGAGAAACGGCGGCTCCAATTCGGGGTATGCCAGATAATTTGCCGCAATATGCCCGCGGATATGGTGCACCGGGATAAGAGGCACGTTCAATGCCAGCGCCGCGGCTTTGGCAAAATTGACGCCGACCAGCACCGCGCCGATCAGCCCCGGCGCGTAAGAAACCGCTACGGCGTCGATATCCTTTTTCGATATGCCCGCCGCCTCGATCGCCCGCTGCGTCAGAAGCGAGATCGACTCCACATGGCAGCGCGATGCGATCTCCGGCACAACGCCGCCGTAAACGGCATGCAGATCCGCCTGGGAAAAGATCTGGTCTGTCAGGATCTTTCGGCCGTCTTCCACCACGGCGACGGCGGTTTCATCACAGGTGGATTCAAATGCAAGTATCTTCATGGTCTTTTTCTTCCTTGTTGAAAAATAGCGTCATCAGGACAGCGTCCTCCCTCGGACGCTCATAATAGTTCTTTCTCTTTCCGACCGGAGCGAACCCTGCCCCGGAATAGAGCGCGATCGCGCCGTCGTTATGCTCGCGCACCTCAAGCGTGACGAAACTGAGTTCTCTCGTCTCAGCTCTGCGGAGCATTTCCTTTACCAGCATACGGCCGATCCCCTTCCGCCTGGCCGGTGCCGATACGGCAACGTTGGAGATATAGCCCTCGTCAAGGACGCACATCATCCCGATATACCCGACGACGGCGCCGTCTTCCTCTGCGACAAGAAATTCATGTCTCTCGTCCGGAAGCTCACCGCGAAGCTGCTCGCGGGTCCAGGGCAGAGAAAAACATTCGTCTTCAAGCGCTGAGAGCGCGTCAAGATCCTTCTCCTCCGCGTTTCGGATCAACACGTCCATTCAATGCGCCTCCGCCCAGTTTTTTCCGGCCTTTGCCTCACAGGTCAGAGGAACGGAGAGGCGGACCGCCCCTTCCATTTCCTCCTGCAGGATCGCTTTGACCTTTTCCGTTTCTTCTTCCGGGCATTCCGCAATCAGTTCGTCGTGCACCTGCAGGATCAGACGCGCTTTCAAGCCCTCACTGCGCAGCCTGTTTGCAACGTTGACCATTGCCAGCTTGATGATATCGGCAGCCGTTCCCTGTATCGGCATATTCAGCGCCACTCTTTCGCCGAACGAACGGGTGTTGAAGTTGCTGCTCTTCAGTTCCGGCAGATCGCGGCGGCGGCCGTACAGCGTCGTAACATAGCCGTCCGCTTTTGCCTGCTCGACAACATTCTTCATATAATCACGCACGCCGTGATATTTCTCAAGATAGGCGTCCATATATTCTTTCGCCTCATACGGGCGGACATGGATATCCTGCGCCAGAGAAAAAGCCGAGATCCCGTAAACGATGCCGAAATTGACGGCTTTGGCCCGGCTGCGCAGCGTGGGCGTGACCTCTTCAAGCGGCAGATTGAAAACCTTGGCCGCCGTGACCGCGTGGAAATCTTCTCCGCTCAAAAACGCTTCCTGCATCGCGGTATCGCCGGAAATATGCGCAAGCAGCCGCAGCTCGATCTGGCTGTAGTCGGCGTCGACCAGCATATTGCCGGGCGCCGGGACAAACATGCGGCGGATCTGCGCGCCGAGCGATTTGCGAATCGGGATATTCTGCAGATTCGGCTCTGTGGAAGAAAGTCTTCCGGTAGCCGTGACCGTCATCTGAAAGCTTGTATGGATCCTGCCGTCCGGCGCGATGACCTTTAAGAGGCCCTCGGCATACGTGGACTTCAGCTTTGTCAGCATGCGGTATTCAAGGATATCTCCGATGATATCGTGTTTGCCGATCAGCTTTTCCAAAACGTCTGCGTTTGTGCTCCAGCCGGTCTTGGTTTTCTTCCCGGACGGCAGCATCAGCTCGTCAAACAGCACCTCGCCAAGCTGCTTGGGAGAATTGATATTAAACTCATGTCCGGCATGGCTCCAAATGCTCTGCTGAAGGGCGTCGATCTGCGAATTCAGGCTTTCGCCGAATTCATACAGCGCCTTTCGGTCGACCAGAAACCCGGCCTGCTCCATCTCCGCCAGGACACGGCAGAGCGGAAGTTCAGCCGTTTCATAAAGCTTGGTCATTCCCAGTTCATTCAGCTTCTCTTCCATCGGCTTGCGAAGCAGCCAGACCGCCTCGGCGCCCTCACATTCATATCCGAGATAGCGCGCGCTGAGACGCGCAAGAGAATAATCTCCGTCCGTTGCGTCAATCAGATATCCGGCAAGCGCAGTGTCGAAGACAAAGCCGTCCGTTGAAAGGCCCTCGTCAAGCATCAGACGCATACAGTCCTTGACATGGTGTGAAACGATCTTTTTCCCGGCCAAAGCGCGCAGCAGCAAATTATACGCCTCTCCGCAGCCCGCCCAGGACGCGGTATAAACCGTTTCCCCGTCGCAGATCTCGATGCGCTCAAGCCCGTCCGTCGGAACGAAGGCAACGCTTTCTCGCGAGTCGAGCGAAGCGATCAGCTTTTCTGTCTCCGCCGCGGATAACAGCTCCAGATGTGAAAGCGCGGTATGCTCTGCTTTTGGCGCATCCGGTTTTTCTCCCGGCTCGACGTGCCATTTTTCGATAAACTTGTGAAAGCCGAGCCGTTTTAGGAGCGGATAAAGCGCCGGCGTATACGCCTCGTGCCAGACGTTTTCCGCAGGATCAAAGTCAAACGGCACTTCGCGGAAGATCGTCGCAAGCCAGAAGGAATTGCGGGCGCTCTCCTCCCCTTCGGCCAGCTTTTTCCGCACGCCTTCCTTGATCTCAAGCGTCGGGAGCGCGGCATAAATCTGCTCGACCGTTCCGTAGCGCTGTACAAGATCCATCGCCGTCTTTTCTCCGATGCCGGGAACACCGGGGATATTGTCTGAGCTGTCGCCCATCAGCGCCTTCAGATCGACCATTTTTTCGGGCGTAAAGCCGTATTCTTCCACAAAGCGCTGCGGGGTATAGAAGATGGTGTCGGTCTGCCCGCGCGACGTGCGCACGTTGCATACCGTCGTTTTGTCGGAAATCAGCTGCAGCGAATCCTTGTCGCCCGTTACGACCGTGCAGCTCCATCTGTTCTTTTCGCAGACCGCGGCCGCCGTTCCCATGATGTCGTCCGCTTCATAACCGGACAGCTCGTAGCGGCGGATCCCCATCGCGTCGAGGACTTCTTTCAATACCGGCATCTGCGCGGCAAGATCTTCCGGCATCGGCTTGCGCTGTGCTTTATAGCCGGCATAAGCGCGGTGGCGGAATGTCGGATCTTTCAGATCAAAGGCAACGCAAAGCGCGTCCGGCTTCACCTCGTCCAGGATTCGGCGAAGGATAGCAAGGAAGCCGTAAACCGCATTTGTCGGCGTGCCGTCCGGCGCAGTCAGAGGCCGAACGCCGTAAAATGCACGGTTGACGATACTGTTTCCGTCCAGGATCATTAAATTCATGGCTTCCCTCACTTTTCTCCGCGCAGACGGATGATCTCGTCACGCAGCTGCGCGGCGATCTCGTATTCCAGCATTTTTGCCGCTTTGCGCATCTTGTTCTCCAGATCTTCGATCAGCTCGCGGCGCTCGCGCTCCGTCATCTTTACGCCGCTCTTTCTGGCGCCTCCGCCGGAAGACGCGGCGGAAGAGATTTCGAGCAGCTCGCGCACATCTTTTGTGATCGTTTTCGGCGTAATGCCGTGAGCGGCATTGTACGCCATCTGCTTTTTCCGGCGCCGCTCGGTTTCATCGATGCAGGCGCGCATGGCGGGCGTAACGCTGTCGGCATACATGATAACAAAGCTTTCGGCGTTTCTCGCCGCACGCCCGACCGTCTGGATCAGGCTGGTCTCGCTGCGCAGGAAACCTTCCTTGTCCGCATCGAGGATCGCCACAAGCCCGACTTCGGGAATATCAAGCCCTTCGCGCAGCAGATTGATGCCGACAAGCACGTCAAACTCGCCCATGCGCAGATCGCGTATGATCTCCATACGTTCGATCGTGCCGATATCGCTGTGCATATAGCGGCAGCGGATCGAGGAATTGAGCAGATAGGCCGAAAGCTCCTCGGCCATTTTCTTGGTCAGCGTGGTGACAAGCACACGCTGATGCTTCTCGATCTTGGCGTTTATTTCTCCGATCAGATCGTCGATCTGACCTTCCACAGGCCGCACAAAAATCTCCGGGTCTAAAAGGCCGGTGGGACGAATGACCTGCTCTGCGATCTGTCCGGCGCGCTCGCGCTCGTATTCCGCGGGAGTTGCGGAAACATAGATCACTTGATTGATTTTTTGATTGAATTCGTCAAATTTAAGCGGGCGATTGTCAAACGCTGACGGCAAACGAAAACCGTACTCGACCAGACTCTCCTTGCGGGCGTGATCGCCGTTATACATGGCCCGCACTTGCGGGACGGTAACATGGCTTTCGTCGATAAACAGTAGAAAATCCTTCGGAAAATAGTCCATCAGCGTCATCGGTGCACTGCCCGGCGCGCGGTTTGAGATCACGCGCGAATAGTTTTCGATCCCGCTGCAGTAACCGAGTTCCTGGATCATCTCGATGTCATAATCCGTACGCTGGCGGATACGCTGCGCTTCGATCAGCTTGTTGTTGTCTTTGAAATACTGCTCGCGCTCATCGCACTCCTTGCGGATTTTTTCTATCGCGGCGTCAAGCTTTTCCCTGGTCGTGACGTAATGGCTGGCCGGATAGATCGCCGCGTGACTGAGATAGCGGACGGGCACGCCTGAGACCACGTTGATCTCGCTGATGCGGTCGATCTCGTCCCCGAAAAACTCCACGCGGATCGCTCGGTCATGCGCATAAGCCGGAAAAATCTCCACCGTATCGCCGCGCACGCGGAACATGTTGCGCTCGAAAGCGATGTCGTTCCGCTCATACCGGATCTCCACCAAACGCCGCATCAGTTCGCCGATGTCCCAGTTCTGCCCCGGGCGAAGCGAAACGGTCATGCTGGCGAAATCCTCCGGTTCGCCGAGACCGTAGATGCAGCTGACGGAGGAAACCACGATCACATCACGGCGTTCCAGCAGCGAGCAGGTCGCGCTGATACGAAGCCGGTCGATCTCTTCATTTGTCGAAGCGTCCTTTTCGATATACGTATCCGTGTGCGGAATATACGCCTCCGGCTGATAGTAGTCGTAATAGCTGACAAAATATTCAACCGCGTTTTCGGGGAAAAACTCCTTGAATTCGCTGCAAAGCTGGGCGGCAAGCGTCTTATTGTGCGCAAGCACCAGCGTCGGGCGGTTGACGCGCGCGATCACGTTTGCCATTGTAAAGGTCTTGCCCGAGCCCGTCACGCCAAGCAGCACCTGCTCGTCCAGACCGTTTTCAATTCCTTCGACAAGTCTGTCGATCGCTTCGGGCTGGTCGCCTGTCGGCTGATAGGATGATACCAATTTAAAACTGTCCATACGCGCTCCCGGTTTCAACTTTAATAGAATTATTATATCACTCTGTTTCTCTGTTCTCAACTGAAAGAATCGCTTTCTTTTCTCTTTCCGGGCAAGACGGTTTTTGTAGACACGCGGCGGCCGAATATGTTAAGATGCAAGTATAAATCATAAGGCTTCTTATACAGAAAGGATATCCGCATCATGACAGGAACCGCTTCGGCGCTCTGGATCAACAGCACGTTTGCCGGATTCGACATTGCGATCACAACCGCCGTTCATCGCCTCTACGAAATCGGCGGCGGCTTTTTCACTCCCTTTTTTGAGTTTATATCTCTGCTCGGCAAGGGCGGTATTTTTCTGATCCTGTTGTCTCTGCTGTTGACGGTACACAAGCCGACGCGCCGCTTCGGTACGGCGATGATCATCGGTCTTGCGCTCGGCACGCTGATGACCAACTGTATTCTCAAGGTTTTGATCGCCCGCGCAAGGCCCTATGCCGACGAAAACAGCATTTATTATCAGTTTTGGCAGCTTGTCGGGATGCATACCGAAAGCGACAAGAGCTTTCCCTCCGGCCATACGACCGCGGCCTTTGACGCCTGTGTGCCTGTTTTCCTGCTGGGTAAAAAACGCATCAGCTGGACGGCGCTTCTCTTCGGATTAGCCATGGGCCTGGCCAGGATCTATCTGTGCGTCCATTTCCCGTCCGACGTTTTGGCGGGTATGCTGGTCGGGACGCTGGCCGGCTGCACAGCGGTGATCCTTTCCTCCCGTCTGCCGGCGAAATGGTATGAACTGGATCTCATCAAAAAGAAAGTGGGTGCTCACGAATGTTCGGATTCGGAAAAATAAGACTTCGCGGCGTTGACCGAAAAGTCATCAGCGACGATGCGCACGTTGAAGATTACAGGCAGGCTCCGGCGATCGGCCGCGTACGCTTTGGCAAGCTTTGCTTTTACTATCGCGACCTCGGCGTAAAATACTATGTTCCGTATGAGTATATCGACCGCGCTTTCATCCGTATCAGCGAAACACATCCGGACGACAGCCCACCGATTTATTATTATCGGCTGATTTTGGTGCATGGAGACAGGGAATTTGCCAATCTTATCTTCAACAAGGAAAAAGAAGCCGACGACGCGCTGGCCATACTCAGCGAGCTTGCCCCCGGCATGGCGGTAGGCTACGTCGAACCGGCCGGCGGAAAAAAGCCGAGCTTTCGATAAAAAAAGACGTCTTTCATTGCATTTGATGCTTTGAAAGACGTCTTTTTTATTTTTTCAGCGTCTCGGCCAGTTTTTCGTCCGGCGACGCGGCGATCGTGGAGTAATCCGTATAAAGTACCGCACCGGGAAGGGATCCCGACGGTTTTTTTACAAACCGAATCTGTGTTATGTCAACCAAAACTTTCCCCGCTTCTCTTCCCTGCGAATAATAGGCCGCTAAAGATGCCGCCTCTTCAACCGACCGCAGCGGCACCTCGACGCCGTCGGTACGCAGGATGACGTGACTTCCGTGCAGCTTCTGCGCATGCAGCCACAGATCCGTGCGGCGCGCAAGCCGGAAGGTCAGCTCGTCATTCTGAACGTTGCTGCGTCCGACAAGGATTTCAAAGCCGTCTGTGGAAACAAAACGCAGCGGAGCCTGCGGCTTAGTGCGATCTGCCTTGTGGCTTTTTGCTTTTTTCAGATATCCGGTTTCCGTCAGCTCTCGTCTGATGTCGGCAAGATCCCGTTCACTTTCCGCGCGGTCGATCTCATCAAGCACCGCAGCGAGATAGTCGCATTGTTTTTCTCCCTCGGCGATAAGCGCCGTCAAATGCTCCTTTGCGGCTTTTTTTCGATTAAATTCTTTATACAGCGCCGCCGCGTTCTGCTGCGGAGTTTTCAGCGGATCAAGCGCAATGCGCACCTCCGGATAAGATTCGTCAAAATAGTTCTCGCATATAAGCTCATGCTGGCCTTTTTTCACGCGGTACATATTGGCGGTGATCAGCTCGGCTCTGCGGCGGATCTCCTCGCGGTTTTCGGTCTGTGCCAGTTCTTCCTTCTGGACATTCAGCTTTCTTAGCGTTCGTTCAAACGCAGTCCTGACCGTTTTCATCAGCTCGCGGCTGCGCCTTCTTCTGCTTTCCAGGCGATCCCGGCGGGCGTAAAAACTGTCAAGCAGCTCGGAAAACGTGGCAAACGGTTCGTTTTTTGCCTCAATGCCGTATTGATTGATCGCGAGAAACGAATAGTCCCTTGCGGCATCGTCCAGACTGACGAGCGTGGGTCGGAAATCTCCCGCCTGTACTGTTTCCCGCAGCGCAAGCGCATTTTCTATCAGCAGGTCTTTGCTGTTCCTGCTTCGATACGCAAGCTCGCGGCAAACAAGCGGCGATAGCCCCGAAAAACAATGCAAAAGCGCCTTGTCCAGTTCTTCGTCCTCGTCCATATCACGAAACGCATCCAAGACCGTCTGCTCGTCGGCGGTGAAAAAGGGCGTTTTCTCCTGTCGGGGCGGCATCCGATAAATCATACCGGGAAGCATGCCTCTCCCCTCTCCGCCGTATTCCATGCGCCGGAGGCAATCTATAATCCGACCGTCCGCGCCGATCAGGATGACGTTTGCACTTCGTCCGATCAATTCAACGGCAAGCGTTTTTTCGCCCTCATCGCCCATCTCGTCATGCGTATCAAGACGAAACAGCAGCATGCGCTCGAGTTCTGGCTGCAGGATCTCTCGTATACGCGCCCCGACAAGATGCTTGCGCAGCAGCATGCAGAACATGGGCGGCTCCGCCGGGTTTTCAAAGCTTTCGGCCGTAAAATGCACGCGAGCGCCGGAAGCCGATGCACAAATGAGAAGGCGCTTGTTGCCTTCCCGCGTGCGCAGCGAAAGAAGGATCTTGTCCTTTTCCGGCTGCTGGACGCGGTCGATCTTGGCGCCTTCCGCCCCTGCCTTCAATTCGCCGCAAAGCGCATGCAGCGTAATCGCGTCCAAAGGCATTATTTGCTCTCCTTATTCTCAAAAAATGAAAAGATCACGCCATACAGTTCGTTCAGCCTTTCCGTCTTTCCCTGCAGATAAAGCCAGCCAAAAAGCGCTTCCAGCCCCGTAGCGGCATGATACTCGCCCACATTGGCGGCATGCGGGACAGAATTGACATGCGTGTTTCGACCGCGGCGATAGATAGCGCTCTCCTCCTCGGTAAGGCACGGAAGGATCGCTTCTGCTGCCGACGCCTGCGCAGGGGCATTTACACGCTTTGTGGCAAGACGGTGCAGCTCGTTCACCGCCGAGTGACCCGCTTCGCACAAGCTGGCGCGGGTCAGCAATTCGTAAACGCCGTCGCCGATATGCGCAAGCCCCAGCATGCTGATCTTATTGATATCCGCCCTGGACATGTTTGGTTTGAAATAATCCATATTCTATCTCGTTTCCCATGAAAAAAGGGCGCAGCAGACGCCCTTTTTTCATCATATTTCATCGTTTTCTTCGTTCATCTCGGCCGCAAACGACAAATCGCTGTCGGTCGCGAAACCGAGCTGCAGCTGGATCTCGCGCCAGCCTTCCCGATCGACCAAAACGCTGCGCGGCTTTGCGCCCTCATAAGGGCCGACGATCCCGAGCTCCTCCATCTGATCCACGATGCGCGCCGCGCGGGAATAGCCAAGCTTTACCCGGCGCTGGAGCATGGAAACAGAGCACTGCTTCGTTTCCAGAATGGCTTCCACCGCCTGCGGCAGCATCTCATCATACTCGCCCGCGGCGGAAGAAGACTCTGATTCTTTGTCTTTGCCGCCGTCCTTGGTCTGCTCGGCGCGCGACATGTATTCGCCGATCTCCTGGTTATTCTCTGGCTTGGCCGTGGGGTTGTTTTCCTTGATGAAATCGATCACTCGCTCGCGCTCTTCATCGGAAACAAATGCGCCCTGTACGCGCGTGGGCTTTCCGCTGCCCAGCGGAGAGTAAAGCATATCGCCCATGCCGATCAGCTTTTCAGCGCCGCTCTGGTCCATAATGATACGGCTTTCCATCGCGGACGAGACCGCGAAAGCGATACGGGATGGGATATTGGCCTTCATCAGACCTGTGATGACGTCAGCGGAAGGACGCTGCGTCGCCACGATGAGATGCATGCCCGCGGCACGGCCCATCTGAGCCACGCGGCAGATGCTCTCTTCGACCTCTTTTGCAGCGATCATCATCAGGTCGGCCAGCTCGTCGATCACGACCACGACCTGGGCAAGTTTGGGCTCACCTGTCAGCTCGCAATGTCTGTTGTAGCCCTCGATCTCTCGCACGCCGGCCTCGGAGAACAGGCGGTAACGCTTGAGCATCTCAACGACTGCCCACTGCAGCGCGCCGGCAGCCTTCTTCGGCTCGGTCACGACGGGCGTGAGCATATGCGGGATCCCGCTGTAGATCCCGAGTTCGACCATTTTGGGGTCGATCATGATGAACTTGACCTCGTCCGGGCGTGCTTTATACAGCAGGCTGAGGATCAGCGAGTTCATGCAGACCGATTTGCCGGAACCTGTCGTACCGGCGATCAGCATGTGCGGCAGCTTAGCGATATTGCCGACAATACAGTCTCCGCCGATATCCTTGCCGACGGCAAAGGAAAGACGGGATTTGGCCGTCTGAAAACGCTGGGATTCCAGGATCGAGCGAAGATAGACCGTACTGACGATCTTGTTCGGGACCTCGATGCCGACGGTCGAGATCTTTTCGGGGATCGGCGCGATACGGACGTTGATCACGCCCAGCGCCAGCGCCAGATCGCCGGCAAGATTGGTAACCCGGGCAAGCTTCACACCCTGTTCCAATTCAAAATCATAACGTGTGACCGTTGGGCCGCGAATGACGCCGACGACAGAGGCGTTGATGCCAAAGCTGCGTATGGCATTTTCAAGGCGGTCGCGGTTGACAGAGATTTCATCTCTGGCGTCGCCGGAAACGGATGTGCCGGAATTAAGCAGATCCAGCGGCGGAAAGACGTATTCGTCCGCAGCGTCGCTGTCCGCCTTGATCGTCTGCGCGAACAGCTCTGTTTCCTTTTCGACGTCGGCCTTTTTGACCTTTTCCGGCTTGGGCGGGTCGGAGATCTCCGCCGTTACCGGCACGTTGGGGCTTACCTTTACAGCGGCAGAGGCCTTGCGGCTTGAGCCGTATTCTTTCCATCCGTCGCCGATATCCCGGCCGGAAAGCGGCTGAACGATCGGCGCCTCATCCGTTTCTTGTACCTCGGCTTTGACCTCGGCTGCCGGCTTGCGGCGAACTTTGGCACGCGAAGTTCCCTTTGCTCCAAAGCTCTGGTCCGGATAGTCCTCAAGCTGTCCGACAGTCAGCGGCTCCTCATCGTCTCCGATGGGGATGTCGGCGCTGTATGTACGGCGTTTTGGCATCGGCGCGGTAGCGACCGAGGGATTGTTCACCCGCTGCGGCCGGGCCGCGCGCTTGTCCCGCACGATTTTTTCCAGAAGAGCAGGCTCTTCATTTTCATAATCCGCAGGATCGTAGGGGATGTTTGCACGTTCCTTGACCTTGTCATAGGCATCCGAAACATTAAAGTTCATCGCCTTGATCAGGAAAAACACAAACAGGATAAGAAAGATGACAAACGGAAGCGCCTGATGCAGCCACAGCTGCAAAAGCTGCGCGGGGAGGCCGCCGATCACACCGCCGCTTGTGCCATTCGTTCCCTGCTCCCACAGGTCGAGCACCATTTCGGCAAAATCAAGATGGCCGGCCGGATGATACTGAAAAAGGTTGATCATATTGGCAAGCAGGACTGGGAGGATCAGTGCGGAAAACACGCGGAACCTGACCGGCATCCCGCGATGAAGCAGAAGAATAAAACCGGCCAGAACAAGGCATGCAGGTGAAACCCAGTACCCCCATTTTCCGATCAATCCCTTGCAGGCAAGCCTGACATAGCCGAAGAAGCCGCCTTTGTCAAAAAAGCTTACGATCACGACGGCCGCGACAAAAATCAGGAAAATGCCGCCGATCTCGCGCCGCATCGGAGGCGCAGTCTGCTGTTTTTTCTCCGGAACGCGTGTATTTGTTTTTTTACTTTTCGACGCGGAGCTTTTTGCTTTTGCGCCCTTGCTGGTGTTAGCCATTTGAAGATCCTTTCATGTTAAAAGGCCGCTTACTGACGGCGGAGAAATCAGAAAATAACGGTAAGAATGATACTGAGAACGCCGACGACCCAGCAGTAGTAGGCAAAGCCGCCGAACTTCCCCTTTGACGCGATCCGCTTGAGCAGGCTGATCGAAGCGATGCCGGAAAGGATCGCCACGACGGTTCCGACCAGGTAAGCCGGCAGGCAGGACCAGTCGATCCCGTTTTTGATTGCTTTGACAAAGGCCAGGAGATTGGCGCCGAGCACGGCGGGCAGAGACAAAAGAAAAGAATACTTGACGGCAAAATCACGTCTCAGCCCCGTTGCAAGCCCCGCCGTGATCGTCGTTCCCGACCGGGAAAGCCCCGGGATCGTCGCCACAGCCTGGCAAAGGCCGATGATGATCGCATCGAGCATACCCATATTTTTCTCGGTTTTTCTTCCCTGCTGCATCTTATCCGCTATGTAAAGGATACAGCCTGTCAGGACAAGCATGACCCCGATAAATACGCTTTTATAATATAAGCCTTCCATCATGTCGTTTATCGGCAAAATCAGAAAGAGCGGCAGCGTACCGAGAACGATCATCAAAAACAGTCTTGCCGCAGGATAATGCTGTCTGCGCTCATTTCCAAGCGGGCCGACATGCAGAAAGCCCAGCACCTCATAGAACATTTCCACGATATCCTGCCAGTAAACCACACAGACGGAAAACAGCGTGCCCAGGTGCAGCAGAACGTCAAAGAACATATGCCCGTCCTCGGTTGTCGTCATGCTGAAAAGGTTATTGAGGATGGAAAGATGCCCGGATGAAGAGATGGGCAGGAACTCGGCTATTCCCTGGATCAGGCCGAGTATCATGGCGTTGAGAAGAGACATCCCGATAAACCCCCAAGATTATTCTAACTTAGGTATTTTAACACATGATTTCATATAAAACAAGGGTTTTCGATACATTACGTAAACCTCCTGTGTGCTTCCCTGTCCCTGATCTCACCATGGAGATAGTCAAGGGCGTCCGAAAGCGTACCAAGCGAATCGATCAGTCCCTTCTCCACCGCTTCCTCTCCGTTGATCACACTGCCGATATCGTTGGCAAGCTCGTCCGTGCTTGTCATCAGGCGTAGATACTCTTCTCGGGTGCAGTGGGAATGCGCGGTGACGAATCGCACGATGCGCTCCTGGATCCGCGAGAAATAATGATAGGTCTGCGGCACGCCGATCACGACGCCGTTAAGCCGCACGGGATGGATTGTCATGGCGGCAGATGGGGCGATAAAGCTGCGCTTTGCCGCCACGGCAAGCGGCACACCGATCGAGTGGCCTCCGCCGAGCACCAGCGAGCAGTTCGGCTTTTTCATGCCCGCGATAAGCTCGGCGATCGCAAGCCCGGCCTCGACGTCGCCGCCCATGGTGTTGAGCAGGATCAGCAGGCCGCCGATCTCATCCGATTCCTCGATTGCTGCCAAAAGCGGCAGAAGGTGTTCATATTTTGTTGTTTTTGTTTCATCGCCCAGCGTCTGATGTCCCTCAATCTGACCAATGATCGTCAGACAATGTATCTCGCCCGACTTACTTGTGCCGAGTTCTTTCATTCCGATTATTTCATTTTCCTGATCCACATGCATTCGCCTCCGGTTCATAGCATGTCCGAAGGTACGAAAAAAAACCGGTCTGCATACGCAGACCGTTTTTTTAAGAATAAATGGCGTTATTGCGCTTTGCCAAACCAGCGGATGACCTGGCGCGGACAGACGTCGGCGCAATGTCCGCAGCCGACGCACTTGTCCGGATCAACGACAGCAAGGTTATCCACGACCTTGATCGCGTCTGCCGGGCATTCGCGCTGGCATTTCATACAGCCGATACAGCCGTAATCGCACATTTTCATGACCTTTGCGCCCTTGTCCTTGTTCGAGCAGCCGGGCTCGACTCGCTGGCTTTCGGGCAGCAGTTTGATAATGCTCTTCGGGCAGGCGTCCGCACAGGCGCCGCAGCCGACACACTTGGAGCGGTCGACCCGGGCGATGCCGTCGACGATATGCATCGCGTCAAACTTGCAGGCGCGCGTGCAGTTGCCAAGGCCGATGCACGCGAAGGTACAGGTCTTGTTGCTCTTGCCGCCAAAGAGCATCGCGGCGCGGCAGTCCTGCGGGCCGGTATAATTAAAGCGCTTCTCGGCATGGCCTTCGCAGCCGGAGCACGGAACGAATGCGATCTTGCGCTCTTCCGCGCCGGCGGAAACGCCCATAATCTCGGCCACCCTGGCAGCGGTTTCCGCGCCGCCGGCGACGCACTTGTTTGTCGGGGCCTGGCCTGCGGCAACAGCGGCGGCATAACCGTCGCAGCCGGGATAGCCGCAGCCGCCGCAGTTTGCACCGGCAAGGCACTCTCTGACCGCGGCCTGCTTCGGATCGACCTCAACGTGGAACACCTTGGAAGCAATGGCAAGCAGCGCGCCGAGGATGGCGCCAATCACGCCGAGAACGATTACAGAAAGAAGAATGGTATTCATGGTCTATCCTCCTTCTCTCAAAAGATCTGCATGCCGCTGAAGCCCATGAAGGCGAGCGCCACAAGAGCAGCGGAAACAAGACAGATCGGGAACCCTTCGAAACACTCCGGATACTCGGCAAACTGGACGCGCTCGCGCACGGAGGCAAACAGCACGATCGCAAGCAGGAAGCCGATGCCGCCGGTGATGCCGTAGACGACAGACTCAATGAAATTGTAATGATTCTGAACGTTGAGGAGTACCACGCCGAGAACCGCGCAGTTGGTAGTGATCAGCGGCAGATAAATGCCGAGCGCACTGTAAAGCGCGGGAACGGACTTTTTCAGGAACATTTCGACCAGCTGGACAAGGGCGGCGATGATCAGAATAAACGCAAGTGTCTCAAGGAACGCAAGGCCGAGTGGAACAAGGATATAAGTATCGATCAGCCAGCAGATCGCAGAGGCCATGCCCATGACGAAGATGACCGCGACGCCCATGCCGAAAGCGGTGTCGGTCTTGTTCGAGCAGCCCAGGAACGGGCAGCAGCCGAGGAACTGGGAAAAGATGAAGTTGTTGATCAGAATGGCGCCGAGAGAGATGGAGATGATATTGAACAGCATTATTCTTCAACCTCCTTTTCCTCTTCCGCCGCTTTGGCGGCAAGTTCTTTTTTCTTTGCGGATTTTTTCAATGCATACTGCATCACGGCGATCAGCACGCCCAGCGTCAAAAAGCCTCCGAAGGGCATCGTCAGGATCGTCGCGCCGTATTCGCCGGAGAAGATCTTGATCCCGGCGCCGGAGCCATCCAGGGTAAAGTGGAAGCCGTTTGCCACGTCGATCAATCCTCCGCCGAAAGTCCCCTTGCCGAGGAACTCGCGTACGATGGACATCACAAGCAATACGCAGGTGTAACCAAGGCCCTGGAAGATGCCGTCGAAGAACGATGCGCCGACCGTATTCTTTTGGCAGAAGGCCTCGGCACGGCCGATGATGATGCAGTTGACGACGATCAGCGGGATAAACACGCCGAGCGCCGAGGAAAGCGCGGGGATAAAGGCCTGCAGCAGCAAGTCTACGATCGTAACAAAGCCCGCGATGACGACAACGAAGATCGCAAGACGGATCTCCTCAGGGATGATCTTACGGATCATGGAAACGACGACATTGCAGCAGGTCAGAATGATCAGAACCGACAGTCCCATGCCCAGACCGTTGAACAGCGAGGTCGTGATCGCCATCGTAGCGCACATGCCGATCTGCTGGACAAGGACGGGGTTGTTGGTGATAAGGCCTTCCTTGAACTGTTTTTTGATATTCATTTCATGCCCTCCTTAACCCAAAGCCTTGACAGCCTCGATCGCGGTGGCAACAGCACCGGTGACCGCTTTGGAGGTGATCGTCGCGCCGGTGATGGCGTCGATATCGCCGATCGTGATGCTCTCATCCTTGCCGATAAAGGACTTGCGGAAGCTCACGCCGCGCTCGGACGAGCTGGCGGCGACTTCGCCCAGACCTGAGGTTTCCGAATGCTTGATGATCGAGATGCCGGAGCATTTGCCGTCGCTGTCGACGCCGACCGCCATCGTGATAGAGCCCTGGGCGCCGGAGAAGGTGGTCTCCACAACGTGGCCGGCGCCGTTGTCGGCCGTCGATATCTTGTCGATCGTGGCCTTGTACGTCGAGAACCGGGACGGATCGACTTCGGTAAAAGCATCGGCGTAAGGAAGAACTGCTTTATACGCCTTTTCGGTCTTCTCTCTCTGCCGGATCTCGATCGGGCCTTTTGTAACTTCGTTTACAGCGCCGAGAACGGCGGAAACGATCGCACAGATCAGGAAAAGGACAACGGTAAGCTTGAATATCTTATTCATTTCGCCGCCTCCTTTGCCGCCTTTTTCGCCGCTTTCTCGGCCGCGATGTCTTCCTTCGTCACGCCGAACTGGTGACGGCGGAAAGCCTTGTCGATCGCCCAGGTGCAGATGTTCATAATCAGGATACTGTAAGTAACGCCCTCGGGATAGCTGCCGAAGTAGCGGATCAGGACCGTCAGCGCGCCGCAGCCGACGCCGTAGAGCAGCTGGCCGGGCATCGTAACGGGACTGGTCGCATAGTCTGTTGCCATGAAGAACGCCGCCAGGATCAGAGCGCCGGAAAGGATGTTGTACATCATCCAGGAGAAGTTGTCGTAGCCCTCATGGCCAAAGGCGAAGGTCAGGATGGCGACCGTGCCGATATAGCTGACCGGGATGCGCCAGGAAATGATCTTGCGAATGATCAGATACAAGCCGCCGAGAAGCAGCGCAAGCTTGCAGGCTTCGCCAAAGCAGCCGGGCATGATGCCCAGGAACATGTTGCCGTAGCTGAAATACTCCGGCATCGGCTGACCGGTGTAGAGATAGCTCATCGGGGTGGCCATCGTCACGGCGTCCACGCCCATCGCGCGGGGCGGCGCCCAGGTGGTCATGATGCCCGCGTAAGAGGCGATCAGGAAGGCGCGGGAGGCCAGCGCCGGGTTGACAAAGTTCTTGCCGAGCCCGCCGTAGAGCTGTTTGACGATCACAATGGCAAAGAAGTTGCCGATCAGCGGCAGCCACCAGGGGGCCGAAGTCGGAAGCGTCATCGCCACGAGCATACCGGTAAGGCAGGCGGAGAAATCAAAGATCGTGGAGTTTTTCTTCAGCAGTCTGCGATACGCCCATTCATAGAACACCGCCGAACACATCGAAACGATGACCATCAGCACGGGCTTGAAGCCGAACTCATAAGTAGCGGCAAGCAGCGAGGGAAGCAGCGCCAGCATGACATTGAGCATGATGCGCTTGGTATCCATATTGGTCCTGACTTGGGGCTGGTACGCTACATCCAGAACGATTTTGGAGCTTTCGTTTTTAGCCATTCTTATTTCGCCTCCTTCGCCGCCGCAGCCTCTGCCGCGGCCTTTTCCTTGGCGGCCTTTGCCTGGAACATCAGCTTTGCGGTCTTGAATGCATGCGTCAGCGGCATGCGCGCCGGGCAGTTGAACGAGCAGGAGCCGCACTCGAAGCAATCGGTGATATGGTACTTCTGCATCATGTCAAAATCGCCCTTGGAGTAGTACAAATACATAAAGACAGGCTCAAGGTTCATCGGGCAGACCGTAATGCACTTGCCGCAGCGGATACAGCTGGGATTCTCAACGGTCTTGTCTTCCTTTTCCGTGAAGAAGAGGACGCCGGCTGTACCTTTGATCGTCGGCGCGTCAAAGCTTGTCGCGCAGATGCCCATCATCGGGCCACCCAGGACGATCTTGCGCGGCGTAACGGCGAAGCCGCCGCACTGTTCGGCGAGATAGCCCAGCGGCGTGCCCACGCGCGTGAGGGCGTTGGCGGTCTGGTTCATAGCGCTGCCTGCGACTGTGACGATACGTTCGATAACAGGCTTGCCTTCATAGCAGGCCTGATAGACCGCATAGCAGGTACGGGTCGAAACGACGTTTGCGCCGACGCCGGAGGGGATTTCTCCCGGCTTGACTTCCCTGCCCGTGACCGCTTTGACCTGCATTTTTTCGGCGCCCTGCGGGTACTTGACCTTTTCGGGAACGATCTCGATGCCGTACTTCTCCGGGTGGAGAGAATTGAGCAGGTCGATCGCGTCCTTCTTGTTGACCTCGATGCCGTAATAGGCTTTTTCAACGCCGCTTGCAATGCGGACAAGCTCGATGCCCTTTAAGAGCTGTTCGGGGAAATTGAGCATCGTCAGATGGTCGCCGTTCAAATACGGCTCGCACTCGGCGCCGTTGATGACCAGCTTGTCGACTTTGCCAATGCCGCCGCGGATCTTGAAAGCAGTCGGGAACATCGCGCCGCCCATGCCAACGACGCCGGCCTCGCGGATACGCGTCAGGATCGCTTCGGGATCCTTCAGCTCCTGTTCCGTCAAGGGCTGCAGGTCCTCGCACGGCGTGTCCTGATAGTCGTTTTCGATCACGACAGACATGATCATGTCGCCGAGCGGATGCGGCCGCGGCTCGACAGCGACGACCTTGCCGGAAACGGAAGAGTGAACGGGAGCGGAGACAGGCGCGGGATTTTCGCCGATCTTCTGCCCCATTTTCACATAATCGCCGACAGCGACAAGCGGCTTATCGGGGGCGCCGATATGCTGCGCCATGGGAATGATCACCTGAGGAGGCGGCGTGACCACAGAGATCGGGATCTCCGGGGCCTTCATATAGTTCGGGTGCACGCCGCGCTTGAAAGTATGGGTCATATACGCTTCACCTCGCATTTTTATACCCGCATATCATAACACAATCTGTCATAAAATGTCTATGCCTTCCCGTTCAAAATCCGTCGAAATCCAAAGTCAAGTTTCTAACAAGCCCGTCAATTCCTTGTCAATTTCGTCATTTTTACTATATCTGTCGTAATATGCCTTATTTCGGAATAAGACAAACGGGACAGAGATAAACTCTGTCCCGTTTACTGCATCCTGTCAGTTCATGCTATTCTGCTCCGCAGCGGTCTTTGACGTTGCGCGCAGTCTTTCGCCGGAAGGAAAGCAAAAGGAATTCCTTTTCCGTCACAGGATCTGATCAGAGATCCGCGGCCAATATATCGGCCAGCGCGTCGAGCTCGGCAAGCTGCCCCTCCGTCAGAGCGGATTTGAGCGTGATATTGTCGCCGATAAACTCAATATTCTTCAGGGTGCTCAGAATCTCACGCATGACCTTGCCGCTCGCAGGCGCCCAGCTGCCGTTTTCGATGAGCGCGATCTTTCGATTCTGCAGATTATGGGCCGCAATATCGTGCAGCAGGTTTTCCATTGTCACAAACACGCCGTTGTTATAGGTCGTAGCCGCAAAAACAAGACGGCTGCAGCGGAACGCGTCGGAGACGATATTGCTGGCCGGAATGACGGAAGTGTCGTGCATCCGAACGCGCACCCCTCTCTCGGCAAGCTTGACAGCAAGTATGTTGGCGGCGTTCTCCGTATGGCCGTACACCGAAGCGTAGGCAATCAGAACGCTCTTTTCCTCGGGCGTATAGCTGCTCCACAGCAGATATTTTTCGAGGAAATCGCCGAACCGGCTGCGCCAGACGAAGCCGTGCAGCGGGCAGACATATTTGATATCCAGCGCGGCGGCTTTTTTCAGGACGTTCTGCACCTGCGGGCCGTATTTGCCGACGATATTGGTATAATAGCGTCTGGCCTCGTCCAGATGCTCGGAAAAGAAATCTGTCTCGTCGGCAAACAGTCTGCCGTTGAGCGCGCCGAAAAGGCCAAAGGCGTCGGCCGAGAAGAGGATGCCGTCTGTGCTGTCATAGGTCATCATGACCTCAGGCCAGTGGACCATCGGCGCGTTGACAAAGCTCAGCACGTGCCGCCCGGCCGAGAAGGTATCGCCCTCTTTGACAAGCACGATGCGGGCAGAGAGATCCTGCGGGAAGAACTGGCCCAGCATGGTTTTGCTCTTTGCGTTGCAGATGATCTGCACATCGGGATAGCGCACGATCAGATCGCCGATCGTGTAGGCGTGGTCCGGCTCCATGTGGGAGATGACCAGATAGTCCAGCTTCCGTCCGCCGAGCGCATATTCGACGTTTTCAAAAAAGGTCTGATAGACCGCCTTGTCTACCGTGTCGAACAGCACGGTCTTTTCATCCAGCATCAGATATGAGTTATAGGAAACGCCCTCCGGTACGCTGTAAACGCCTTCAAAGCAGCTCAATCGCCGGTCGTCCGCGCCGACCCAGATCAGGTCGTCAAGGACTTTTCTTGTGCAGTGCATGGCATGCCCTCCATTAAGTATAATTAGGTGGTTTGATTTTATCATATTGTGATAGCGCTTGCAAGAAATATGTGCTATGATACAGGAAAAGAAACCGGGAGGGATCCGCATGTCCGATAAAAAATTCACCACACCGTCCGGCGTTGTCACCGACGCGGGCATCGCTGCCGATTTTGACAGCGCCCAGCGCTTCGACAAGGTGCTCGTCGGCTCGCTCGGCGTATACTACCGCGACGGATTTAAGACAAAATATGTCCCCTATGCTGATCTGGAACGGGCCTTTATCCGGGTGCAGGAGGTCAACGGACGCATGTGCTGCGGAAAAGCCGTGTTCCACTATTTCCGTCTTGTCTTTGTCGTCGGCGGCAAAGAATGGGGCGACGTAATCAGCGAGGATGAAAAGGCAACGGACGACGCTCTCGCCGAGATCGCACACCGCTCCCCCGCCACCGCGATCGGCTTTGTCAAATAAGGCCGGGATTTAAGATCCGCTTCCGCGAAAGAAGCGGATCTTTTTTGTTTATGTGTAAGATTCACCTTTATGGACGGCGGCGTTGGCTGAACAGAGCTGCCGGGCAGGGGCTATCTTTCTGACAGTCCCTGTTTTTTTGTGGTATAATTTTATGGTGGATTGTGAAACCTTTTCCATCTTTTTTCGTGTATATGGGTGAGAGCTCTTCAAACAAAGGAGGTACAGTATGGAAGACGCAGCGATCGTTGATCTGTACTGGCAGCGTTCCGATAGGGCCATATCGGAAACAGAAAAGAAATACGGCCGATATTGTCATTCGATCGCCTTTCACATCTGCGGTTCAGGTGAAGATGCGGAGGAATGTGTGAACGACACCTATCTGCGCGCCTGGAACCGGATGCCGACAGAAAGGCCGAACATGCTCGGCACGTTCCTCGGCCGTATCACAAGAAATCTCGCTCTTGACCGGGTCAAAGCGAGCAAAGCCGTCAAGCGCGGCGGAGGGCAGACTTTCCTTGCTCTCGAGGAGCTGGAAGAATGTGTTCCCGGCCATTCAAATCCGGAGACCGAGCTGGAGCAAAAAGAGCTGGAATCGCTGATCGGGCGATTCGTAGCCGCCTTGCCGAAAACGGAAAAGCTTGTTTTTGTTCTGCGCTATTTTTATCTCGCGCCGATCGATGAGATCGCCCAAACGACGCACTTCAGCTCCGGCAAGGTTAAAAGCATGCTGTTCCGCAGCCGCAAAAAGCTGCGGACGTGTCTGGAAAAGGAGGGTC
This sequence comes from Oscillospiraceae bacterium, assembly GCA_017444665.1. GTDB lineage: Bacteria > Bacillota > Clostridia > Oscillospirales > Oscillospiraceae > Limivicinus. The sequence goes on from JAFSWC010000085.1 coordinate 115,879, forward strand.
TGATGTGAACGCAATGAGGCTTCTGCGCGCTATGGACGGCATTCATGAGGAGGATGTCATCATGGCAGGAAAACAGTATTTCAACAGCACACGGAAAGTTCCGATCCGGGCAAAGCGGCTCGTCGCCTTTGCCGTTGCCGCCGTCTTGATGCTATCACTCGGTATCGCGGCCTATGCGACCTACAATGCGATCTCGACACCCCAGGCGGCGGAAAAGGTCGCGCAGGAGCAGCTTGCGCAGTGGCGCGAGCTCGGTCTTCTGCCGCAGGACGCGATATTTGAGGGAGACGCGGATCAGATCATCGAAATCGAGGGATACCAGGGCGGCAATGCCTGGTACGGGCGGTTTTTCCCGCACAGCTTTGATGTTCGCTGGTATTCCGGGGACCGGAAATATCGCTGCAACGTGAACATCGACACGATCGAGGGAAAGATCCAGTATGCAAACTTCACCGCCTTCCCTGATGAAGATGACGTGCCGACAGGTGAGGTTGAGGTCACCGTCGGTCCGGACGGTGAAACGAAGACCTTTTATTACTACGAGATCTTTAATGATCTTGTCGGCACGGAGCAGACCGTGGACTCCTTCTGCTCAGCCCTGGCCGCCTATTGGGGCTTTGACGGTTACCGGCTGGCTGACGAAGGCGATCCCATCTACACCGAGGAGTATGCCTCGTTTTTCGGTGCCGTCGACGGCTCGACGCTTCTGCTTGATGTGCCGTGGGATAATAGCGGAAACAATTTCCTGGCTGTCTATTTTGACGGCGACACGGAGCAGGCGCCCATGTATCTTGATCTGATGCAGTACCCGGGATACGTCGGAATGGACGTCGGCATCCATCATCCCGTCGGGTAAAGCAAAAGCGCGTCTCTTCTTTTGAGAAGAGACGCGCTTTGTTTCTTATCTTCTTTTCAGCAAAAACGGCATCCCCTCGCCATAGGGCAAGCCGTTTAGCCCTTTTACGACCCGCTCATGCATTGCCGCGCGATCGGCGACCGCCATGCCGGCGATCCGGTCAATGCCGAAATCGAGCAGTTCCGGGCAGAGCGGGACGGACGGCCCGGTCAGGATCGTAAGCGCTTTTTCGCATAGCTCCAGCAGATGCGGCAGCGTCTTGTTGATAAGCGAGCTTCCCGTGATGATCACGAGGTCGCACTGCGGCAGAATCCAGTCGCAGGCGCTGTCTGGATAGTCCCCCGGCTGCGGCGCACGCTCAAGGATATACACCGCTTTTGCCTGTTCCCGCATTCCCCTGGGGCCGTGCATGTGGCCGATAAGCGCGACAGTCTTTCCTTTCAGATCGATCCCGTCGGTATAAAAAACGTCCATCGGCGCATATCCGCCAAGCCGCTCAATTCTTTCCATCGTGTTGCGCGCGGCATTTATCGCAGCAAGGCCAAGGGAGGCCTCCTCCATGTTCCAGCTTTTGACGCACCGAGCCGCTTCCCTCAGGCTTTTTCCTTCCATTGTCGGGCAGAGCGGCTCTATGCTGTTTCCGGCGGTGAACATCGCGATACCGGAGGATACAGCTGTCTCGACAAGCGCCCAGCGTTCGCCCAAAACCGTCTCTTTCACCGGCTCCTCTGCCATTACGCCGTCACAAAGCATGTCATACAAGGCGAAAAAATCCTTTTTCATATAACCTCTCCCCTGCCGCATATCATTTATCTTGATTGTATCATATCACAGCATCACAGCGTTTTCCACACAAAAACGGGATGCCTCCCTTGGGAAGCATCCCGTTCGACTTATGTCGGATCAGGCCAGGTGGCCCTTGCTTTTGATGACTTCGATAACGCTGTCGACGTATTTTTCGCAGATCTCCTTTGTGCCGGCCTCGACCATTACGCGGATGACCGGCTCGGTGCCGCTCTCACGGACAAGGATACGGCCGGTGTCGCCGAGCTCCTCGGTCACTTTTGCAACGGCCGCCTGCACATCGGGGTCGTTCTGGGCATCGGGCTTGGACTTGACGCGGACGTTTTTCAGCACCTGCGGATAGAACACGACGGGCGCCGCAAGCTCGCTCATGGGCTTTTCCTTTGAAAGCATGACCTCCATCAGCTTCAACGCGGTCAGAATGCCGTCTCCGGTCGTTTCGTATTTGAGGAAAATGGTATGGCCGCTCTGCTCGCCGCCGAGACGGTTGCCGGTCTGTACCATGTTCTCATAAACATACTTGTCGCCGACCTTGGTCTTGTCATATTCGATCCCGACCTTGTCAAGCGCCTTGTAAAGGCCAAAGTTGGACATGACCGTCGTGACGACCTTGTTGTTGAGCAGCTTGCCGCGCTCCTTCATATACAAGCCGTAGATATAGAGGACGTGGTCGCCTGTGACGATGTTGCCCTTTTCGTCCACGCACAGGCAGCGGTCCGCATCGCCGTCAAAAGCAAAGCCTATGTCAAGGCCGTTGTCGACAACATATTTCTGCAGATGTTCGATGTGCGTACTGCCGCAGTCGGTGTTGATGTTATAACCGTTCGGCTCGGCGTTGATGACATAGGTCTTCGCGCCGAGCGCGTCAAACACAGCCTTCGCGATCTGCCAGGCCGCGCCGTTGGCGCAGTCGAGGCCGACCTTTATGTTTTTGAAGCTGTATTTCGACATTGAGATCAGATGCCCGGTATAGCGGTTGCGGCCGGCAACATAGTCCACCGTGCGGCCGATCTCTTCACGGCCGGAGACCGGGATCTCGATCTTGCCGTCGATATACTCCTCGACTTTCAGGATCGTCTCCTCGTCCATCTTTTCCCCGTTGCCGTTGATCAGCTTGATGCCGTTGTCGTAATAGGGGTTGTGAGAAGCGGAGATCATAATGCCGCAGTCGAAGTCGTCAACGCGCGTAATATAGGCAACAGACGGTGTTGTGGTAACGTGCATGATATAGGCGTCCGCACCGCTGGCCATCAGGCCGGTGCAAAGCGCATATTCAAACATGTAGCTGGAGCGGCGGGTATCCTTTCCGATCACGACCTTTGCCTTTTTGTTTTCTCTCGCGCCATAGTACCAGCCGAGAAAACGGCCGATCTTAATGGCATGCTCAAAGGTCAGATCTTTGTTCGCCTCGCCGCGGAAGCCGTCGGTCCCGAAATACTTTCCCATCTTACAGCCTCTCTTTTCTCTCGATGTCGAGGAAATACTTATAGGTGTCGACGGTCAGCTCGCCGCAGGCAGCCTCGTCGCAGGCGATGATCGCGCCGTTGTGCATCTGCAGCGCGCTGCACGTCCACTTGTGACTGACGTTGCCCTCGACCGTAGCCGCAAGGGCGCGGGCTTTGTTGTGGCCGGAGATGAGAACGAGGACTTCTTTGGAATCCGTTACCGTGCCGATGCCGACGGACAGCGCCTGGGCCGGGACCTTTTCGGGGTCGCCGCCGAAGAAGCGGCTGTTGACGATGCGGGTGTCGGTCGTCAGATCGCGCAGCCCGGTTCTGGACGTGAGGGACGTAAAGGGCTCGTTAAAGGCCAGATGGCCGTCTACGCCGATACCGCCCATGAAGAGATCGATGCCGCCGTAGGAGGCGATCTTTTCCTCATAGCGGGCACACTCGCCCTCTGGATCGTCGGTCATGCCGTTGAGAATATTGATATTCTCCGGTTTCATATCGACAAGATGATCAAAGAAATTGTCGTGCATAAAGTACCAATAGCTCTGATCATGCTCATGCGGCAGGCCGAGATATTCGTCCATATTAAAGGTGACAACGTTGGCAAAGGACAGCTCGCCCGCCTTGTTCATGCGGATCAGCTCCCGATACACGCCGATTGGGGACGAACCTGTCGGCAGACCGAGGACGAAGGGGCGCTCTTCCTTATGCGCGTTGATCTTTGCGGCGATATAGTGCGCAGCCCAAAGGCTCATTTTATCGTAATTGTCCTGAATAACAACTCTCATGATATGTTTCTCCTTTTGTCAGAATGGCGGCACGCCTATTCGTGCTTTTCGACGATAACGCCGTTGTCCTTGAAGATGCTGTTCTCCGGAACGACGCCGCGGACGCAGGACGTCGGATAAATGTTGCTGTGGCGGCCGACGACCGTGCCGGGATTGCAGACGCTGTTGCAGCCAACCTCGACATAATCACCGAGCATGGCGCCGAACTTTTTGATGCCGGTATCGATCTGCTCCGTTCCGTTGTGGACAATGACAAGCTTTTTGTCAGACTTGACATTGGAGGTAATGGAGCCGGCTCCCATGTGAGAGTAATAGCCGAGGATCGAGTCGCCGACGTAGTTATAATGCGGCGTCTGTACATGGTCAAACAGGATCACATTTTTCAGTTCCACGCTGTTTCCGACCACGCAGTTTGCCCCGACAAGCGCGCTGCCGCGGATAAAGGCGCAGTGGCGCACTTCTGTCTCGGGGCCGATAATGCACGGCGCGCCGAGATACGCGCTCGGAAAGACTTTTGCCGTCTTATGTACCCAGACATGCTCGCTTCTCTCCTCATAATCCTCTCCCAGCGTCGGGCCGAGCTGAAGAATGAATTCCTTGATCCCCTTCAGCGCTTCCCAGGGATAAGTATATTGAAGGAGATACTCTTTGGCCAGCGTATGGTCCAGGTCATAGAGATCTTTTATCGTATACATGAATAACTCCTTAGCAAGTTGATTCCCGCCGAATAAAAACAGAGATCCAAATACGTATCCGGCAGTAAACGGTGTCGAAAGAGCTTCTGTTGCAGTGTTGATTCTGCTTTTTGTTCTCTTCCTGACGGCTCACCGCATAAGCCGTGGCAGCACCCGCCGAGTCTTTCGATAACTGCCATTCCTCGTCACCCGTTTCGGGCCAGGCGCTAATAACGTTCCAAGTTCCTCCTTTCGCGGATCGTTATTTTACAGAAGAGAAGAACGGCCTTTACACCACTCGCTTCTCTTTTCGTTTTATTATAGTCTGTGACAAGATAAAAATCAACAAAGATATTTGCCTGAAACACATAAGCTTGTGTTTTGGGCAAAGGATCACCGTCAAAATACACAAAATCTGCGTCGAGGCTTTTCTCGACGCAGATCGTATCACGGTATGATTTTACGGCATTCCAGATAATAGCGTTTTTCCTCGGCGTGACCGATGGAGAAGGTTTTACGCGGCAGAACGCCGCTTTGCGAAATGGACCGGAACAGATCGTTCTTGTCGATCTCGGGCAGGAGAAATGCGGCTGCCCTGTCCTCGCTTGAGAGTTTCAGCGCAACCTGTTCGCCGTGAATATAGTCGATCTCTCCGCCGTTTTCCGCAAGAAAAGCGTCAAGTTCTTTCTGCAGCCCTCCTACAGGCAGGACGCTGGGGCCATAGGACAGCGAACCGCTTTTGTTTCCCGCGATCCAGCGGACGGCACGGCCGCCGGGAACGCTGCTCTTCTCCAAGAAAGCGATCAAAGCTTCCGTATCAACATTGCGCACGATGCGATGGATCGGCTCAAACTGCAGAGCGGGATCGAACAGGTTTACAAGCTCCACCGCCGCATAGCGGGCGGGATGTCGGGCCAGGACGTCGGCGTCTTCCTGTTTCTTTATCGTTTCCCAGCACGTTTTTGCCGCGGCAAGCGAATGATTTCCGTCTCCTACCGCAAAACAGAAGCCGTCTTCTTTTGCCGAGATATACGCTGCAATTGCGCTGTCAAAGCGATCCGCATTTTCGCCGCTTACAAGCCATCCGGTAATATGTCCGCCGCCCATTATAAGATCAAGGTCATACAGCTTTTCTCCCCGCTTGACGTCGCCCAGGAGCCTGTCGGCGGGGTCGCTGCACAGCAGCAGCACATGCGAGCATTCGACTGCGGCGCCGGACCGGATCTTTACACGCGGCGGAATCCGGGAAACGACGGTTTTTTCCGTTGCGCGGACGGGCGTTTTCGCCAGATCGCCAAAATCGTACGATTCCAGATCCAGCAGGCCGACGACGCCTTTTCTGATCGTTCCGTCCTTCAGCGTTCGTTCGACATAGATATAGCATTGCGGGTACAGGCGGAACACGTCTTCCGCCAGATAGCGCGTCATGGTCCTGTCGATCCGCTCAATACGCGCCTCCTCGTCTTCGCCCAGCTCCGCCTCCGGAAAGATCATATGGTAGGTCGACGGCGCCTGGCCGACCAGCTTTGCCGTCTGTTTCCAGTATTCCGGTTGGGCGGTAAACTGATCGCACGCGATGACCGGCCACTTTCCCATCCATTGTTTATGCGGAAGCAGAAAGTCTCCCCGCTGAAAAACAGCCATACTGTCATCCTCTTTCCCGGAAGCTTTTATTTGCCGCTATTATACCATTGCTGTCAAGGTGCGGCTCGATCCCATGACAAAAAGCAGCCGCACGGCCTGACCGTGCGGCTGCTGACTTTTTTATCTCTTTGCATTCATTCCCATCGTGACGGATTCGGGGAAAAGCGGCAGAAATACATAGCCCTGCTTCATCAGTCTGGGGATGGCCGTCTTCATGGCAACAAGCGTGTTCATATTCCAGTCATGTCCCAGCATGACGGCAATCGGCTCCTCGGGGATCTGCGTCAGCGCTCTTGTGACTTCAAGACTCGACGTGGGCAGATTCTCTTCTGCACCGGCGTCATACAGATTGCAGTTCCAGTCGATCCACTTGTAGCCCATTTCCTCGAGCACATCAAGTGCGCCGGGAAGCAGATCCTTTCCCCAGGAATGATAGCCGCCGGGGAAACGGAAAATGGTAGGATGAAAGCCCGTGACGCTGTAAACCCAGTCGTCCTGCTGCTGGACCTGTTCGCGGAAGCTTTCTGTCGAACGGTAAACGCTGCCGCTTGCAAGCGTGCTGTGGACGTAGCTGTGGTTCTGCACGCTGTGGCCGCTTGTCATTTCGCGGCGCAGCATCTCTTCTTCATCGGGCGAATTGTTCGCCTCGTTCGCCGTAAAGAAGGTCACATGGACGTGCTCGCCCATCTCATCGAGCGCATCAAGGAAATTCTTCGTTATGTAGGTCGGGCCGTCGTCAAGCGTCCAGTAGCAGATCCGTACGGAAGTTTCGCCGTTCTGGACTTTCTCCTCCAGCTCGCGGATCTTGTCGGCATATGCTTTGCGGGCTTTTTCAACGCTGCCGGGCATATCCTCGCCAAGAGCGACGTTTGCCTCCAGTTCCGCAAGGCGCAACTGTTTTGCTTCAACTTCGGTCTGGAGACTTTCTCCCCGGTCGGCAAGTTCTACGCCCTCGTCGCCGAGGTTGCGGAGATCTGCCTGCAGGAACGCAAGACGCTCCTCGCCCTCTTCGAGCGCCGCGGTCGTATCCGTCTTTGTTTTTTCGGTCTGGCTCTTGATATCCGCGATTTCGGCATCATGTTCCGCCTGGGGATAATGCATGACGGAGTATACCATGTATCCGCAGAATGCGGCGGCAATCAACGCCACCGTAAAGAAAATACTGTTAATCACCCGAAAGAAGGTCCTCAACGTACTCCCTCCCTTCCACATACTCGTCATAGATGGCCTTGTAATAATCAAAGCCCTCTTTTCCCTCGATCTCATGCATGGCTTCTTCGTTCTCGCTGATCGAGGCGTCAAGCTCGGCTTCTTCGCTTTCGAGCGCTTCTACCTTCTCCCTTGCCTCGGCAAGGAGCTTTTCTGTCAATTCTTCTCGGACCGCGACATTGGACGGGGCATCCGGATCGGCCTCAGCGTATTCCGCCTGGGCGGCGGCAAGCTCGGCCGACGCTTCCTCGCGGGCCGCGTCATACTGCTCGTTGAGCGCATGGAGCTGTTCGTAATACTCCATTCCGAAATAACCGGCGGCAAGAATGACGCCGACCAAAAGGAACATGAAGATCAGGCTGCCGACGGGAAATCCTTTTTTCTTCTTTTTACGGCGGGGCTTCTCGTCTTCTTCATCCTCGTCGTCCTCGTCTTCGTCGTCGACTTCAGATTCGGTTTTTCTGACGTTCTCCGTCTCGCGCTCTTCGGATTCCCCTTCCTCGCGTTCCGGATCCTGTTCGTCTATTTCATCTTCATCCCGTTCGTCTTCCGCCGCTTCGACGTATTCTTCTTCATCGAAAGCTTTGCGTTTTTTAAACAAACTCATATCGAACGAAACCTCTTTTCTGTCTGTGGTACAAAATCTTTGTTATTATACACTGTCTTTTTCGTTTTGAAAAGACTTTTATGCAGTTTTTTCCCGGTGATTTTTCCCATATCGGCAAAAAAGCAAACCGGCGGCACGTTTTCGTGCCGCCGGGCGCCGTATGATGACTTGCGGATTGGCCTGTTTTCAGTTGCTCATCTGTCGGAAGCGCAGCCTTAAAGCTCTGAAAAAACCTCTTCCGCTTCCTGAAGCGGCCGCACGTAACCCTCCAGCATTTTTCCCTTCGCCGTCAGTCCGCGGGAACGCGGATTCAAATAAATCCGGCATCTGTTTCTGCCGTTCCGCGCCTCCTGGATCAGATTCAGCACCGCCGAATTTCCGTCAAACGCCAGCAGCGCGGAAGGCATGCGCTTAAAGATCTCATATGCGAAACTTTTGTACAGGCCCATGCCGGAGCTTTCGATCGAGACAAGCACGTCCGCGCCACTGGCGGCAAGCCTTCTCTGCTCCGCCTTTGTAATCCGGCTTGGCACAATGGCAACAACGCGAAAGCGTCCTTTAGCCTGTCTGGCCAGATATCCCTCCTGCGCGCTGAGACTGTGTCCGACGACAAATACGACCTTTTGAGGATCGGCACACTCCAGGATCCGGTCGATCAGCGCCTTGTCTTCCGGGCGTATTGTCGTTCGGTGGCTGTCGTTGTTAAAGCTTCCGCCCGCAATGATGATTGGAAAGACGTCTTTCGGAAGCTCCGCAACCTGTCTCTTCAGCGTCTCCCGCGCATCGATTTTTTCTCTTCCCTGCCAGAGCTCGCCCGAGGTCTGCCCGGCGCTTTCGAGGCTGTCTCGATAATATCGCTCGATGTCGCCGCCCGAAAAAACATTTTGAAACGCCTTTTCCCTCTCGCGGAAAACACGCAGGCTCTCCCCAAGGATCCCGTCCTCCGCCCGTCGCATGCTGCACAGTTCTTCATGCGTCAGCCCGAGCAGTTTTTCCAGGCTCAGCTCCTCGTCGATCGAATTGGTTCCGTACAGCGCGCATCCGTCGGTTCCCTGCACGCAATTCACGCCTGCGCGCAGATAGGCGCGCAGCGGATGCCTGTCCAGATGGCTGAGATTGTTCAGTCTCACATTGGACGTGATCTGGAATTCAAGCGTTACCCCGTAGCGTGTCATTTCGGCCAAAAGCTTTTGGCCCTTGGCATTTTTCAAATCGCTGGTATACAAACCGTGTCCGATTCTAAGCGGCGGGAACGGCTGGCCTTCCGCAAGTGACTCGGCAACGCATCGAATACTGTTGGCCACGTTGTCGCGCAGACTGTCGTTTTCTCCCGCGTGGATCCGGATCACAAAGCCCGGATGCTCTCCTGCGATTTTGACAAGCTGTTCTATCACGCTGCGAAGCTCCAGGATATCGTTGATCTCCTCACCAATGATATCGCTTCCCGCGACGTACGGATCGGACGCGATCACGCGCAGACAGCGCAGGTTTTCCGCCAGGTAGTCGTTCGGCGTGACGTTATCGCGCACGATCGTCAGCGGTATACGGCGAATGCCGGCAAGGAAACGCAGCAAAACACCCGTCTCACGTGTGATGTTCGGCATGACCTCGTGGATCTGGCGCAGTCTCGCAGGAAACTCTTCACGATTCAGAAGCGCGGTGTCTGTGATCTCGGCATATTCGATGCCGTGTTTTTGATACTCTCTTGCGATCCACAGCAGCAGATCCTGATACAACGTGTTGGCGCGGTAGCGGTCATCTTCGCGGTCAAGCCGCATCCGTTCGGCATATGTGCGCACTTCTCTGTCCGGGATTTGCGCAATGTTGACGCCGGCAAAGGGCGCGTCGGAACGAACACCCTTCGTGAACACATAGCGGTACAGATATACTTTTTCGAGATCGGCAAACACGGCCTGGCCGTCCTTCGGGATCGTCAGGGAATTGCGTATGCGATCGATATTGAATGCACAGTCATCCGGATTTCCAAGAATCAGTTCCGCAAAATTGATGAAGGTGTAGTCGTCAATCCGTCTCTCCAGGTGCTTCCCGCTCAGCGCGGTAGTCTCCATCCCTGCTTCTGTTTCCGCGCGTCTTTTTTCAAGCGCGCCGATCTGCGCTTGCGTGCAGCGGAGTCCAAGCTTTTTGATATAATAATACGGATACCGGATCTGGTGGATAATACCGAGCGCGATCAGCGCGTCCGGCGGCAGGATGCCGTTCATATGCGTGTGCAGATCCGTGCGGAATTTGCAGTCGGACCGGATATAGGTCTTGACGATCGTCTTCTCGACGCCGAGACGGTAATCCTTTGTCTGGCTCATCAGCGTCTTGGAGATCGCCGGAATCGAAGCCTTCAGTTCAACCCTTCCGTCGGGATAGATATTGGCGATCTTCGTATTGCCGAGCCGCAGGATATACATACTGCGGTTGTCGCCGTCCACATAGCAGGGGATCTCGTCGCGGATCACCTTAAGTCCGTTCTCATCCTCGCTCGTTTCCAGTTCGCACAGTCTGGCCAGATTGGTGATCAGGTTTCCCGTATGATGGTTCGGCGTGCGGATGGTATAGAAAAGCCGCGCTCCTTCCAGATAAAGCTTTACGGCGATATCCTTTTCCCGGTCAAGGTAAAACTGTTGAAAGAAAATCACGTTATTCCTCCCCGCACATATCCCGGTGCTTCTTCGGCTTTTTCTCTATTTTGTCATTCCGGCCCGTTCTTGTCAATAAAATCATTGCTTTCCCGCCGGAGCACACGCTTGTCAGCACGACAGAGGAATGCTATACTTGATAAAAAAGCTATAAAGAAAAAGGGGGGCACAACATGGTCACAAAGGACATGGCACGCAGTGAATGGGCGCGCATCCGTGCCAGAAAGCAGATCATTCTCCCCTTTTCCATGGCTCTTCGGCAGGGAAAGATCTCGCTTATGAAGCTGCTGGACGTTTCCGAGCCGTTTTGCCGCAGCTATAACGGCAGAGAGATCGTGCTGGCCGACAACGGCTATTACTGGCTGCAGCTTGCTGTTGAAGGGGAACACGCCTGGTTTACCGTCATGTTTGACGACCGGGGAAATCTGCTTCAGATCTATGCTGATGTGACAGGCGGAAACGATACAGAAAAGGAAAATCCGACTTTCGAAGATCTTTTTCTGGACTATGTGTTATACGAAAACGATGTTTATGAATTGGATCGGAACGAACTGGACGAGGCGTATTCCTCAGGCGGGATATCGCGAAAGCAGTATGAAGAAGCCTTGATGGCGGGAGAAGAGATTTATCGGAATTTTTCAGAAAAGCCGGATCGGATCAGCGCCTTTTTTTGCGATCAGTTCAGAATGCTCCTGCCGGTGTTGGAGCGATCGTAAAACCAATTGATTGCGCAAATTCAAGGCCGTCCCGGCACACTTCTCCCCTTTCCGTCCGAACCCGCGGCAAAACATAATTGACTTCCGGCTATACCGGAATATAATAAAATCGATCTACATAAACAAGAAAGAATTCATACGGAGGTCGACATGATGGACTTAAAGAAGACGGTCCTCGGCATCGAACTTGGCTCAACGCGGATCAAGGCTGTTCTGATCGACGAAAAGCATCTCCCCATTGCACAGGGCGACTATGAATGGGAAAATCAGCTGGTAAACGGCATCTGGACGTACTCCATGGACGCTGTGCACACCGGCCTGCAGACCTGCTTTTATAACCTGAAGGCCGACGTCAAGGCAAAGTTCGGCACAGAGCTGACCACGGTCGGTGCGATCGGCGTCTCCGCCATGATGCACGGCTATCTGCCCTTTGACAAAGACGGCAATCAGCTGGCGGAATTCCGGACCTGGCGCAATACGATCACCGGCGAGGCGGCCGAAAAGCTGACGGCGCTTTTCGGTTTCAATATCCCCCAGCGTTGGAGCATCGCCCACCTGTATCAGGCCATCCTCAACGGCGAGGAGCATGTAAAAGACATTGCTTTTCTCACCACGCTCGCCGGCTATATCCACTGGCGGCTCACCGGGGAAAAGGTCATGGGCGTCGGCGAAGCCAGCGGCATGTTCCCTATTGACAGCGAAAAGCTGGATTATGACGAAGGCATGGTTCAGAAATTCCTCGCGCTTGCCGGCGTTGATCTGCGCGCGATTTTGCCGAAGGTCCTTCCTGCCGGCGTTCCGGCCGGACGGCTGAGCGCAGCCGGCGCGGCTTTCCTCGATCCTTCGGGCGCTCTTCTGCCCGGCATTCCCGTCGCCCCCTGTGAGGGTGACGCGGGAACCGGCATGACGGCCACCAATTCTGTGCGTGTCCGCACCGGCAACGTCTCCGCCGGCACCTCGGACTTTGCCATGATCGTCACGGAAAAGCCGCTCGGCGTTCATCGTGAGATCGACATGGTCACCACGCCCGACGGCGCGCCGGTCGCCATGGTGCACTGCAACAACTGCACCAGCGATATCAACGCCTGGGTCAATCTCTTTGCCGAGTATTCCGAGCTTATGGGTAGTCCCGTCAATAAAGGCGAACTGTTTACCAGACTGTTCCAAAAGGCCCTGGAGGGCGATGCCGACTGCGGCGGCCTTATGAGCTTCAATTACTTTTCCGGTGAGGGCGTGACCGATCTCGACGAAGGCCGTCCCGTGTTTGCCCGCATGCCCAACGCCAGCTTTACGCTTGCAAACTTTATGCGTACCCACCTTCTCTCCGCGCTGGCCACGCTGAAGATCGGCCTTGACATCCTTACGCAGGCAGAGCAGGTTCCCATCGACAAGCTCTACGGCCACGGCGGCTTTTTCAAGACGCCGGGCGTCGGACAGCGGATGCTGTCCGCTGCTGTCGGCGCGCCGGTCTCGGTCATGGAAACAGCCGGTGAAGGCGGTCCCTACGGCATGGCTCTTCTGGGGGCCTACATGCTGTGGAAGGACGAGGGTGAAACGCTTGCGGATTATCTCGACAACAAGGTTTTTGCCAACGCCGAAGCATCTACCCTAATGGCGGACGCCTCGGACGTGAACGGCTTTTCGGTTTTTCTGGATCGATACCGCAAGGCGCTGGCAGTGGAAAAGAAAGCAACGGAGGTGCTGTGATGTTAGAAGAATTGAAGAAACAGGTCTGCGAAGCAAATCTGCTTCTTCCGAAATACGGTCTTGTGACCTTTACCTGGGGAAATGTTTCCGGGATCGACCGGGAAAGCGGTTTGTTCGTCATCAAGCCTTCGGGCGTTCCCTACGAGGGCATGAGCGCGGACGATATGGTCGTCGTTGATCTGGACGGCAAGGTCGTCGAGGGCAAATGGAAACCCAGCAGCGACACGGCCACGCATCTTGAACTATACAAGGCCTTTCCTCGCTGTGGTGGGATCGTTCATACGCACTCCCGCTGGGCGACGACCTTTGCTCAGGCCGGCATGGATATCCCCGCGATGGGCACGACGCAGGCGGATTACTTTTACGGCAGCATTCCCTGCACCCGTCCGATGACCGACGCTGAGATCCGCGGCGAATATGAAAAAGAGACCGGCAAGGTGATCGTTGAGACTTTTGGCGATCGTGATCCGGCGGACGTTCCCGGCGTGCTTGTCTATTCCCACGGCCCCTTTGCCTGGGGCACCGACGCGATGAACGCGGTGCACAATGCCGTCGTCATGGAAGAGGTCGCTTTTATGGACTGGCATGCGATGATGATCAATCCCCGACTCGGCGCCATGCAGCAGACGCTGCTGGACAAGCATTACCTCCGCAAGCACGGAAAGAACGCGTACTACGGACAATAAAGCGTCTCTTTTCTTTATCGAGATGCCGCCTTCATATCTTTTCCTCTGCTTTGCCTATGCTCATGAGGAAGCCCGCATAAGGAAGGGAGGAGAACGCTTATGATCACAGACAGCTTTGATCCCCAAAGCCCAGAGATCGTCAAAGCGAAGGATACGATCACACAAAAAGGAAAAGAATTGGCACGCGCGTTTTCTGTCGACACCGTGATCCTGACCTTCTCGGGGAAACTGATCGACGCTCTGCGGGAGAAAGGGCAGATCGAGCCGTTGCATGAGGATTTGTCGATCGGCTCTGCGGCCTATAAAAGCCCCATTTTTCAAATTCCGAACACTTCCATAGGCGTTGTCCTCTCCGCGATCGGAGCGCCCAACATAGCTGCTGTTCTTGAAGAGCTGGCAACTCTGTTTCCTATCCGCAGCTGTATTGTGTTTGGCTCCTGCGGCGCGCTGACTGATCTGCCGGAAGGCCATGTCATCGTGCCTACGCATGCCTATCGAGACGAAGGAACAAGCTATCATTACGCGGAGCCGGGCCACTATATCTTGATCAAAAACGCAGCAAAGCTGGCGCGCTTATTTGACGAGCTGGGCATCGACTATGTGGAGGGCAGGACCTGGACGACAGACGCTTTTTACCGGGAGACAGCGCATAACCGGGAAAAGCGCGTGGCGGAAGGCTGCCTTTGTGTGGAGATGGAGTGCAGCGCCGCCCAGGCCGTATGTGATTACAGAGGACTGGAGCTGTACCAGTTCGTCTATGCTGCGGATTCGCTGAACGGCAAATGGGCGCGACGAATTCTGGGCAATCTGGAGATGGACGCCAGAATGCAATATTTCTTTGTCGCATGGGAGATCGCCAAGCGGCTCTCCGAATGAGCCGTATTTTCAGGCAAAAAGGCCGTTCACGATCAGCAAAACGCGTGAACGGCCTTTTTATAATTTTGAAAGTAACATGAATAGCAGCGGGAGCTGCCGTCACCCGGATCATCATTCTTCAGAAAGCACAAAACGAGGACCAAAGTCCCCTGTTTCTGTATTACGAGGACACTATGGATATTGTAAGAATAGACAGATATGATGATGACAGATTTTCAAAAACCGTATTGAACCAACACGGAGCGTATCTCGTTGATAATGAACCATACCAAATAGAGATTACCGATTCATCTTCAGCGGTACTTCATGGAAAAGATCCGGTCGTATACGAAACACTGATTGAAGAGTTTCGTTTTCACGCGCCGCATATCATAAAGTTTTATGATGAAAACTCCATGCTGATAACAGAATATTCGCTTCCGAAACTTCTTGATATTCCAATCGACAGCATTCAACCGTCCCAGTTTTTTGTAGACGAAGAAAAGCTGAAAGCAGTCCGGTCGTTTATCGGCAAGGCAGAAGATATTGTAGTTCAGGTAAAACCTTATGGAGACAGGTTTATTTCTTTGGACGGTCATACTCGTCTGTATTTGGCAGTGCAGAACGGTTTTGGTACTGTAAAAGCTGTAGAAAGTGAAACAGATGATTGGGTGTGGCCTTTCGTTCATGAAGCAGAGAAAAGAAATATACTGCGCCCGGGGGATATGATTTTGTTGCCTCATGATCAGTACGAAATACAGTGGAATCAGTATTGTGATAAGCTATTTGCCGGAGAAAATCAATAAACATATTCCTGTTAATGGAGAAAGCATAGGATGGAAATGATAATCAAACCGTATACCAAAGACAGAATCAATGATGTTCTTCAATTTGAAAAGGAACTACGGATAGAAGAGGATTGTTGGGGCTGGGACATTAACGATGAATACCTGGCAAGCGTAAATAATAGTTTCAACGATCGTTCATTTGATGATTCCGTCTCTTTATTGGCGTATGTAGATAAAAAAGTAGTTGGTAGAATTGATTCTTCTATGATTAAAAGCCATTTTGACGGTTCTACAAAAGCATATCTGGATTGGATCTGCGTCATAAAGAGTTATCGTCATAATGGTGTAGCTCAAGCGATGCTTGATGCATTACGAAAAGAGCTGAAAGAACGAAATGTCGATACCATGATCGCATTAACAGCCTCAAATGAAGAAGCGCAGCGTTTTTACAAGGCTGTGCCGAATTCTGTGATGAGAGATGTCGGCATCTGGATAGATATCAAATAGGTTGATAATGTTTCGGCTTGCCGAGTAAACTTTTCTCACGGTGAGACACATTTCCGGGCAACAAGAAAAGGCCGCTTTCACGGTTCTTTTGAACGTGGAAACGGCCTTTATTAGCAGGAGGGAGAGTACTTGAACATCAGCGGAAGCTACCAGCATCATCCCGATATTCATTTTGGGGGAAACAAAAAGGCTTGATTTCCTAAGAAATCAAGCCTTTCATAATGCGTCTGGTGGAGATAAGCGGGATCGAACCGCTGACCTTTCCTGCGCTCACGCTGGAAAGGCCGCTCTGCGGCCATGATTGAAATGCAAGAGGTCAGCGGTTGCACGAACTGCCTGTTTCACCAAATGAAAAAGACAGCCTTTCGGCTGCCTCATTCATTTGGTGGAGATAAGCGGGATCGAACCGCTGACCTCTTGAATGCCATTGAGCGCCTCGCAACTTTTTATAGTAGAAAAGTTCATGAAATCGCAAATATCAAATCATATTAAAAACTATTTTTAATGGTCAGAACATTGTGCTTCTTCTTCATTCCAGTCAAATTTACAGTCGGGAAGTTTGGCTTATTTATAAGTATATAGAGGCTCCCGAAGCCCGTAGAAATCCGACTGGAATCATCCATAAGGCAACAATTATGGGCAGTATAGAATTGAATCCCATGTTTTCATTCAAGAGGTCACCCGACTTGGTTTTTGAAATGCTTCCTGCATAGGGAGTAAACATGAAAATCTAATGTGTCTGGAAGAAATGACTGTAAAAATGACTGGAATTGATTCGTACCTAACAGGATATTCAACTGGAATAACCTATAGAGTTTTAGAAGGAGACAACTATAATGACCATCCAATACCATAAATCCGGAGATTATTATCTCCCCAATCTTGTGCTTGAAGATACCGAAGTACAGCCTATTGGCAAGTATGGCCGGATGCGCAAGTGCTATTTGAAGGAGCACCGTCCGGTACTGTACTCCAATCTGCTTCTGTCCGGGAA
>JAFSWC010000086.1 GCA_017444665.1 Oscillospiraceae bacterium
GGCGTGCCGCACACCGTGCTCAACGCCAAGTATCATGAAAAAGAAGCCGAGATCGTCGCCCAGGCGGGCAAGCTCGGCGCCGTCACCATCGCCACGAACATGGCCGGCCGCGGCACGGACATCATGCTCGGCGGCAACGCCGAGTACCTCGCCAAGACCGACCTGCGCAAGGCGGGCTTTGACGATCTCTCCATCGCCGAGGCCACCGGCTACGCCGAAACCGAGGACGAGACGATCCTCGAGGCGCGCAGGCTCTTCGCCGAGCGTCTCGCCGCCCATAAAAAGGTGACCTCCGCCGAGGCCGAAAAGGTCAAAGCGGCGGGCGGATTGTTCATCCTCGGCACCGAACGGCACGAATCGCGCCGCATCGACAACCAGCTGCGCGGCCGCGCCGGCCGACAGGGCGACCCGGGTGAAAGCCGCTTCTTCCTCTGTCTCAACGACGATATCATGCGCCTGTTCGGCTCCGAGCGCATCATGGGCATGATGGAGGCGCTGAAGGTCGAGGAGGACATGCCCCTTGACAACAAGATGCTTTCCAACGCCATCGAGCAGGCCCAGAAAACCGTTGAAAGCCGCAACTTCCAGACCCGTAAAAACGTACTGGAATACGACGACGTGATGAACCAGCAGCGCGAGATCATCTATGGCGAGCGCGGCAAGGTGCTCGACGGCGTGGACCTGCGCGAGCAGATCATGGGCATGCTGCATGACTTTATCCGCACCACGGTCGCCGACGGACTCGGCGGCACGGCGGCGGAGAGCGAGCAGCAACTGGAGGACGCGCTGCAGCCCTTTGAAAAGCTGTTCCTGCGCCGCGGAGAGGTCAGCCTTGCCTCGCTCGGCGGCTTTGCCAAGCCCGACAAGGTGGCCGAGGCGGTGGAGAGCGTCGCCCACCGCGTCTATGACGAGCGCGAGCAGGCCTTCGGCCCGATGCCGGACGGCACGCCGCTTCTGCGCGAGCTCGAGCGCGTGGTCATGCTGCGCGTGGTGGACGAATACTGGATGGACCACATCGACGCCATGGACGAGCTCAAGCGCGGCATCGGCCTGCGCGGCTACGGCTCGGTCAAGCCGATCGACGCCTATAAGCAGGAGGGCTTCGACATGTTCGAGGCCATGGTGCAGGGCATCCGCGAGGAGACCGTGCGCCGGCTTTACACCGTGCGCGTCCGCAAAGAGCAGCCGGTCGAGCGCAAGGCCGTTTCGAAGAACGCGGCGGCTAACGTCGGCGGCAGCGAGGAAAAGAAAAAGCCCGTCAAGAAAGCGCCCAAGCCCGGCCGCAACGATCCCTGCCCCTGCGGCAAGATGAAGGCCGACGGCAGCCGCCGGCTGAAGTACAAGGAATGCTGCGGCAGATTTGAAAAATAGTTTTTAGTTTTTAGAGTTTAGTTTTTAGCTATGTTTATTGAAAACAAAGAAAACGAACTGGTCTATATGACCTCGTCCGTGATCGGGGCGCGCCACGCGTTCACCACGCGCTTCGGCGGCGTGAGCGGGGGGATCTTCTCCTCGCTCAACCTCGGCTCGAACCGGGGCGACGATCCGGAAGCGGTGCGGGAAAACTACCGCCGCGTCTGCGCGCTGATGGGCGCGCGCGTCGACGAGGCCGCCGTCACGAAGCAGGTGCACGGCAGCGTCGTGCGCGTCGTGACGGGAGAGGACCGGCACATATGCATGTCCGCCGTCCCCTATGAGGCGGACGGCCTTGTCACGGCCGAGCGGGGCATGCCGCTGATGTGCTTCACGGCCGACTGCGTGCCGGCGCTGCTGTGCGACAGCATCAGCGGCGTGATCGCCGCGGTGCACTGCGGCTGGCGCAGCTCCGTGGGCGATATTCTGGGCAATGCCGTGGCGGCGATGTGCGCGCTCGGCGCAAAGCCGGAGACGATCTGCTGCGCGCTCGGCCCGGCGATCGGGAAGTGCTGCTTCGAGACGGACGACGACGTGCCGCAGGCGGTCGAGCGCTATCTTGGCGGCGATACAGACGGGCTCTTCCGCCGCCGCGCGGACGGCAAGACGCTGGTAGATCTGCGCGGCGCCAACAAGCGGCGGCTGGTGCAGCTTGGACTGAAGGAAGAGAACGTCGACGTCTCCGACGAGTGCACCTACTGCAGCCACGACAAATACTGGTCGCACCGCTATACCCGCGGTCAGCGCGGAAGCCAGGCGGCCGTTATCGTATTGAGGTAAAAGAATGAAGAGAAAGATCAAAAGAGGGCTTGCGCTGCTGCTGACGCTGGCATTGGTGTTCAGCCTCGCCGGCTGCGGCCGCGCGGACGAGACGGGCGGCATCCCGGCGTCCACCGGCGGCAAAGACATCGAAAAGGGCTATTCGGCGGACCACGTGTTCTCGCTCAACTCCAACAGCAACTTCAGCTTCAACCCCTCCGTCGCCACGAACCACTCCAACCAGCTGATCTGCTCGCTGGTGTATGAAAACCTGGTCGAGGTCGACAACAACTTTGAGGTCATCGAGGGCGCGGGCCTGATCCGCGAATGGAACGTCTCCGAGGACGGCAAGACCTGGACGCTGACCTATGACACGACGCACGTTTTCCACGACGGCACGCCCGTCACGGGCAACGACATGCGCATGTCGATCGAATACTGCATCAACTCTGACCGCTTTACCGGCCGTTTTGCCAGCGTAAAGGGCGTGTCCTATACCGACAGCCAGCTGATCATCGCGCTCGGCATCCCGAACAAGCAGTTTATCAAGCTGCTCAACATCCCGGTCGTCAAGGTCGGCACGAACGGCGACGTCCACCCGATGGGCAGCGGCCCGTATATGTACAACGAGGAAGGCACGCAGCTGCTGGCCTTCAACGGCTATAACGGCTATGAAAACCTGCCCGTGGACGTGATCTATCTCAAGGAATACTCGACGGCCGAGGATATCATCGCCGCCTTTGAGGACTCGTACGTCGACGTGATCGTCAACGACCCGAGCAGCTATACCAACCTCGGCTACGCCAGCTCCAACGAGATCCGCGCCTTCCCCACGACGAACATGCACTACATCGCCTTCAACGAGAAGAGCGACAGCTGCCGCTACAACAACGTGCGCGCGGCGCTGCAGTACGCCTTTGACCGCGAATATCTCGCCAATGAGATGCTGCACGGCAACGGCGTCGCCTCGGCGGTGCCGATGTACCCGACCTGCACGGCCTATCCCACGGCGCTGGCCGATTCGCTGGCGTTCGATCTGGAGATGTGCAAGACGATTTTGCAGAACTTCGGTCTGAAGGACTCGGACGACAACGGCATGTTTGACAGCATGAGCGGCATAGGCGATCTGACCTTTACGATGATCCTCTGCAGCGATTCCAGCGCCAAGGCCGGCATGGCCCAGAAGTTTGCGCAGGACATGCGCTCGATCGGCATCGCGGTCAAGATCTACGAGCTGGGCTGGGACGACTATCTCAAGGCGCTGGAGGACGGCGAGCTGGAGATCAGCGAAAACCGCACGGTCGACTATGACATGTACTATGCCGAGGTCAAGCTGCGCAACGACTTCGACATGACCGAGCTGCTGCAGGTCCGCGACGAGGACAACGAAAAGACCAACATCAACTTTACGGGTTCGCACGACTCCAGCTACGAAACCTATATCAACAACTATCTCGCCGCCACCGACGCCGGGCGCGCGACCGCGTACTATGCCTTCTGCTATTATCTCAGCCAGAACGCCACCGTCATCCCCCTCGGCTTTGAAAAGCAGCAGATCATCACCCACCGCGGCGTGATCAAGGGCGTCGACGCCAACGCGGGCAATCCGCTCTACGGTTTTCAGAACTGGGAAATCGATCTTTCTTAACCAAACCCCGGCGGCGACGCCGTTTTCGCCCGAGCTTCAATCAAAACACGGAGGAGATAAAAATGACTGACAGAGAACTGATGAGCATGGCCAAAGAGGCCTCCATGAACGCTTACGTCCCCTATTCCCGCTTCCCGGTCGGCGCTGCGATCGAATGTGACGACGGCGCGGTCTTTACCGGCTGCAACGTCGAAAACGCCGCGCTCGGCAGCACGATCTGCGCCGAACGCACCGCCTGCTGCAAGGCCGTCAGCGAGGGCCGCCGCAGCTTCCGCCGCATCGCGATCTACGCCGACAGCGAAAACTGGTGCACGCCCTGCGGCGCCTGCCGCCAGTTCCTGGCCGAGTTTTCGCCCGACATGGAGGTGCTCTGCGCCCGCGCGGGCGACCGCTACGTCAGCTATAAGCTCTCGGAGCTGATGCCGCACGTCTTTGCCTTCTGATGGATCTCGAGCAGCTTCGTATTTTCTCCGCTCTTGCCGAGACGGGCAGCTTTTCCGCCGCGGGCAAGCGGCTGTATAAAAGCCATTCCTCCGTCAGCCGCACCGTTTCCGCGCTCGAGCGGGAGCTCGGCGTTGCCCTTGCGGAAAGAGATCGCAGCCACTTTGCGCTCACGCCGGCCGGCAGGACGCTGTACGAGCGGGGAAAGGACCTGCTCAAGGCGGCCGAGGAGATAGAACAGATCGTAAAAGAGGCGGAATAATAATAAGGAAAGCGCTTTGGCTATTGCCAAAGCGCTTTCCTTATATAATGATGGGAAAAGGTATCAGCGAAAATCCTTGCTGCCCTCGAAGAACAGCGCCAGCGTGCCGGGACCGACGTGCGAGCCGGTGACGGGCTCGTAGACGACGGTCATGATGTCAAGCTCGCTGCGGTGCTGGCGCAGCATCGAGATCAGATAATTTGCGTCGTCCTCGCAGTCGGCGTGGGCGATGCCGATCGTCTGCCCGGGCAGCTTGAGGGCGAACTCATTGAACTTCTCGGCCATCGCCTCGATCGCGCGTTTGCGGCCGCGCACCTTTTCAAAGCAGACGATCTTTCCTTCGTTGTTGCCTTTTAGGAGGGGCTTGATCTGCAGCACGGTGCCGACGGCGGCCGCGAGATTGGAAAGCCGCCCGCCGCGCTTGAGATAGCGCAGATCGTCCACGGTAAACACCTGGCACATGCCGTAGCGCCTGTCGAGCAGACGCTCGGCCGCGGCGTCCACGCCCAGCCCAAACTCGCGATAGCGCACGGCCCAGAGGGCCAGCAGCCCTTCGCCCAGCGAGGCGCCCAGCGCGTCGACCAGGCGCAGCTTGCGATCGGGAAATTCTTCACGCAGGTCCTCCGCCGCGATCGACGCGGAGTTGAACGAGCCGCTGATGCCGGAGGACATGCTGATAAAGAGCACGTCGTGTCCCTGCTCCAGCTCCTCGCGGAAGAAATCGGAATAGCGCTGCGGGGGGATCTGCGAGGTCGTCACGATCTTCCCTTTGCGCATATCGTCGTAAAACGCCTTTCCCTCAAAGTGAAAATTCTCCGGCTCCCTGCCGTCGATCATAAAGGTATAGGCGATGCATTTGATCTTGTTTTCCAGAAGAAACTCCTCCGGCAGGTTCGCCGAGGTATCGGTCATGATAGTAAAACTCATAGAAATCCTCCGTCGGTTTTTTGCGGCGCACTTCGGCTGCGCCCTGCAGACAGTATAATCGAAAAGAGGGAAAAACACAAACTCCCCTGCAAAAACGCGCTCTACATCTCCGCTCCGGCGCGGTAGAGAGCGGGAGAAGGGGACTCTACTGCCAGTAGAACAGGCACGGAGGCAAGACCTTGGCACAAAATATACCCGTTTTTTGATCGGATGAAACAATTTGTAGAGACGCACAAAAAAACAAAGAAAATTTCTGCAAAAATCACAAAAAATCCCTTGACAAGTTGTTACCGCTCTGTTATATTATTCAAGCGCGCGTGTAAGGCACACGTATGCGCACTGCGATGAAGCGGGAGATTGCTTGTTGAAAAACAAGGTAACTTCCGTGGAGTATGTCCGGTGTCCGACAGTATGACGGGCACAAAATCGGGCGGGAAGAAACCTTATCCGGTACACGCGTATATCGCATGGACGGGGGATCGACCGGCTGTAAAAGGCCGGTTTGTTTTTCGGACGTGGTCTGATACGCACGGTTGTGTGTACAGGAATTTCGGTTTCGTCCGTACGCAGAAAAAGGCGGGACCCAATGCCGCCGGAAAAACGTACGAAAAAGGAGAAAAAACACCATGGCAAACAACAAAAACATGATCCGCATCCGTCTGAAGGCTTACGATCACCAGCTGATCGACAAGGCCGCCGAAACCATCGTCGAGGCTGCCAAGCGCACCGACGCCAAGGTCTCCGGTCCCATCCCCCTGCCGACCAAGACCGAGATCGTCACGATCCTGCGCGCCGTCCACAAGTACAAGGACAGCCGCGAGCAGTTCGAGCGCCGCACCCACAAGCGCCTGATCGACATCATGAGCCCGACCCAGAAGACCGTCGAGGCCCTGATGAACCTCGAAGTCCCCGCCGGCGTCGAGATCGAGATCAAGCTCTGATCGTAATTTAATAAGAAGGCAGATCAACAAAGTCCATAACCCAATGTCCGCAGCTTGCGTATGCGGACGGGTTAAGTTGCCAGCCTCTGGCGTTCGCCCCCAACGCGAACGGCCATGCGAGGTAACCAATAACCGTTAGGAGGAAATACAATGAAGAAAGCCATCATCGGCAAGAAGGTCGGCATGACGCAGATCTTCGATGAGACTGGCAAGGTCATTCCCGTGACCGTCATCGAGGCCGGCCCCTGCGTGGTCGTGCAGAAGATGACCAAGGAGAAGGAAGGATACGA
>JAFSWC010000087.1 GCA_017444665.1 Oscillospiraceae bacterium
AACTTTTTCATTTCAGTACTCCTCATCATACTAAATATTCACGCGAAAGGACGTCTTTCCGCCCCTTCAGCGTCAAGGTTACTGTACCATTAAATAAGGCGTTCGTCAAGGAATAAACAATCTCTGTTTTGCACAAAAAACACAGAAATACCAGTCGTTCCCGGTTAGCGGCCGCTATTTTCGCGCCGTGTTTTTCAATCTGCTCCCAGCTTTTCCCATCGGGTGTGATTTTGTCCGATCTCCGGCGCGAGCGAAGCGAAATACGAGCCGAAAAAGCTGCCGCTCTCCGTCCAGGTTTTAAGCAGCTCTCCGTCGGGATCGAGCGCCGGGATGACGGAAAGATCCCCGCCAAAATAGGCGTTGTTCAGCGCGCAGGCATACTCGGCAAGTGGCTCGATCTCATCGGGCGAAAAGCCGCGCGCGGCAAGCTGATCCTGCGCCTGGGCGCGGGTGCGGCTCTCCATGCGTCCCATGGCGTAGGCGGCAAAATCCGCAAGGCGCGCATCGCCCGGGGCGTGCTCGGCCGCCCAGGCCGCGACGCCGACAGGCCGCGTCTCATAGCGCAGCGCGCCGTTTTCTCCCGCCAGCAGTCCGTATTGGCACGCCCCCATCGTCAACGGGGAGGTTGCGATCTCCGTCACGCCGCCCTCGGTCATGACGTGCTGGATGTGCATATGCCCGCTGAGCATGAGCGGCGCGCCGTATTTTTCCAGCAGCGCGTGCAGCTCATCGGCGCAGCCCAGCACATAGCCTGCGCCGAACATCGAATGCTTATACAGATTCTGGTGGCAGGCGACCAGCATCGTCTGCCCTTCCGCGGCCGCCTCGGACAGACGCCGCTCGATCCACAAAAGGGTTTTTTCGGACAGGCTGCAGAAATCGTGCGGCGTGTCGGCATCGAGCATCAGCACGCGCGTCGTGTCGTTGATCCGGGCAAGATAGCTCAGCGAATCGCCGTCGCGCAAGATCGCCTCGTCAAAGCCAAAGGGCGCGTAGATTGCGGCAAACTCTTCGGCGCTGACGGTTTCGGCCTGCTGTCCCTCGGTTCCGATGAAGGAATAGCAGGCGCGGTACAGGTCGTGGTTGCCGGGCAGCACCAGGACGGGAACGCCCGCCTCCTCGAGTGCTGCGAGCTTCTCGGCCAGAGCAAGGTGGCTTTCCTTTTCGCCGTTGAAGCTGAGATCGCCGGTGAGGATCAGCGCGTCCGGGCTCTCCGCTTTCACTTCCTCGATAAAGGCATCCAGGATTTCGCCGCACAGCTCGGTCACCTTGCCGTCGCCGGCCTCCATAACCTTTTGGAAAAGCTCGCCGTGGTCGGTCAGCGACGGGGCAAGATAGTGCAGATCCGTCGCCACGACGACGCGCCAGGACGCGTTCGCTTTTTCCGCTTCGCGCCCGTTTTCCGGCGCGCCGGAGCAGCCCGCCAGCAGGAGGAGCGAGGCGAGCAGCAGGCACGAGAGGATTCCTCTTCCCCGTTTCACGGCGTTCTCCCCTTTCTTTTTATATCAATACGATCCGGCGCCGCACACGGCGGGATCGGCGGAA
>JAFSWC010000088.1 GCA_017444665.1 Oscillospiraceae bacterium
CGGCGAGCGCTATATGAAGAACCGCGAGCGCGCGATGCACATCCTGCAGGAGGAAAGCGAGCTGCAGGAGATCGTCCGTCTGGTCGGCCAGGACGCGCTGTCGCCAAGCGACCGTCTGACGATGGAGACCGCCAAAATGATCCGCGAGGACTTTTTGCAGCAGAACGCCTTTGTCGACGAGGACGCGTATTCGTCCTATAAAAAGCAGTTCCGTCTGCTGGACATCATCCTGCACTATGACGCGCTCTGCCGCGAGGCGCTGGAGAAGAAGGCCAACATGAACACGCTCTTCGCCATCGACGCGCGCGAAAAGATCGGCCGCGCCAAGATGGCCGATCCCAACGGCTTTGAGAGCATCTATGACGCGATTGACGAAGAGATGAAGCTGGAGATCGACGCGGTGATCGCAGGAGGTGAAGACGCATGATCAAGGAATATAAAACCATTAAAGAGATCGCGAGCCCGCTGATGATCGTGGACGGCGTCGAGGGCGTCACCTACGACGAACTGGGCGAGTTGGAGCTTCCCAACGGCCAGATCCGCCGCTGCAAGGTGCTGGAGGTCGAGGGCAATCGCGCTGTCGTCCAGCTGTTTGAAAGCGCGCAGGGCATCAACCTGGCCGAGACGAAGGTCCGCTTCCTCGGCCATCCGCAGCAGCTTGCCGTCAGCGAGGACATGCTCGGCCGCGTCTTCAACGGTATGGGCATGCCGATCGACGGCGGCCCCGAGATCCTGCCCGACGCGTATATGGACATCAACGGTCTGCCGATGAACCCGGCGGCCCGCGCCTATCCGGCCGAATTCATCCAGACCGGCGTTTCCACGATCGACGGGCTCAACACCCTGGTCCGCGGCCAGAAGCTTCCGATCTTCTCCGGCTCGGGTCTGCCCCACGCCGCGCTTGCCGCGCAGATCGCGCGCCAGGCCCGCGTTCTGGGCGACAACGAGACCTTTGCCGTCGTCTTTGCCGCCATCGGCATCACGTTTGAGGAGTCCGAGTACTTCATCAGCGACTTCCGCCGCACCGGCGCCATCGACCGTACGGTCGTCTTTTCAAACCTGGCCCACGACCCCGCCGTCGAGCGTATCGCCACGCCGCGTATGGCGCTGACCGCGGCCGAGTATCTGGCCTTTGAAAAGGATATGCAGGTCCTGGTCATCCTGACGGATATCACCAACTACGCCGAAGCGCTGCGCGAGGTTTCCGCCGCGAAGAAGGAAGTCCCCGGCCGCCGCGGCTATCCCGGCTATCTCTACACCGACCTTGCGACGATGTACGAGCGCGCCGGCCGCCGCCAGGGCAAGAAGGGCTCGATCACGATGATCCCGATCCTGACGATGCCCGAGGACGACAAAACCCACCCGATCCCCGACCTGACCGGCTATATCACCGAGGGACAGATCATCCTCTCCCGCGATTTGCACCGCAAGGGCATCGTCCCGCCCGTGGACGTGCTGCCTTCGCTGAGCCGTCTGAAGGACAAGGGCATTGGCGTCGGCAAGACCCGCGAGGACCACGCCGGCACGATGAACCAGCTCTTTGCCGCCTATTCCCGCGGCAAGGACGCCAAGGAACTGATGACCATTCTCGGCGAGGCAGCGCTGAGCGAGGACGACAAGCTCTTTGCCAAATTCGCCGACGAGTTTGAGCGCCGCTACGTCTCACAGGGCAACACGACCAACCGCACGATCCAGGAGACGCTGGATCTGGGCTGGGAGCTCTTGAAGATCCTGCCGCGGCGCGAGCTGAAGCGTATCAAGCCCGAGATGATCGACAAGTACATGCCGAAAGACTGAGCGTCTTTTGATGATTTCGATCAGGAGGTGATGCTTTTTGGCAAGTACGACCATAACCCCGACCCGCATGGTGCTCAATCAGCTCAAGGGCAGATTGAAAACCGCCCGCCGCGGGCATAAGCTGCTGAAGGACAAGCGCGACGAGCTGATGCGCCAGTTTATGGACGTCGTCAAGCAAAACAAGGCGCTGCGCATCCGCGTGGAGGAGGGGCTGACCCAGGCCTTTGCCTCGCTGCAGGTGGCAAGCTCGATCATGTCCCCCGAAATGCTGGAGCAGGCGCTGCTCTATCCGCGCCAGAGCGTCGAGCTGGGGATGGACTTCAAAAATATCATGAGCGTCAACGTGCCGCTCTACCACTTTACGACGAAGAACAACGATCCCTCGGAGATCTATCCCTACGGCTTTGCCCAGACCTCGGGCGAGCTGGACGACGCGCTGGACAAGCTCGCGCGCGTGTTTGAGGATATGCTGGAGCTGGCCCAGGTCGAAAAGACCATGCAGCTTCTGGCGGAGGAGATCGAAAAGACCCGCCGCCGCGTCAACGCGCTGGAGTACGTTATGATCCCCGAGCTGGAGGGGAACATCAAGTATATCTCCATGAAGCTGGAAGAGAACGAAAACGCCACAAAGGTCCGTCTGCTGAAGGTCAAAGAAATGGTGCTGCAGGACGCGCATCATTACGAGCGGTAAAACGAAAAGCACTCCGTCTGGGACGGAGTGCTTTTATCATATGGCGCCTTTCGGGAAAACAAAAGGGAACGGATAAAACCGTTCCCTTTCGTTATATGGATGAGGACAAAATGAAAAAGATGAGTCACATTTGAGCTTGGTATCATCATAGCCCTCAGATGTTACGTAAACAAGATGAAAATTGTTTCAAGAATGTAAAATGGCGGTTTAATCCAGCGTAAGATCCCAGACCGTGCCCGGTATGAGCGGCGCGTCCGCGGTGACATAGGGCTCACCCCCGTCCACTGCGGGGAGCGTGTAGACCGCCCTTGTGCAGCCGAGCGAAGCGGCCGCGGAAGCGGCAGATACGGCCGGATCCCCTCTCGCACAAAGGATCTCGCGCACGATCAGTTCCTCGCCGTCGCGGTAGGCGGCAAGCACGCCGTCCTCGGTGGCGTACAGACCGCCGCCGTAGGCCTCGCACAGCGCGCGCTGCGCTTCGAGCATCGGATAGGACAGGCGTACAAAGCTTTTCCCCCGCAGCAGGTTTTCGCGCCAGAGCATGTATTCCGTCCCGGTCAGCTTCATTATGTCAACCGTTTTGCGCGCGTCGACCGTGCGGGCTTCCCGGCGGAGCAGATACTTTGTGCCGATCGCCTTTTCATACCAGGCGTAGAGCGGCGTCTCGGCCGGCAGCGTCGTGACGATCACGGACTCGCGTCGGCGGCATAGCTCCGCCGCCGCCTTGGAGAGCGCGGCGCCGATCCCCTGTCCGCGCGCGGCCTCATGCACGGCCACGGCATAGAGATAGCCGAGCTGGGCGCGCGTGCCGTCGGGCCGCTGCCATTCAAAGCCCGTCAGCGCGTAGGCCGCGCCGAGCAGCTCCCCCGTCTCGTCCGCCGCGACGACGGCGCCGCCGATATCGGGCAGGAGGCGGAAGAAGGCGTCAAGAAAGATCTCGCTCTCGTCAAAGACGCGCCGCCACAGCGCGCGCATGGCCGGCACGTCGGCGGGGGTATAGTCGCGGATCATCATATCACGCTCCAGGTGGCGGTGTACTTTTTCAGCAGATATGCCGGTTTGTACGATTCCTTTGAGCGGCGCAGCGCCTCGATGCCCATGTCGTCCTCGCGGTTGATGTAGCGCAGGGACGGATGCTTTTCCATCAGCATCCTGGTCAGCTCGCGGCAGGTCATGGGGTAGGCGCCGTTCAGGCTGCCCTCGGCCTTTTCAAAGTGGACGTCAAAAGTGTCCTCGCAGGCCATTTCTCCCAGCGTAAAGCCCACGATCTTACCGTTTGCGTACAGCACGCCGCCCTCGAGCCCCAGCTTTTCAAAGGCCGCGAAGGCGCGGACGATGGCCGTGTGCTCGTAGACGATGCTCTTCTCCAGCCGCTCGGCGTTTTCCTCTGACCAGACGTCCAGCATGTCGAGAGAGTCCGGAATCAGCTGGCGCGTCAGCGGCACGAAGCGCCAGTCGTTTTCCGCCTCAAAGCGGTTGCAGTGGTTCTTTTTGCCGTGCAGCGCCTTGCCGGCATAGGTGGCAAGCTTTTCCGCCTCGTAGATATAATCGGCGTTGTCGCCATCCTCGCTGAAGGCGAAGCAGCCGGGATACTCCTGCTCGAGCAGGGCGCGGTGCTCCTCGGTGATGCCGCGCAGACAGAACGGCTCGTAGCCGTGGACGCAGGCGTATTCGCGCAGCGCCTCGATCGCGGGGCGCAGCGGGCCCGTGCCGATCGGGAAAACAAAGGTCGGCTTGCCGGCATAGCGCAGCTTGGTCAGCATGCGGTCGCCGCTGCGGGCGACAAGCTGTTTGTAGCGGTTGTCCCAGATGTAGATGTTGCCGAAGTTGTAGTCCGCGCTGCGGCTGCCCTCGGCCATGACGATCTCGTCGATCCAGTGCTTGTCACAGAGCGTGACGGTTTTGAAGGGTATCATAAATTTTCCTTTGCTGTTTATTCCGAATAGATGCTGCACTCCCGGCGGATCACGCTTCTGAGCTCGCGCAGATCCGCAAAGGTCTCCGGCCGCTTGGACACGTCGCGCAGCAGGGCGGATGGGTGGTAAATGGCCATATATTTCACGCCGTCTTTTTCAAACCACTGTCCGTGCTCGCGCGTGATGCGAAAGTCCTTTCGGATCAGCTCACCCGCGGCGATCCGGCCGAGGCACACAATGATCTTCGGGCGCACAAGGGCGATCTGCTCGTCGAGCCAATGACGGCATGCCGCCATCTCCTCGGGCGCGGGATCGCGGTTCATCGGCGGACGGCACTTGACGGTGTTGGCAATATAGATCTTCGTCCGGTCAAGGCCGATCATCTCCAGCATGTCGTCCAGCAGTTTTCCCGCCGGGCCGACAAAGGGCTCGCCCTGCAGGTCTTCCTGCTCGCCGGGGCCCTCGCCGATGAACATGACCTCGCTCGGCGCTCTCCCCACGCCGAACACCAGCTTGCGGCGCGTGCCGCCCAGTGGGCAGTTCATGCAGCCGGCGCAGCGCCGGGCCAGGTTTTCCATTTCGTTTGGCATATCAGTTTTCCTCGGTCCCGCGGACAAGCTGCAGCAGCAGCTCGCGCCGGTTGTTTTCGGGATAGTCCATCACATAGTCGAGCAGAAAGTTCAGCATCTCGCCAAGCTCTTTGCCGCGCAGCCCAAGCTCGACCAGATCGTCGCCGGTGACGGCAAGATGCCGGACGGAGAAGCACTCGCCGCTCTTCAGCACGGCGCGCAGCGCGTCGCGGCTTCTGCCGCCGATCAGCGCGTCATAGCACTGGGCGGCGCAGGAGGCCGTGTCGACGCCATAGCGGTTGAGCAGCTTTTTCCACTCCTTCGTCGTGCGGGGCGGGGAGGTGTGCAGCAGCTCGCAGCATTCGCTGCAGCAGCGCACCGTGCGCCCGTCGAGACGCAGAGCGGTCAGGAAATCATGCGCGGAATCGATCCAGCCCCGCCGCTCGAGGATCGCGCAGAGCGCGGCCCAGCGCGGCAGCGCTTTTTTCGGCATGGCCGTGATGCGGATCAGCTCGGAGCAGGGGTCGTCCTTGCGCCGGATCAGATACCGGTCGAGAAGACCGGCCTCGATCGCCGTGAGCAGGATCTGCGGCCGGCTTGTCAGCAGCATTTTTTCGATTTCGTCCCGCACGCGCTCCGCCGAAAGGGATGCCGCAAGCGGCGCTTTGGAATAAATGGCGGAAAGGGTTTTCTCCTCCAGCGCGAAGCCGAGCCTGGCCGAGAAGCGCAGCGCGCGGAACATGCGCAGCGCGTCCTCCTCATAGCGGCGTTCCGGCTCGCCCACACAGCGGATGATCCCCTTTTCGATGTCCTCGACGCCGCCGAAGGGGTCCGCGATCAGGCCGTCCGGCGGGAGGGCGATCGCGTTCATCGTGAAGTCGCGCCGGGCCAGATCCGAGGTCAGGTCGCCCACAAAGCTGACCGCCTCGGGATGGCGGTGGTCGGCATAGCTCCCGTCGGAGCGGAAGGTCGTGACCTCGACGCTGTGGGAGTGGATCAGCACCGTGACGGTCCCGTGGCGGATCCCCGTCGGCGCGGTGTGGGGGAAAAGCCCTCGCACCTCGTCGGGCAGGGCGCTGGTGCACACGTCCCAATCCTGCGGATGCACGCCAAGGATCATATCCCGCACGCAGCCGCCGACAAGATAGGCGAGAAAGCCCCGCGACTGCAGGGTGATCAGCACTTGTTTGACATACCGGGGCGGTGTGATGTTGGCCATGGTCAACCTCGTTTCCGTACTTGCATAAAAAGTGAGGGCGTATTATAATGACTATCGCGCAAAGGATTCATCGAATCATTCTCCGCGCGATCATCATCGTACAATACGGTACATAGTAAAGACCGAACACTTTTTCCTTGCTTGTATTTTACCATTCCGCCAATGCAACATCAATACTCTTTTTCGGAGCGCGATTGAACATGATCGAATTTGACAACTTCCTCTCCCCCGGCCGCAAGGGCCATCTCATCGGTATCGGCGGCGTTTCGATGTCCTCTCTGGCCGAGGTGTTAAAGGGCATGGGCATCACCGTCACCGGCTCGGACATCAACGAAAGCCGCAACGTCGCCGAGCTGCGCGCCCACGGCTTTACCATTCACATCGGCCATCGGGCGGAGAATATCACCGACGACATTGAATTTGTCGTCCGCACGGCCGCGGCCCATGACGACAATCCCGAGATCATCGCTGCGCACGAGCGGGGCATCCCCGTCTTTGAGCGGACTCAGGCCTGGGGCGCGATTTCGAAGGACTATCGGAACGCGCTGTGCATCGCCGGCACCCACGGCAAGACCACGACGACCTCGATGTGCACACACATCAACATGGCCGCCGATCGCGACCCTACCGTGATGATCGGCGGCACGCTGCCGCTGCTGCACTCCGGCCACCGCGTGGGCCACGGCAACACGATCATCATGGAGGCCTGCGAATATTACAACTCCTTCCTCTCCTTCCACCCGACGATCGCCGTGATTTTGAACATTGAGGCCGACCATCTGGACTTTTTCAAAGACCTTGATGACATCAAGGCCTCATTCCGCGCCTTTGCCGAGCGTGTGCCGGTGGACGGTTCTATCATCGTCAACTTCGACGACGTCAACGCCATGGACGCCGTCAAGGGGATCGACCGCCACATTATGACCTTTGGGCTGAGTCCGTGGGCGGACGTGCACGCAGAGAACATCTCCTATCTCGGAGAAAACAGCTGCTTTGACATCATCTACCACGGCCGGAAATACACCGATGTGACGCTGCACGTCCCGGGCGAGCACAATATCAAAAACGCGCTTGCGGCCACGGCTGCCTCGATCTGTCTCGGCATCCGGCCGAACGCCGTGAAATACGGGCTTGCGGGCTTCAACGGCGCGGGCCGCCGCTTTGAGTTCAAGGGCAAGTTCAACGGCGCGGACGTATATGACGACTACGCCCACCACCCCGGCGAGCTGCGCGCGCTGCTGGACATGGTGGAAGGGCTGAACTACAAGCGCACGGTCGTGGTCTTTCAGCCGCATACCTACACGCGCACCGCGGCGCTGTTTGACGATTTTGTCACCCAGCTCCGCCGCCCCGACGTCGTGCTGCTGGCCGAGATCTTCGCCGCGCGCGAGAAGAACACGATCGGCATCTCCTCGTCCCAGCTGGCCGAGCAGATCCCCGGCGCGAACTTCTATCCCGGCTTCGACGGGCTGGAAAACGCGCTGCGCTCGCTGGCCCAGCCCGGCGACATCATCCTGACCGTCGGCGCGGGCGACGTTTACCGCGTCGGAGAGAGACTGGTCGCGGAAGCAAAAGAATAATCGCAAGGTAAAATCGCCCCGATGCAAAAGCATCGGGGCGATTTTTGTTTGCCGATCAATCGAAGGCCGACATCGACGCGGCGCGCCAGGTCGTGCCGTCGTGGATAAAGACCATCTTATAGCCGTCGCGCATGGCGTAGGTGTTTTGTGTGTACCAGGATTTTGCCGTAAAGTCCGCCTTGTAGAGGATCGTGCAGGTAAAGCAGTTGCTGCCGACACGGCGGAAGTTGTCAAAGCTCAGCTCATCATACTTCACTTCGGTCGCGGAGGCCCAGATCATCGCGTCATACGAGTTGCGCGCATAGCTGTCAAGCTCCGTCCCCGGCAGGATGTGCTCCAGCAGATTGTTCAGCGCCGCACCGTTGTACTTGTAGTTGGCATAGCTCATATAGGCGTCAAAGAAGCCCTCGGCCGCGTTGCGCATCAGCTGCGTGATGTCCTCGCCGTCGGGATAGAAGAAATAGATCTTCCCGTCCTCTCCCACGATGGGGGAAAGCTCCCTGCCCTCATAGGCCGCGTGGATATCCGGCACGGTATAGAGCCCGTCGGCGGCGTAGACCAGCGTCTCATAGCCGCTGTCCGTCATGCGCTCGTCGAGGCCGCGGAACATGTTTCTGTCGCGCTTTGCGATCTCCTCCTCGCCGAGTTCAGCGCCGTTTACCGTAACAACGATGCCCTCGGGCGCCTCGATGCGGAAGGAATAGGTCGTTTCGGGCTTGACGACGTATGAGACGCGGCCGTTTTCCACCGCGCCGCTCGGCGCGACCTCGTTGCCGGCCCCGTCGGTCACGGTGATCTCGCCGTAGAGGGGGCTGATCTCATAGCGGACCATGCGGATCCGCGTGTCCATGCGCGCTTCCAGCGGAGTGAGCTCGGTAAGCGGAACGGAGGGATCGATGATCTGCTCCTCGCGCAGGGGTACGCCGTTGATGCGCACATCCATCCCGTCCGGCGCGTCGATCTGGACGGTGATCGCCGCCAGGTTGTCCGTCAGCGACGCGGCGCTGATCGAATCCAGCCGCCAGTCCGTCCGGCCGAAGCCGTAGTTGGGGCTGTTTTCATCGGGCACCAGTCTGACTTCGCCGAGGCGGGCCGGGCCGGCGTACAGGAAGAACACCGTCTGGGAGGCGTCGCTGCGGGACATGTCGCGCCGGAAGCTGATCTTTTTGCCCTGGACCGAGTGGTCGAAGAAGTTTTCAAACAGCGTGCGGGCGTCCTCGTATTCGCTGACGCCGCCGGCGCTTTCGGCAAGGGCGTCGTGCAGCTCCTTCTCGCTCATGGAGGCGAGTATGTCGTCCATCGCCTTCTCGGGGCGCGTCTGCTCGTAGATCGAGGCGTATTTATAGAAAAACACGCAGGCGAGGAAGCCAAGCAGCAGCAGGAGCATCGTCCAGAACAGAAGGAACAGGCCCCAGCCGTCGCGTTTCTTTTTCTCAGCCATTGGCGTCATCCTCCTCTGCAAGCACGATAAAGCCTGTGGGGATGCTGCGCGGGCCGGTAACGGAGGCGCAGTTGTTGATGATCTCGCCGTCGTAGACCATGACGGAAGACGAGCCGCCGTCAAGGTTGCCGGCGTTGATCGCGCCGTATTGCAGCATGATGTCCACGATGTTCTCCACCGTCGCGCCCAGCGTCTTGCTGCTCCGCCCGTCGAGGACGAGCAGCAGCAGCGCGCCGTCCTCGCGCTGGCCGATGGCTGTTCGCGGGTTGACGCCGACGCCGAGATTCTGGGTCTGGATCTCGCCGTTGATGATCAGCGACGAGGCGATGCCGTCGTGCGTAACGAAGCTGACGCCCCATTTCAGTCCTCTGTCAAGCGCCTTCTGCCCCTTCATCGTGCCGACGATCAGCTTGCCGTCGCCGTCAAGACCGACGATATTATAGCGCGTGTTGGCGTCGCCGTGGAGGATCTTTCCATCGCTTACGACCAGGCCGAGCGGTGTGCTGCCGTTGCTCAGACCGTTGTTGTCCACAAAGCCGCCGGCGTTGATGCCGGCGATGCCGTCGTACT
This sequence comes from Oscillospiraceae bacterium, assembly GCA_017444665.1. Classification (GTDB taxonomy): domain Bacteria; phylum Bacillota; class Clostridia; order Oscillospirales; family Oscillospiraceae; genus Limivicinus. Next base: position 9,784 of record JAFSWC010000088.1, read on the forward strand.
TTTTCACCATGTCGGTCAGCTGCAGGCCGGGGTCCACGCCGAATTTTCCCGACACGCCCAGGACCACGCGCCACGGGTCGCGCACGATCAGCAGCTTGCCCTTGCAGGTGCCGTAGGAGATGTCGATCAGTTCAAGATACGGCGTTTCGTCGTCCTTGTCTTTTTTCTCCTCCGGCGAGGCGATGTGGATCAGCGAGGTGTTGACCTGCTCGGTCTCCAGATCCTCGGTGCTTTTGAGGATATAGGGCTCCAGCTCTTCCTCGGACAGATAGATTCGGCTCATCCAGCGCAGGATGCTCGTCTCGCGCACCGAGTTGCAGAAAATGCCCGTCAGCGTCGGCGAGGGGCCCTTTTCAAAGACCCAGACGATACCCAGCAGCGTCAGCACGAGGCAAAGCAGCGTGATCCCCAGCAGGGCCATGGCCCGGCCGAAGGCGCGCCCTCTGCGCGGTTTTCCGTTTGTTGCCTTGTTTTCATCCATTTTGGGGGATCACCCTTCCTCTCTCGAAGGTGAATTCGACAGCCGAAGCTGCCAGTTGAGATCATAGAGCATCTGCTGGCGCAGCAGGGCGTAGCGCTCGGTGGGGTCCTGCTTGTTTCCGGGCGTGTTGTAGCGCCACTTGCCCGAGCTGTTCGGGTCTCCGCCGTAGTCGCTGACGAAGGTGTTCGGCAGCTTTTCCTTGAGCAGGGCGACGTCCTCCTCGCTGATGTGCGTAAAGGTCGAGCCGCAGATGCGGACGATGATCAGATCCGTCAGGCCGTACAGCGGCGAGAGATCGCGCAGATTCGGCAGATTGGCGATATTGAGGTAGCGCAGGTTCACCTTGTCCGCAAGCGGGCTGAGATCGCCGATCCCGCAGGAATGGCATTCGATGAATTCCAGATCCGGGCAGTTTTCCAGCGGCGAGATATCGGCGATATTCGTCAGCGTCAGGATCACGACCTGCAGCTTGGGAAAGCTGCGGGCAAATTCGATATTCGTCAGATGCGCGTTATGGCCTATATCGAGATAGAGCACGTCGTGCATATAGTTGAGCAGACGCGCGTTTTCGTCGGTGAGGATGTGCGTGTCTCCGTCGTTGATCAGCGTCGTGTCCGTCATAAAGGTATAGCCCGCGATCTTGATGCTCCAGACGACGCCCTTGTCCGGGAAATCGCTGCGAAGCGCGTCCATCGCGTCATAATCGGTGATGCCGCAGTTTTCAAGCCGCAGCAGCTTCAGCGCGCGCAGATACGGCAGCGCGGCGCGAAAGGTCTCGATCCCCTCGTCGCCGATCTGCACCTTGGTGTAGCGCAGCTCCTCCGTCGTCCAGTCGGCGGTGCGGCCGAACAGCTCAAAGCGGCAGCACAGCTCCGCCTCCGGCGCGGCTTCGGCAAGCGCGCCGAGACTTTCGAACGAAAGCGTCGTCACCCCGTCCTCCGGCGCAAGGTGAAGCGTTTTTACCTCCGGCAGGACGGCAAGCGCCGCCACGACGGCGGGGACGTCTTCGTCCCGCGCGGCAGAGAGATCAAGCTCCTCGCTGGTGCTGTCGACGGCCGTGCCCAGCACGTCCGCCTTCCATGTCACCTCGGCGTCCGGAAAGGCTTTGCAAACGGCTTCCAGCTGGGGCAGCGTGGCGCCGGTCACGCCGAGGGAAACGCGCTTCACGCCGCCGAGACGGTCGCTTGCGCGCATCAGATCTTCGATCGTCGCGCCCGCTTCTTCCAGATCGATCGTATCGGTCCCGGGCGTGATCGTCAGCGAGCCGAGCGTTACTTTCTCCGGCGTCGGTTCCGGCGTCGGCTCGGCCGGCGCCGCGGGCGTTTCAGCCGCGCCGCAGCCGGCAAACAGCAAAACGAAAGCGGAAAGGACCGCGATCAAAATCGCTCTTTTGCCCTTCATCACGTTCATTCCTTCCTTTGGTAGAGGATCAGGATCACCGATTCCGCGATCACAAGGATCAGAAAGATCAGAAACGGGATCTTGAACACGTCGCGCGAGAGAAAATGCATCGCCTCGTTGAAGCGGTCGAGTACCCACAGCACCAGAAAGATCACGGCGGTGTCAATGCAGATATGGGGAAGTATTTTTTTGAACAACGCTCAGCCCTCCTCCGGTGCTTCCGTCTCCGCTTCCGCGTCAAGGTCGGTGTCGGTGATGTAAATGATATCGGGAATGCTGCGGCCGTAGAGGAAGCTGATCCGCTCGCCCATCCAGGTCATGCCGACGCTGCGGCCGCCGTCGAGGTTGTAGGCGCTCTGGCAGCCCAGCGATTCAAAGAGATCGGCCAGCTGCTGCATCGTCATGCCGCGTGAGCCGCTCCACGCCCCGCCGCGGCTGCCCTCAACCTCAAGAAGATAATAGTGCCCGGGCTCGACATAGCCGATCGCCGAGCGCGGATTGGCCGGGAGCACCGTGCTGTTGAAGCGTGTCAGCGCCTTGCCCTCGTCGTCAAGCAGCTCCGGTCCGAAGCTCCATACCTGCCAGGGGGACGCGGCCTTGAGGTCGTCCAGGTTCAGTTCCTTGTTCGTCATCGTGACCATCGTGCCGTCCGACAACAGCACGCACACGTCCTGAAAACGTGTTTCCCGGTAGAGCACGCCGTCGCGCACGACGATGCCCTCTCCGCGGCCGGCGTAATGGTCGCCGGAAATGGCGACGATCGCGTTCGTCTCCGCCGCCAATTTATCGATCATCTGAAAACCGCCGTTGAACTTGCCGTTGGCAAAGCCGCTGCGCAGATACTTCAGATCTCTGACGTAGACGTCCGCCAGGTAATAGATGACGCTGTTTTCTTCCACGCGCGTGACCGTCACGTTGACGTTGGCGCTTTGATAGGTGTTTTCGGTCTGGATGATCTCGCCGTCGGTAAATTTATCGGCAAATTTCTCGCCCCACATGCCGGTGTAGACCGGTTCTTCCTCCACAGCGGGCTGTTCCTCCTGCTGTTCCTCCGGCGGAAGTTCCTCCGGCAAAAGCGTTGCGGGCGTCGGCTGCGGTGCGAGCGTGACGAGCGCCACCGGCTCGCTCTTTTCGACAAGAAGGCCGTAGTGCGGCAGCACATGGTGGAACAGGGCGAACACGTTCAGCCCGACAGCGATCGCCAGCAGATCGTAAAAGATCATCCTGCCGACGCTCATCTGTTTTTTCTTTTTCGGCCGCTCCCGGGCGGGGGCGGCGTTTTCGTTCTCCATCATTTTATCCTCTTTCAGGGAAGTATTCCTTCATGGTCTCGTCGCTGGCGCCGGTCACCGACTGGACGATCTCCAGCCAGCTGTCGTCGCGGTGCTGGCCGAACACGCGGCGCTGCGACTTCAGGCTGTTTTCCATCAGCACCCTGCTCTCGCCCCAGCGGCTGAGATTGCGGGTCATCTCCGGCTCAAGCTCGTCCACCATGCGGTTGAGGATCTCCAGCGCCAGCTCGTGGCCGAGCCCGTTTTTATACATGCCTGAGGCTGTTTCCAGCATGACCTGTTTGAACTCGCTGCTGCGCATCAGCTTGGACAGGATGCGGCCGATCTGCGATTCGCCGGGATCGACGATCTCCCAGATATAAGCGTTCGGGTTTTCCATCGAGATATCCAGATCGAAGAACATCGTGCGCCACTTTGAATCGGGCTGGACGCCGCGGAAATAGCGGATATTGCCCGCCGTGTCGCGGTTGTTGAAATAGGCCTCCAGCAGCAGCCACTGGGCAAAGGACTGCACATCGATGCGGTCGGCGACGTACTGATAGCATTCGGGATCGGTCAGGTCGTGGCCGGTGATGTAGTTATACAGCTTGTACAGCTGCGGCTGATACTGGATCTTGATCGGCGCGCGGCTGATCGTGTTCATATCCTCGGGCGAGCCGGTGTGGCTTTCGATATATTTTCTCGAATACGCCTCGCGCAGGCTGTAAATGCCGTAGTAATTGCCGTTGACGTACACCAGGCAGAAGCGCGAGTCGAGCGCGTAGGGATCCGTCACGGCGACGCGCTCGGCAAATTCGGCGGCAAGCGGCTCGCGGTAGGTCTTCATAAAGACGGTGTCGCCGCCGCGCAGGTTCAGCGAATGGAATTCGGTGATGCCCTGGCCGAAGAGGTCATAGTTGATATCTCCGCCGTAGCGGTCGCGGAACACGACCTTGAAGCTCTTCTTGTCCCAGACGGTGCGCGACGCCGCGCCGTGCATCGTGATCATGCAGTCGGAGGCAAAGCTGCCGCCGTCGACGTCGTAAAACTCGGTGTGCGAGTCATACTCCATCTTGCCGTTGCGGTAATAGAGAATGTTGAATTTCGAAGGTTCAAGCGCCAGGCAGACGACCGGCAGCGTGTGGTTTTCGTTGATGACGTATGTATAGGTGGCCGTCTCGCTTCTCAGCTTGCCGCCCACGACCGAGATCGCCCGGATCGCCGTCGTCTTCGTCAGATGGATCGGGCCGGAATAGACGTTGGAATCCTTGTCGGGCAGGTTGCCGTTGAGGGTGTAGTAGATCGTTCCCTCGCCGGAAAGCTCGACGTCCACGCCCTCGACGCCGTTGTAAATGCCGGGGCGCGTCACGCTCTCGGGCCGTTTGGCCAGGAACCGGCCGTAGGCGCCGGTGTTCTGCACGCCGGGCGTGGGCGCGGGATAATAATAAAAGCCGTCGGCGCCGTCTACGCGGCCCTTGCTGTGGTTCAGCGGCATGCCGTAAAGGCTGATGCGGTCCGAAAGACTTCCGTCGGCGCCATAGAGAAAGACGCCTTCGCCCGCGGAGGAGAGCTTGAACGGCGCGTGGCACGCGGCAGTCTCCAGCAGCGGTTCGCCGCAGTGGACAAGAAATATCTCGCCCGGCTTGATCTTTTTGTCGGGAAGCTGAAAGCGCGTCGGCTCGTCCGCATCGTCGGTCAGATAATAGTCGCTGAGCGTGATCGTCTTGCCGGAGACGTTTTTCAGCTCGACCCAGTCGTAGCAGCCGCCGGCGTGGGCGTTGTAGCTGTCGTTATAGGCCATGGCCTCGTTGATGACAAGGCCGCCGTGGACGTCGTTTTCCCGCGCAAAGCTCTCATAGCCGTCCTCGGTGTTGGGCAGGCCGGGCGTGGGATACCAGCTTTCGCTGACCGTGTCGCCTTCGACGCGCAGCACGCTGTCCTCCTTGCAGGTCTCATAGCTCACCTGCCGCAGCACGGTGCCCGAGGGAGAGGAGAGATAGAGCGTGTCTCCGTCCCTGGACAGGGCAAAATTTGTGTGCAGTTCTCCGTCGGCGCGGTCCTTTTTCGAGCAGAAGACGACGCGGTATTCCCCGCTCTCGAGCGTCAGGGACGGAATCTGCCATTTACAGGGTTCCTTGTCGCTGTCCGAAAGCCAGCAGCCCGTCAGATCCGCACTCTCCGCGCCGGGGTTGTAAAGTTCGATCCAATCGGAGTAATCGCCGTCGGCGTCCCGCATCGTGACCTTGTTGGAAGGCTGCAGCTCGCTGATGACGACCTCAGTTTGGAACGGGTCGGGCGTCGGCTCGGCCATATCCTCCGGTGTCGGCCTGCTCTCCGCCTTTTCGGGCGAGGCGTCGACGTCATGCAGGATTTCCTCGACATCCGGCATGCCGCACGCTGTCAGAAGCATGGCCATCAGCAGGATGACCGCTGTCACGGCTCTTATTTTTTTATGGGAAAGTTTCTCGGTCATCCTCTTGGTTCTCCTTTAAAATCCGGGATAAGCCCGCACATAGTTTTTCATGTTAGTTTACCATTTCCCCCCTGCGGTGTCAAGTTTCGCCCCTCTTCCGCAGGGCTGCCGGCAGCGGGACGGCAAGGCTCCGTTTTCCCTTCTTTTTTTAACGATTTTACATTTCCGAAATACTATTTTCCTTATTTACGAAACAAATTGCTGGTATCTTATACTCGAAAGCATAGAAAGAATCTTTTTCATTTTTCTCCTTTTTTCCTCTCATTTATACAAGATCAAGGCGAAGCGGTCCCCCGCTTCGCCTTGATCTTTTTTTGTGGGACGCATATCGGACAGTTTGCGTGCGCGTATGGCTTGAAAACGTCGGGGCATACTGATAAGATAGGATCAGAAAAGCATCGCGGGAGGTGAGGGAAACGGAGGAGAGGACTTATATTGCGATCGACCTGAAGAGCTTTTACGCCTCGGTCGAATGCCGTGAGCGCGGCCTTGATCCGCTGGACGCCAATCTTGTCGTCGCGGACCCGACGCGCACGGAAAAGACGATCTGCCTTGCCGTCTCCCCCGCGCTCAAGGCCTATGGCATTTCCGGGCGCGCGCGGCTGTTCGAGGCGGTCGAGCGCATCCGCGAGGTCAACGCCCTGCGCCGCAGCCGTGCGCCGGGCCGCAGCTTTTCCGGCCGATCGTATCTCGACCACGAGCTGAAGGCCGACCCCGCGCTGGAGCTTGACTATGTCGTCGCGCCGCCGCGCATGGCCCTGTACATCGAATACAGCACCCGCATCTATCAGATCTATCTCAAATACGCCGCGCCGGAGGATATCCACGTCTATTCCATCGACGAGATCTTTCTCGACGCGACCGACTATATCCGCACCCGGGGCCAGAGCGCGCGCGAATACGCGATGACGATCGTGCGCGACGTGCTTGCCGCGACGGGCATCACCGCCACCGTCGGCATCGGCACAAACCTGTATCTGGCCAAGGTCGCAATGGATATCGTGGCCAAGCACATCCCCGCCGACCGCGACGGCGTGCGCATCGCCGCGCTTGACGAGATGCGCTACCGCCGCGAGCTGTGGGATCACCGGCCGCTGACCGACTTCTGGCGCGTCGGCCGCGGGATCGCCAAAAAGCTGGAGGAAAACGGGCTGTATACGATGGGCGACGTGGCGCGCTGCTCGCTCGGCAAGGCGGGCGAGGCGCACAATGAAGAGCTGCTCTACCGGCTCTTCGGCGTCAACGCCGAGCTGCTGATCGACCACGCCTGGGGCTGGGAGAGCTGCCGTATGTCAGACATCAAGGCGTATCGCCCCTCCTCGCACAGCATCAGCACCGGGCAGGTACTGATGTCGCCCTATGACTTTCAAAAGGCGCGGCTGATCGTGCGCGAGATGACCGAGCTGATGGTGCTGGAGCTGGTGGCCAAGGCGCTGGTGACCGATCTTGTAGAGCTTTCGATCAACTATGACCGTGGGAGCGTGGCCGACGCGGCGATGGCGCGGGAATACAGCGGCAGCATGGAGCGCGACTATTACGGCCGCAGCGTACCGAAGAGCGCGCACGGCTCGGCGAGGCTCCGGCGCTATACCTCTTCGACGAAGCAGATCCTGGAGGCGATGCTGCGCCTGTACGACGAGATCGTCGACCCGGCGCTGAGCGTAAGGCGCGTCACGATCGCCGTATGCAACGTAGCCGACGAGCGCTATGCCGGAAAGGAGAGCGAGCGGCAGCTGGATCTCTTCACCGATTACGCGGCGGAGGAAAAGAACCGCGCGGAAGAGGACGCGGCGCTGCAGACCGAGCGCAAACAGCAGCGCGTGATGCTGGACATCAAGAAGAAATACGGCAAAAACGCGATCTTAAAGGGCATGAATCTGGAAAAGGGCGCGACGACGATCGAGCGCAACCGTCAGATCGGAGGGCATAAGGCATAATGGGAAAATACGACGACATCATCCATCTGCCCCGCCACGTTTCACAGAAGCACGCGCAGATGCCGCTTGCCTCGCGCGCGGCACAGTTTTCCTCCTTTGCCGCGCTGACCGGCTTTGAGGCCGCGGTAAGCGAGGCCGCGCGGCTGACCGAGACGCGCGCGGAGCTTGACCGCGACGCGCTGGAGGCGATGGACGAAACGCTGCGCGCGATCGCCGGGCTGCTTGAAGAGGGCGCGGCGCCGGAGGCACAGATCCTGCTGTTTGTCCCCGATGAGCGCAAGGACGGCGGCCGCTATGAGACGCTGCGCGGCACGGTGGAAAAAATCGAGCCGTATGAAAGGCTGCTTGTTCTCTCAGACGGCCGGAAGATCCCGCTCAAGGACATCGACGCGATCGAGCTTGTATAATGGGCATGAAAAAGGACCGGTCAACCGGTCCTTTTTCTTTGCGGCTTCAGTGGTCGGATTTAAGGCCCGCGCCGCACATGGTGAAGAGGCAGTCCTCCGCCGCGCCGAAGCGGGCGCCCCCGGAGGTATTGCCGGATAAACGTTTTCTGTCGCTGCCTCCTGTATGCTTCGGTAAGAAAAGAATACAATACCGACGCACAGGCCGTCAAGAAGAGCCGGGTCGTAAACGGCCCGGCTCTTCAGGATTATTTATTGTTTCCTCGCGTGACGCTGTTTTTGAACAGCGCGCCGACGAGCAGCACGACAGCCAGGAAAATCAGGTAGCCGAAGATCTGCTTGTAGCCCTTGCCGACCCAGCAGCAGTAGCACATGAACAAACAGCACAGGATGCCGAGCACCGGCAGAATGAAGCGCTTGAAGAAGCCGAACTCCTTGCAGCGGAACATGATCGCGGCAAACATCGGGATGTACATCGCGTAGAGGTTGATGATCGAGATCTCATCCGGTTCCCAGGCCAGCCATTCGCAGTTGTGCAGGCCTCCCATGAAGTCGGGTCCGTACATCCACAAAATCGAGGTCCAGGCATACCAGAAGCCGCCCATCATCATGCCGATCACGGCGGACTTGATGACAAAGTTGTTCTGGTGGTCGATATCGCCGTAGAATGCGGGCCGCGGGCCGAGCTTGCGGGCGGAGAGCGCGTACATGCCGCGACACGAGCCCATGATCAGCCCGTTCATGACGCCCAGGCAGCCGATCGTGATGAACGCATAGACGACCGTGCCGATGACGTTGCCGAAGATCTTGGAGAACGCGATGCGGGGCAGTGCCTCGCCCAGGGGCCAGGTGCCAATGATGGTCTGCACGTCGCCGACCGAGCTCATCGCGAAGATATACAGGCAGTAAAGCACCGTGCAGAACAGCGAGCCGATGATCAGCGCGATCGGCAGATTGCGCTTGGCGTCCTTGAGCTCGGCGTTGATCGAGGTGGCGATGATCCAGCCCTCATAGGCAAAGGCAAAGGAGGCCACGCCCGAGAACACGCCCGAAAACGCGGACTTGCCCGCCGTGGCGGCGGCGTATTCCGCGGTGTTGACATAGTCGAGCACGCGCATCGTCGCGCCGGAGGACAGCCCGGCGATGATGCCGACGACCGCCATCAGCACCAGCGGGACGAGCTTGATGACCGTCATGCTGACCTGCAGCTTGCCGGCAAGCTTGGGGCTGAGCATGTTGATGCCGTAGCCGATCATCAGAAAGCCCGCTCCGAGGCCCAGCGCCTCGGAGCTGACGGTGCCGGTGACGAAAAAGTCCATGGCCGGGATGCCGCACAGCTCACAGAAGAACACGGCCGAGAAAAAGGCCAGCATCGCCGCAAGGCAGGGGTAATAGATCGTCGTCATGAACCAGCCGACGTAATAGGCGTAATTCTTGCCCAGCGCGACCTCGGCATAATCGACCACGCCGTTGACCTTTTCAAACTTGGAGCCGAGCTCGGCAAATACGAGCGAGCAGATGATGCAGATGATGCCGACGAGCGCAACGACCAGCACGCCCTGCAGCATATTGCCGTTCGTCAGGGCCAGGACCTTGCCGCCCTTGATAAACACGCCGGAGCCGATAACGATGCCGATGACCATCGAAATCGCGGTCGGCAGGCCGTAGCGTTTTTCCATCGAGTTGTTGTCCATTCCGTCTCTCTCCTTTGCAAGATGATATTTACAGAATAACAGATTTTACCCCGATGTCAACAAAAAAGGGGGATCTGCGGCGGATAACCGTCTGCAAATCCCCTTTTGTCTGCCGATTGAATCGCGTTTCTGCTAACGCTGCTTACCCCCGCTGTCGTTTGTTACGATAGTCACGGGGAGAAAGACCGAAATGGTTTTTAAAAGCCCGGCTGAAATAAGCAGGTGACTCAAAGCCGCACTGTTCTGAAACAGAAGAAACGGAATAATCGGTGTTTAGCAGAAGATGTTCGGCTCTGTGAAGACGGATCTGGTTCAAAGCCGCAATTGGCGTAACACCATATTCCGCTTTAAAAAGGCGCACAATGTGAGCGGGATGGAAGCTGAAGAGCTCCGAGAGGAGAGCCAGATCTATCGGCTTCTGATAATTCTGCCGGATATAATCCATTATGTTTTCGGCAGAACGAGATGCGCGTGATGCACTTTCTCGAATTTGAAGGATGTCCAGCATCTGCAATAAAAGTTGCTGGGATGACAAGGCAGATTGCCACTGGCGATTGAGCGGAATCAGACTGTGCTGATAATTGTCGAAGAGGAGGGAGGAAAGAGCCTTGTGGATCTCGAGAAGCCTCTTCTCACGCTCTTCATCCAAATGTTCGTAAACCGGTATGGACAAACTGCTCTTGGAGGCAACATATAGAGACGGACTTTTACGGCTGAAATGCTGAACCTGGTCGGACACATTGTATTCGCCGTCATGCATGAAATGCAGCCAATGATAAAGAGTTTCTGTTGTAACGGCTTTTCGGGAATAATGCTTCCCGGTTGGATTTAATATCAGGTAATCTCCCGCAGAAACCCGATAGTCTGTGTTGTTGTCCGTCAGGTACAGCTCACCGTACTCGACAAAGATCAAGTCGAAAACACCGATCGAGGAGCGGCTTCTGTGAAGATCACCGGGACGATAGAGCGCAGAACCAGCTGTAACAAAGTATGGGAATGGGGGGACGACGAGATTGATTACATCCATAAAAAACGCTTCTTTCTTTACATCAACATAAGGAAAATAAGCAGCGTGATGGGAGAAGGCAAAAACGTTGAAATCAAATATTTTTTATTGTTAATCGGCGCATAACACCTTATAATAATTGTCGCATATTTGCAAATAAAAGTCAAATAAAAATGCAAAGAAAAGATAAATTGCTGTCGAAGCTATCCATTCCTTTATTTCAAATTATCATATATTCTGATCATGGTAGTTTGAACGTGTGGTGGAACAGCAATAAGGTGAGGGATTATGAATCACAAGCTATCCAAAAAAGATAATTTCTACGGGCATCTTTTTGTCGCGCCTCAAATTATCGGGTTGGTTCTGTTTGTACTGATACCGCTATTTTTCGCGCTGTATCTGTGTTTCTGCGATTGGAATCTGTTTGGAGCGCCTAAATGGGTGGGGTTCAAGAATTTCCGTCTTGTGTTCGGTTTTGACGGCGATATTTTTTCAAAAACGATCCGGAACACCGCTGTCCTGATGTTGGGAATAGTGCCGCTGACCATGATCTGTTCGCTTGCGCTGGCACTTCTGGCAAATCGAAAACTGAAATTTCTCGACTTCTATAAGGGCGCGTTGTTCATGCCCATGGTGACCTCTTCTGTCGCGATCGCGATGGTTTGGTATTGGCTGTTCGCACCGGATCTGGGACTTATCAACTTCATGCTTGGCAATTTGGGTTTGCCGGAATTGGGCTGGCTGACCGATCCAAAATGGTCCAAGCTCGCGGTAATCATTATGACCGTGTGGCAGAAGACAGGCTATTATTTCATCATTTTTCTTGCCGGTCTCAAAGGGGTCTCACGTGTATATTACGAAGCGGCTGAGTTGGATGGAGCTTCCTCGCTGCAGAGATTTGTCCACATTACGCTGCCGCAGATTTCGCCTGTGACTTTCTTTGTATTCGTTATGCTGGTAATTGATGTGTTCAATCTGTTTGGAGAAGCATATGTACTGACACGCGGCGGCCCGGTTTACTCCACCTACACCCTGATGATGTATATCTACAACGAGGGGATGCACTACTTCAACCTGGGTAAAGCTTCGGTAGCAAGCATCGTTTTGATCTTGCTGGCTGGCTCTATCAGTGCCTTGCAGTTTTCGCTCTCCAGAAAGTGGGTGCATTATGAAACGTAAAACACGTTCCCGTATAGGGAATTTGCTTTCAGGAATAGTGCTTTTTGCAGCGTCAATCAGCATGCTGTTTCCTTTTTTCTGGATGGTAAAGACGGCGCTGATGCCTAATAAAGTTACGTTGAACTATCCACCCAAGCTTTTGGAGTTGCCGATCGTTATTGATAATTTCGTCAAGGTACTGCGGTCAGAAGGGATGACCAGAAGCATTTTCAACAGCTTTTTCATTGCCGTTGTATCAACGGCAGGGGTGCTGTTCTTCTGCTCCATCGCAGCATATGCGTTTTCAAAGATCCGTTTTCGGCATTCAGGGTTTCTGTTCGGCGCGATATTCGCCACAATGCTGATCCCATCACAAATTCTTCTGATACCGATGTATGTGATCTTTGCAAAAATCCACTGGGTAGACACCTTCCTGCCGCTGATCGTTCCTCAAATACTGATTAACGGTTACGGCGTGTTTCTGCTCAGGCAGTTCATGGTGGGCATCCCGGATTCCTACATTGAGGCGGCGAAGCTCGATGGACTTGGTCATTTTGGGATCTACGCCCGCATCATGCTGCCGCTCTGTAAGCCGCCGATAATCACGCTCGGTGTTTTTACCTTTATCGGAAACTGGAATAATTTTTTCGGCGCGCTGATTTATCTGGATTCAGAGAAAAACTTTACGCTTCCTCTGGTGATGAATGTGTTCCGTACGCAGTATACCGTAGAATGGGGAACCATGATGGCTGGCGCGACGCTTACCGTGCTGCCGCTGATCGTAATTTACCTTTTTGCCCAGAAATCGTTTATTGAAGGCATCGCGATGACGGGCGTAAAAGGATAAAAAAACAAAAAATGAAAGAAGGAGAAGACCATGAAGAAAACCTTGGCACTGATTCTTGCACTGGTACTGGCCCTGAGCATCTTGACCGGCTGCGGGCAGGCGGGCAGCAGCCCTTCCACACCTGCCGGCGCTGACAAGGAAGATGGCCCAGTCACCATCCGGATCGCGATGATGAACAGTGAATCGGAAATAGCAGGCTGGGAGGCGATGATCCAGGCTGCCAATGAAAAGCTTGCGGCCGTCGGTGAACAGATCACCATCGAGATCCAGAAAATCAATGCAAGCGACTGGCCGGAATATTACCAGAAGGTCGCAGCAGAGATGGCAGCGGGAAATGCCCCTGATCTTGGTAGAGTTGCAGAATCCTTTATGCCGACGCTCATTGACAGAGGCCAGGTCATCGACTTGACCGAGCACGTGCAGAAAGACCTTGATCAGAGCCAGTATTTTATGAAGACCTTTGAAAATGCAGCCTTTGTGGACGGAAAGTATTTCGGCCTGCCGTCTGGACTTTACAACTATGTGCTGTATTACAACAAGGATCTGTTTGATGCTGCAGGTGTGGCCTATCCCTCGTCGGATTGGAACAATCCCAGCTCTTTCGAAGAAATCGAGGAAATGGCTGCGAAGCTTTCCATGGATGTAGAGGGCGGAAGACAGTATGGTTTCTTTGCCGGACCGTATATGGCTGAGGTCGGAATGTTCAGCAAAGCGCTTGGCGGCAGCAGCGTGTTTGACGATGAAGGCAATCCGATCATGAATAGTGCGATTACGAAACAGGTGTATAATTGGTTTGACAGAATGCTGAAAGCGGGCTCTATGCCAACACCTGCTGCGACGGATATCATGGACTCGATGACAATGTTTACGAATGACCGCTTGGCCATGACTGTAGACGGAACGTGGTTCCTCGGAATGATGGGCGGGTTAGCTGACAGCATGAATATCGGCATTGCGGCGGTCCCCGGCGCAAAGGGAAGCCCTGCGTACACCAGCCAGTTTGTTGACTCCTTTGTCATGTTCACCGGAACTCCTCACCAAGAGGCGGCGTGGAAAGCACTTGCCGCCATTATCAGCCGCGAGGGCTTTGAGGCACTGGCCGCTACCGGCGTTGGCGGTATTCCGGTACAGAGAGAAGTTTCCAATCAGGTTACGGACAATCTTCTCGGCGAGAAGTTCAGCGAAGAAGGCAAAAACTGCGCAAAGAACTCTTTGGACTTCACGTTGAAGGTGCCCTACAACGCTTATTACCAGCAGGCCGATGAGCGTGTGAATAACATGATGGGTGAATGGATGCTGGGACAGATTTCTCCCGATGATTTTGCCGAACAGGTTCAGCAGATTTTGCTCGACTTCAAGGCGGAATCGGAAAAAGGCTAATCAAAACGGCCTGCCGGATGAACACATTTTATCCGGCAGGCCAGACATAGGAGAACTTCTATGCAGGATTTGAGTTATACTTTTCTAAACAAGCATTTGACTTTAGAATGCTGTGATTTGGAATTGACGGCATATTCGTTTAATAACGTGTATTCGATCGACCCTGCCTGTTCTTCTATTGTGGAAAGCGAGCACGTTGTTCTGCTTAAAGCTTCTGGCCTGCTGACTGACGGCGGTCAAACGAAAGTTCAGGGCAGTGCGGAGGTTCGTGTTCAGAAGCAGGATGGTGCTTTTACCGTATCCAGCCGTTTTGCTATAAAGGATTGTCTGGAAGAGTTTCGTTCGGTCAAACTGACCGTCAGAGGTTTTCCCTGCGGGAAAATACTGGGGCTAAATGATGCAAGACCGAGGACGATTCCAGAAGAGGGTCTGATCCTGAATTACCCGGAGGGTTGGCGCGATTTGGGTACCCCACTTACTGTTCTGACCCAGAGCGGGGAAAAGGTTCTGTATTTCCGTTCCTTGGATGATACGGTGAGGAGAAAGATTTTTGCCTTCAACCGCCAGGGAGATAGCCTAATAGCAGAACTTGTGTTTGAAGAGCTCGCAGGCAAAATGGACAGCACGATTCAAAGCCCCGATTGGGAGTTCGGTTTTGCTGCCAGTGCAGAAGAAATCTATGAACGGCACGAGGCCTATGTGACAAAAACGTTTGCATTGCCAACGTGGGAAGAACGTAAGGATGTGCCGATATGGGCAAGAGATATCTCCCTGATTGCCGCTATTCACGGGCAACACTGGACTGGGTATATTTTCAATGATTACGCTGGCATACTCGAGAATATCAAGCGGTTAGCTGATAAGATTGAGCCCAAACGGATTCTTGCCTATCTGCCCGGTTGGGAGGGCCGTTATTATTGGAAATACGGTGCCTATGGCCCGGATGAGAGAATGGGTGGCGCAGAAGGGCTGCACCGTCTCGCAGAGGAGAGTCGAAAGATCGGTGTGCATTTATGCCCCATGTACGGTATAAATGTCGCAGGTATTCACGTAGACGGCTTCATGGAGTGGGGCGATGTATCCGAGGCGAGATCTGCATCCGGCAACATCCGTCGCGGAAGCGTGGATTGGGATGCATCCCGTCACTATGATCATGGCTCAGGAAGGACGCTGAACCCCGGCGCGCCAAAATGGCAAAACCGCCTTGTCCGACAAATTGTCGCGTTATCAAAAGAGTACGGTTTTGACGCTGCATTCCTGGACATTGCGGCATACTGGGAAAACGATCCGAATCACGCTGTTTATGATGGCGTCGTAAACCTGACTGCCCGGCTTCACAGCGAACTGGATGATTTTCTGATCGCCGGCGAGGCATGGTATGATGCGCTTGGGGCGGCGATCCCGCTGTTGCAGTGCGGGCATACGGATGGCAGGTTGAATTGGCATGATGAAGCTTATCCGCCGCGGATTGAAAACCACGTTCGGGAGTTTGGCCACCTCTGCCTCGGAGATCCTGCCGAGGAAAGTACAGGCGTGCATGAGCTTGGCAGAAATCCGATATGGAGATGCCCTTTGAGGAAAAGCATTATTCCGACGCTGACGATAACTGATGGGACGTTGTTAAAAGCTGAAAAAGAAGTCGATCTTGTTATCTCCGATGCAAAAGAATACGCGGTCCGATTTCTGAAATGATAAAGTCGGAAGATAAATAGAAAGGGAGGCAACGCAAGCGTTGTCTCCCTGTTTTTCCCTTTATTTTTCGAACCCGAGCGTCACCTTGAAAAGATCTCCGTCCACCGTAACGGCAAGGCTGCCGCCCTGCAGTTCGGCAAGACTGCGGGCAATCGAAAGGCCGAGACCGCTCCCCTCGGATGAGCGCGAGGCCTCGCCACGCACAAAGCGCTCGGTCAATTCGTCCGCGTTGAGCGCAAGCTCGCTGCGCGAGGTGTTGCGGAAAATGACGGCCGGACCGGTTTCGTCCGCGGCCAGCTCGAGATAGACCCGCGTGCCGGCAAGCGCGTATTTCAAAATGTTGCCCATCAGATTGTCAAAGATCCGCTGAGTATGCCGCACGTCGGCCCGCACGGGAACGCTGCCCTCGCCCTTGCGGACGACAAGCGTCAATCCCTTTTCCGCCAGCTTTTCGCCGTACTCCCCCGCCGTCTGGTCAAGCATGACGGCCAGGTCGCAGTCCTCGATCGTGACCGGCAACACGCCGGATGAAGCCTTGGATGCCTCGACAAGGTCGTCTGTCAGCTTTTTCAGCCGCGCGCTCTGGCGCTGCAGCACCTCGATATACTCCCGCGCCGTTTCGTTTTCGATCTCTTCCTTTGAGAGCAGGTCGACATAGCTGATGATCGAGGTCAGCGGGGTTTTGATGTCGTGAGAAACGTTGGTAATGAGCTCGGTCTTCATGCGCTCGCTGCGCAGCCGCGCCTCCACCGCGCGGAAAATGCCGCTTTGGATCGCGTTGAGATCCTCGGCGTGGCGGCGGAACTCGCCGAAAAGATACTTTGTGTCGACGCGGTAGGCTGTGTTCCCGTTTGCCATCTCCTTGGCCCCGATGCGCAGCTTTTTCGCGCTGACAAGCGCCCAGAGCGCCAGCGGGAAGAAGACGAACAGATTGATAAAGAAACCGACCGGGCCAGCGCGGCGGTCGTTCATGGCAAGGATCAGAAAGCCGATGAATTCCGCGCCGCAGAGAATCAGCATGCCCCGCCAGACAAGCGGGATGGAGGTGACGATCTTTTTTCCCCAGCCCCACACGGCTCTGGCGGCGCGAAGGAGGAAGCGAAGGAGCTTATAGCAGAGCGTGCCGCGGATAAGCCCTCCCATCTTGACGCGCACGGCAAGACTCATGCACCACCACAGCGCCAGCAGCCCGGCGGCGCAAAGCTGCAGCGCGGCGAGGATGAGCAAAAGCACAATGTCGTAAGACCGGGACGCGCGCTCCATCGTGTCAAAAAACCAAGCCAAAACGGCAAATCCGGCGAGGGCGACCGCCGCCGTGAAGAGATCGAAGGGGATCTTTTCGGTGAGGCGCGGCGTGATCGCGTCGGTGCCCTTTCGGTGACCGGCGGCGGCCATAAGAAAGGCAAAGAGCAGGATCACGAGCAGCAGGCTGCAGATCGCAGTGATCATCAGCTCGCGGCTGTGAGCCGAAGCGAAATCGAAGCAGCGTACCTGGAAAGCGGCGTTGTCCCGCGCTTTCATGTCGCGCAGCAGATAGCAGGTAACGGTGAAGTTCACCGTCCGCCCGCGCGAGTAGACGTCGCCGGGGGTCGTCACATGCGGTGTGGGTATGGGGGCGGGCGTCAAGGCAAGGATCGGCTTGGCGGGCTGCATATCCGTCGGCGTGTCTTCGATGTTCGAAAGCCCGGTATCTTCATCGGCGGGCTCTGTCGGAACGGGCACGGGCGTTACCCCGGCCGGCAGCGGCGTAGGCAGCGGCTCGGTGATTTCGGCGTCCGCGTTTTTTCCGTCAAACACGGCGTTCTCCTCGCCCCACAGCTTGCCCTCTGGGAATTCATAGTAGGGATACCAGAGGCTGTTCGGCACGGTGACGGTGCAGAGCGTCTCCTCCCCTTCATATGTTGATATCCGGAGCGTGCCGCTGTCGTCATAGATCTCATAGCGGTAATTGTCGTCTGTGGCAAGGTAGGCGTTTGGTTCTCCGTCGTCGTTGATGGGGAGCAAACGGTCTGCGATCTGCCAGGCCTCGTTTTGGCAGAGGTTTTCCGCAAGCTTCTCCCGCGCCGCCTCCGCGCCGCGGCTGTACCAGCCCGCGGAATAGAGCATCCCGACGCTCAGCGCGCCGGCGGCAAAGCTCAGACACAGCGCGAGGAAGAGGACGACCGCGAGGGTCTTGCAAAGCGTGCTTCCTTTGAGGTTTTTCATGTCCCGCTCCTTTCCGGCTTTTCAAACTTATAGCCCTGGCCCCAGACGGCCTTGATGAAGCGCGGCCCGGCCGGGTTTATTTCGAGCTTCTCGCGCAAATGGCGGATGTGGACGGAAACGGTGTTTTCCGCGCCATAGGGCTCGCCGTTCCAGACGCGGCGATAGAGCTCTTTGGGCGAAAAGACCTCGCCCGCATGGCGCATCAGAAAACGCAGGATCTCATACTCCGTCGGCGTAAGGGCGATCCCTTCGCCGTCGCGCGTGACCTCCTTGGCCTTTTCATCGAGGCTGATCGGGCCGATCGTGAGGCTGTCCTCCTCCGCCTTTCCGCCGCCGAGGAGCATATAGCGCCGCAGCTGCGAGCGCACGCGGGCGCAGAGCTCGACGGGGTTGAAGGGCTTGGTCACATAATCGTCCGCCCCGACGTTGAGCCCCAGCACCTTGTCGGTGTCTTCGCTCTTCGCCGTAAGCAGGATGACGGGCACGTTGCTCTCCTCCCGCAGGCGGGAGAGGGCGGATATCCCGTCCAGCTCCGGCATCATCACGTCCAGCAGCGCCAGATGGATCTTTTCGCGCCGCAGCACATCCAGCGCCTCAAGCCCGTTGCCGGCCGTAAAGGTCGTATAGCCCTCGGCCTCGAGATAGATCTTCAGCGCCGTGACGATGTCTTTTTCGTCGTCGCAGATCAGGATGTTGTACATGTCCTCTCACCTCTCGCGTCCCATTGTACGATAAAAGAGTTTAAGTTCCAAGGTGGCAAGCCATTAAGAATTTCTTAAGACAAGAACCGCCCTTCTCCGCTTCCCGTGAACAGGCAGCCTTGACGCCCTCTGTCATTCTGAGGCGCGACGCGACGAAGAATCTCAGCTTCCATTGCTGTGCTTTTATAAGATCCTTCGCTCCGCTCAGGATGACAGAAAAGGAGCTAATTGCAGCAAAGCGCCTCCGGAAAACCGGAGGCGTTTTACTAAAAACTAAAAACGATTACTCTTTCACGGTGCCGTCGGCGTTGAACAGCGGCAGCGGGGCGAGAACGATGATGTCGTCGCGGTTGATGGCGTCGCCCTCGGCCAGGACGGCCATTCTTCCGGCCACGATGCCGCCCGCGGCGGTGACCAGCTCTTCCATCGCACGCAGGCTTTCGCCCGTGGAGATCACGTCGTCAAGGATCAGCATGCGCTTGCCGCGGATCTGCTCGGCGTCGGCGCTGTCGATGATCAGACGCTGCACGGCGGCGGTGGTGATGGACTTGACGTTCACCTCGAACACGCCGGACATATAGGCCTTTGCGTTTTTGCGGGCAAGGAAGTACTTTTCCGCGCCGCTCTGGCGGGCCATTTCATACAGCAGAGGGATCGCTTTGGCTTCGGGCGCGATCAGATAGTCGTATTCCGGCGCGCGCTTTAAAAGCTCG
Organism: Oscillospiraceae bacterium; assembly: GCA_017444665.1. Lineage (GTDB taxonomy): Bacteria > Bacillota > Clostridia > Oscillospirales > Oscillospiraceae > Limivicinus. Next base: position 29,147 of record JAFSWC010000088.1, read on the forward strand.
GCCGCGCAGTGGACCGTCAGCTCGACGTCGCCGAACATGACGAAGGCGCCGATGTACAGATCGTCCGTGACCTTGCAGATCGGGAGATCCCGCTTGAGGCCGGCAATATCCATCTCGTAAGTCATTCTTATATCCTCCCGGTAAGTTTTTTCAGTTCAAACACTTTGTATTTTACAGAAAGCGCGGGAAAAATCAAGTGCCAATCTCATTTTTCCGTCCCGGATTTGAGGATTGCGGAAAAGGGCGGATTATGGTATAGTAATGAGGTTAAACGTACCTTATTTGGAAAGGATCGGAGCGCACACATGAAACGATTTGTCCGCGTTCTCTTTTCTCTTCTTTTGCTTGTCGGCATGCTGCTGGAGCTGGCGGCCTGCGGTCTTCCCGCGCCCCACGGCGGCGAGACGAGCGCCGACGCCGTGCCCGCAGATGCCGAGCCTGCCGCCGTCGAGCCCGTCGCCGAGCCAACGCCGGAGCCCTATGAGGTGCCGGCCGACCTGCCGCTGCGCATCAGCGAGGTCATGCCCTCGAACAAGGCGACGATCGCCGCGGACGACCTGTTCTCCGACTGGGTCGAGCTGTACAACGCCGGCACGGAAAGTCTTTCGCTCAGGGGCGTTTCGCTCTGCTGCGACGGGGAGAGCGCTCTCCTCGGCGAGGGCGAGCTTGCCCCCGGCGCATATCTGCTTGTTTTTTGCGACGACAGCGGCCTTCCGGGTCACGCCCCCTTCGTCATTCCCAAGGAAGGCGCGACACTTACCCTGCGTGCCGACGGCACCGATCTTGTGCTTGACGAGTTTGCGCTTCCCGCCTGCGAGGCCGACCGCAGCGCCATCCGTCTTGACGACGGCAGCGTCTTTGTCACGACGATGACCACGCCCGGCTTTGAAAACAGCGGCGCGGGCTTTGAGCAGCGCCAGCAGGCAAACGTCTGCGATTCGCCGCTGCAGATCAGCGAGGTCATGGTCTTCGAGCTGAAGGCCGGCGACTGGGTCGAGCTGCACAACGTCGGCGCCGATGCGCTGAATCTTTCCGACTATTATCTCTCCGACAGCGGCAAGGACCGCATGGCCTTCCGTCTGCCCGACCGGGTGCTCGGCCCCGGCGAATACACGCAGATCCGCTGCACCAAGTCCCAGGAGGGCGAGGACGCCCCCTTCAAGCTCAACTCCCAGTATGAGCATCTTTATCTCAGCCGCGCCGACGGCACGCTGGCCGACTATGCGCTGCTGCAGAACATCCCCTATAAGGGCACCTTCGGGCGCGTCGAGGGCGAAAACGGCTTTTTCTATTTCACCGCCGGCACTCCCGGCGAGCCGAATCCCGTCGGCGAGGGCTTCCGCCGTTATGCCGACAAGCCCGTTCTGATCGGGCGGGACGGGATCTTTGACGACGTTGATTCCGTCGAGGTCGTGCTCAGCGCGCCGGGCGAGATCCACTATACCACCGACGGCTCCGTGCCGACGGAAGACTCGCCGCTCTATACCGAGCCGCTGCATCTCACCTCCACCTCGGTGCTGCGCGCGGTCAATATCGAGCCCGGCTGTCTTGCGGACAGCCCTCTGAATCTGAGCTTTATCATCAACGAGCATCACACGCTGCCCGTGGTCAGCCTGCTGGCCGATCCGGACCGGCTGCTTGGCAGAGAGGGCATCTATTACGAATACAAGCACAAGTATGAAATGCCCGGCGCAGTCGAGGTCTTCGAGCAGGACGGCGGCAGCTTTTCCATCGCCTGCGGCATCAAGCTGCACGGCGCCGTGTCCAAAAAGGTCTCCGACAAGAAGAGTCTCAAGCTCTGCTTCCGTTCCCGCTACGACGGTCAGCTGCATTATGACCTTTTCGGCAACGGCGTGACCGACTTCGGTTCGATCCTGCTGCGCCATCCCGCCGAGGACCATATGTCCACCTATCTGCGCGACATTCTGATCCATGATATGGCGATGCAGTGCTTCCCCTCGCTGCCCTCGATGGACTACAAGTTCTCCGTTTTGTATATCAACGGCAACTACTGGGGCATCTACGGCATCCGCGAAGCCCACTCGAAGGATCACTATGCCAACCACTTCGGCTATGATCCCGACAGCAGCGTTGCCTGGCAGCGTCTGTGGAACAAGGAGACCCCGGTCGGTCAGGCCTGCGAGTTTGTGATGGCCAACGATATGACCGACGAGAAAAACTATGAATACGCCTGCCGGTACATCGACGTTGACAGCGTCATCGCCTGGACGATCCTGCAGGCCTGGTGCGGCAACATCGACTGCTATCCCTCCAACGTGCGCTATTATTACTCCAAGGAAGATGACGTGCTGCGCTTTGCGCTCTCCGACCTTGACCTGGGCATGTTCTCCTATGACCTTCTCGACGTGCCGCTGTACGGCTCATCCAACGGCGGCAAGCGCAGCAGCTATGATTACAACGTCGTCGCGCGCAAGCTTTTCTCCAACCGCGAGTATCAGCGGCGCATGGCCGAGATGCTTGCCAACGCGCTGCGCGGCGCGATGCGGGACGAGAATGTCAGAGACATGCTAAACGGCTATCGGGACGAGATCGCGCCCGAGGTGCCGCGCGATCTCAAGCGCTGGTTCCCCGGCATGTCCGAAAAAGACGCGATGAACAGCTGGAACCATCTGGTCGACCAGCTGTGCGATTATGCCACGCGAAACGAGGGCCGTTCGCAGCAGCTGATCAATTCGTTCCTCAACCACCTCAGTCCGCGCTTCACGCAGGACGAGATCGACTATTACTTCGGCGATCTGCTTTCGTAAGCGGACCACACGACAACAAGAAAACACCCGCCCTGGGGGGCGGGTGTTTTCTTTTGAAAGAGTATTCATTCCAGCTTCAGCTCGCGCAGTCCGGCGCGATGAAGCTTTACGACGCCGAAGAGCAGCAGCGCCTGGCCCAGGGTGTTGACGCCCTGCTCGGCCCAGTTCATGGCCGCGCTGTTTCCCTCGCGCGAGGCGAGATAGCCCATCGCCATATAGCACAGAAACGTCAGAGCGAATATCACGATCAGGCCTTTTTTCTTTATCTTCGCCGCAAGCACCGAAAGGCAGGCGCACATCGCGCCAAGGCCCGCGACCATCATCGCGATGAACACGAAGGTCCCGGCAAAGACCGGCGGGGCGGCGGCGAGCGCCGCCCTTTTCCCGGCCGTCAGCATCAGGATCAGACCGAAGCCCGTCAGCAGCAGACCGATGGACTGGACCGGAAGGAACATCGTGTTGAGCACATGGAAATCACAGACGTTCATGGCGTAAAGCAGCTTCCACGCGGCCTTGAGAAAGCCGGCCAGAAACACGTTGACGCAGCCCGCGGCAAAGCAGGCGAAGGCGTACTTGGGCATTTTACTGTAGAGATCACGCTGCATCAGCACGGCGGCGACGCCGAAAAGAAAGACGGGGATGAAATCGGTAAGCGCCATGGGGACGGAAAACTCGTACATGCCTTTATCCTCCCGTATCTTTATCCCTTGTCTCTCAGCCCTTGCCCTTTTCCTTGGCGCGCTTGTCGTTGATGATCTTCATCTCGGCGGCCGTAACCTCGGTGACGCCGTGCTCCTTGGCCCAGGCGACACAGCCCTTGAGCACCGTCGGCAGGAAGATGCGCGGGACGTTGAGCAGCATCTCCAGCGCGTCGTCGGTGAAGTGGACGTCCGGGTCGGTGCGGTCGGCGGCGTAGCGGACGGACGAGAGCGTGGCGTTGCGGATGGGCAGCAGCTCCGGCACCAGACGCGGGGTCTTGGCAAACCAGAAGTTTTTGCTGTCGCGGTAGCCGTGGCAGATCAGCACGTTGGGCCACAGTCTGCCCTTGACGCCATTGATGATGTTGTCATAGAACTTTGGCTTCATCAGCACCTTGTCGATGCGCAGGATGAAGTGGGCGCCGTACTGGCTGGTGATGCCGTTGAAGTTTTTGTAGGGAGGCGGATAGCAGCCGTCGACAAGCTGGCGGCCGATGTCTTCGTCGGCGTTCTCCAGCTCGCTGACCCAGGTGCACTCGAAGACCTGATAGGCCTCGGCCACTACCTTCGGACGCGGCGTGGAGGGATCGGCCGCAATGCACAGGCCGTCCTCGAGCGTGAAGCCGAAGTTTTTCATCTTCTCCGCCGGGGTGTCGCCGGGCCAGCTCTGGGCGACGATCTTCTTGTGGTAGCCGCGGCCCTCGGGCATGAAGTTGATGGCGACCTGCCTGCGTCCGGCGAGCAAATGCTGGGCGGTGTTGGAGGAGTTGCGCGCCTCGAGGATCATGGCGTAGTAGCCCTTGCCCGCAATATAGTACGGGAAGCAGAGCGAATACGATCCGACGGAGGTGCTGCCGTCCTCGGCCAGCGTCGAGAGCATGACGGTCGGCATGGGGATGTAGGAACTGGTCTGGTAGAAGTTGTCGACGATGCGGAGATCTTTGAAGCTGCTCATGGGGTTTCCTCACTTTCCGGTTTTTTAATTATCCTTTTCACATACAGTCGGTCGAATAGGCCCTGCGTCAAGGCGGTCTTCTTGTGTGTTTTCCATAATTGCAAAGAAAGGCTCCGTGTTTTTTTGCAGCAAATATTATAATTCCCATCCCCCGGATTGTCAACAAAACCCAGTTTGTTTGCGCGCTTTACAGCCGGAGGCGACTTTGTTATAATAAAGAAAAAAACGCAAAAAAACAGGAGGAAGCAACATGAAAACGATCCCGCTCGGCTCGACGGGGCTTACCGTCACCAAGACCGCGATGGGCTGTCTGCCCGTGCAGCGCTGCGACATGGATTACGGCGTAAAGTTGATCCGCGCTGCCTATGAGGGCGGCATCCGCTATTTTGACACGGCCAACGCCTATACCGACAGCGAGGAAAAGCTCGGTCTTGCGCTCGCGGACGTACGGGATCAGGTCGTGATCTCCACCAAGAGCCAGGCGCGCGACAAGGCGGGTGTGCTGGCGCATATCGAAAACAGCTTGAAAATGCTGCGGACCGACCATATCGATCTTTTCCAGTTTCACAACGTGCCCGAGATGCCCGATCCGAACGACCCCGAGGGCGCTTATGCCGGCGCGCTGGAGGCCAAGAGCCGCGGCTGGATCGACCATATCGGCGTGACGACCCACCGCGTGGGCGTGGCGGAGGCGTGCATCGAATCCGGTCTGTTTGAAACGCTGCAGTTCCCCTTCAGCTATATCTCGTCCGAGCGCGATCTGGCTCTTGCCGGCAAGTGCAAAGAAAAAGGCATGGGCTATATTGCGATGAAGGGGCTTGCGGGCGGCCTTCTGCAGAATCCCCGCGCCTGCCACGCCTTTATGAAGGGCTTTGACAACGTCGTGCCGATCTGGGGCATCCAGAAGTTCGAGGAGCTGGAGCAGTGGCTCGCCGTGGCCGAGGAGGACCCGGACATGGACGAGGAGCTTGCCGCCTTCATCAAGAAAGAGCGTCAGGAGCTCTCCGGCACCTTCTGCCGCAGCTGCGGCTATTGCATGCCCTGCCCCGTCGGGATCGAGATCCGCAACTGCGCGCGCATGAACATGCTGCTGCGCCGCTCCCCCTGGCAGCAGTATATGACGCCGGAGTGGCAGGAAAAGATGAACAGGATCGAAGACTGTCTCGGCTGCCGACGCTGCGCCTCGCGCTGCCCGTATCAGCTGGACACGCCCAATCTGCTCAAGTACATGCTCAAGGACTACCGCGAATTCTACGAGACGCACAAGGATCAGCTTTAAGTGAAGAAAACGAGGCCGGCGGATGGCCCGCCGGCCTCGTTTTCTTTTCAGTCAAGAAATCGTACCGATCCGTCCAGCACGTCGTACACCGCGCCGCGGACCGTGACGTTTTTGATTTCCGGGTGTTCGGCAAACTCGCCGCGGATGCGCTCCACCGCATACAGGACGTTTTTCTCGCAGGCGCGCAGCGGATCGCGCTCTTCTCCGATGGCCTCAAGGATCTCGTCGGTGATGGTTTTGATAAAGCCGTCGCTCTCGCCGTGCAGCGCCGCGCCGACAGCGCCGCAGCGCGTGTGGCCCAGCACGATCACAAGCGGGCAGCCCAGGTGAGCCGCCGCGTATTCCACGCTGCCCAGCTGGTGGTTGTCCAGCACGTTGCCCGCGACGCGGATCACGAACAGCTCGCCGAGCGTGACATTGAAGATCTCCTCCGGGATCACGCGCGAGTCCGAGCAGGCGATCACGATCGCCCAGGGGTGCTGGCCGTTCTGCGCCGTTTCCGCGCGCAGCAGGGCGTCGGACAGCTCGCGATAGCGGCGATTGCCCGCGAGGAGGCGTTCGATCCGCTCGTCGTTTTTCATCTTCGCTCAGCTCCTTTTGTTTTTTCTGTATTATAGCACGTTCCTTTCCCGTTGGGAAGAAGCGGCGCGGCTTTGCGCGCCTTGAAAAAAAGAAGTTTACAGTCCGTCGATTGTTTGGTAAAATATATAAATGTTGTTGATTAATTCCTCCGCTGCGTCTTTTCGCAGCGCCGCTTTATCCCGTCGCGTTTAGACCGACACGACAAGGAGGCATTCCTTTACGATGAAGAAAAAACAGGGCTTTCGCTTCGGCCTGTTTCTGGTGACGATCGGCATCGTCTACGGCGACATCGGCACCTCGCCGCTGTACGTTATGAAGTCGATCCTCGAGGGCAACGGCGGCATCGCTGCCGTGGACGACGCGTTTATCATCGGCGCGCTTTCGCTCGTGATCTGGACGATCACGCTGCTTACCACGGTCAAATACGTGCTGATCGCCATGAAGGCCGACAACCACGGCGAGGGCGGCATCTTTTCGCTTTACTCGCTGGTCAAGGACTGCGGCAAATGGCTGATCTTGCCCGCCATGCTCGGCGGCGCGGCGCTGCTGGCCGACGGCGTGCTGACCCCCGCCGTTACCGTGACGACCGCGGTGGAGGGCCTTCGCTCGATCCCGAGCATGGACCGTTTCCTGGGCGCAGGGCAGTGGAAGGTCGTGCTCATCACGCTTTTGATCATCACGGCGCTGTTCTCGGTCCAGCACGCCGGCACCAGCCGCATCGGCAAGGCCTTCGGCCCGGTCATGCTGCTGTGGTTCAGTTTCTTGGGCGTGACGGGGCTGGTACATATCACGGAGCTGCCCCTTGTCCTGCGTGCGTTCAACCCGCTCTACGCCGTTCGCATCCTCTTCAGCCCGGCGAACAAGCTCGGCTTTATGATTCTCGGCAGCGTGTTCCTCGCCACCACCGGCGCGGAGGCGCTGTATTCCGACATGGGCCACGTCGGCAAGGAAAACATCTATTTCTCCTGGCCGTTCGTCAAGCTGTGCCTGATTCTCAACTATCTCGGCCAGGGCGCCTGGATTCTGCAGAGCCGCGGCAACGCCGCGCTTTTGAGCGTGGAGGATCTCAACCCCTTCTTTCTGATGCTGCCCGAGGTCATGCGTCCCTTTGCCGTCGTGCTCGGCGCGGCCGCCGCGATCATCGCCTCCCAGGCGCTGATCACCGGCTCCTACACGCTGGTGTCCGAGGCGATTTTGCTTGACCTGCTGCCGCATCTGGAGATCCGCTATCCCTCCGACACCAAGGGCCAGCTCTACATCGGCAAGGTCAACAACCTGCTGTGGATCGGATGCAGCCTCGTCGTGCTCTACTTCCGCTCCGGCGCGCGGATCGAATCGGCCTACGGCCTTGCCATCACGCTGACGATGCTGATGACGACGCTGCTGCTGGCGGTGTATCTGTTCAAGCTGCGGCGCAAGCACATCCTCTCCGTGCTGGTGCTGATAATCTTCGGCGCGATCGAGTCGATCTTCTTTATCTCCTCTCTCGGCAAATTCATGCACGGCGGCTATGTCACGGTGCTGCTGACGCTGCTGCTGCTCTTTATCATGATCATCTGGTACCGCGGCACCCAGCTGGAAAAGCAGTACAGCACCCAGCTGCGCGTGCGCGAGCATGTGCCGAGCCTTGTCGCGCTCCACGACGACACCGAGGTCCCGCTGCTGGCACACAACCTCGTCTATCTCGTCAACGGCAGCGACCCGGAGCTGATGGACCGCGACGTGCTGTACTCCATCCTTGACAAGGACACCAAACGCGCCCAGGCCTACTGGTTCGTCTCGATCCACACGCTCAACGAGCCGAGCACGATGAACTATGAGCTTGAGCGCTACGGGACCGACTGCATTTTCCGCATCCGCATCAATCTGGGCTTCAAGTGCGCACCGCGTGTCAACGTCTATCTGCGCCAGATCGTCCAGGATATGCAGGAGCGCGGCGAGCTGCCCCATCAGGACAAGAAGTATTCCATCTACGGCAAATCCAACGTCGGTACCTTCAAATTCTGCATGATCCTCAAGTCCGTCACCACCAAGACGGAGCTGAGCGATTTTGATGAATTCGTGCTGAACGCGAAATACTCGATCCGCCGTCTCGCGGGCTCCAAGGTCCGCTGGTACGGATTGGACACCTCGTCGCTGATCATGGAGCTCGTGCCGCTGATCACCGGCGGCGGCAGCGTGAGCGGCAGGATCACCCGCATGGAAGAGGAGGATTGACGATGGCCATTGTCGGTTTTATCGGCACCGGCAACATGGGCGGCGCGCTGGCAAGAGCCGCGGCAAAGAGCCCGCTGACCGAGCGGTTGCTGCTGGCAAACCGCAGCGCGGAAAAGGCCCGCCGCCTGGCCGATGAGCTTGGCGCCGAGGTCTGTGACAACCGCGCCGCGGCGCGGGAGGCGGACGTGCTCTTCCTTGCCGTCAAGCCCCAGGGGCTGGAGGCAATGGTCAAGGGCATCCGTGACGAACTGCAGTCGCGCGATCGCGTGCTGATCGTCTCGATGGCCGCCGGCTGGACGGTAGAGAAATTGACGGCGCTTCTCGGCTCTCATCCCGTCGTGCGCATCATGCCGAACATTCCCGTCGCGGTCGGCGGCGGCGTAACGATGCTGTGCGCCTCCGACGAGGTGACGGCGGAGGAAAAAGCCCTGGTCAAAGAGCTGCTTGCCGCCTCCGGCATGGTGTCGGAGCTTTCAGAGCCGCTGATGGAGGCCGCCTCGGGCGTTACGGGCTGCGGCCCGGCCTTTGCGGCGATGTTCGTCGACGCGCTGGCCGACGGGGCGGTCGCCTGCGGGCTGCCGCGCCGAGAGGCTATCGCCTATGCCGCGCAGATGATGAAGGGCACGGCCGAGCTGCTGCTTGCAGGCGGCGAGCACCCCGACGCGCTGCGCGACCGGGTCTGCTCTCCGGGCGGGAGCACGATCCAGGGTGTGCGCAAGCTGGAGGAGGGCGCGTTCCGCGCCGCGGTGATGAACGCCGTGATCGCCGCCTGGGAAAAGGAATTTTGAGATATAAAAAGCTGCCGTACCTGATGGTACGGCAGCTTTTTGGTTTCTTCGTTATCCGATCAGATCGCTCAGCTCTTTTGCGGCGGCTTTGAGATCGTCGCTGCTGATACGCGCATCGCAGAAGGAGGAAGCCCCGCGCTGCTGCGCGGCGGTCTGCATACGGAGGGATAGCTCCAGCTCGCTGCGGCAGATCGCGCGATAGCGCTCTTCCAGCACGCGCTCCGACGGCTCGATATACACGCACAGCGCCTCGGGCATGTTCCGCTTTACCTGCGCGGCGCGGTCGACCGAGCGGTCGATCATCACGTTAAAGCCCTTGTCCAGCAGCTCCTTCACGAGCCTGCGTGAGGTGCCGTAATCGTTGCCGGCAAATTCGGTCGTCTCGATCAGGTCGCCGGATTCCTTCAGGGCGTTCCAGCCGTCGAGATCATAGAAATAAAAGCCGACGCCGTCTTTTTCCCCCTCTTTCATTTTGCGCGCCGTGACCGGCACGACGGGGACGACGTCCTGCCTTTCGGCAAAGACCGCCGCGGCGATATCGCCGAGACCCGCGCCGGACGGGCCGGAGAGAACGATCAGCTTTTTCCTCATAATACGATGACCTCCCTGTCGGAATGAATCCAGTATATCACGCCCCTCTCCCCTTCGGCAAGCCCCCGAGGGGGATTTCGTTTTTGCTGCGTCTTGCCAAACGGCGTGTTTTTGGATATACTGGGCGCATGAAAAATTCCCTCAAAGGGCAAGGAGATGCAATCGAAATGGACAAAACGGAGCTGACAGGGCTGCTGCAGGCCGTGGCGGAGGGCTCGCTGAGCCCGGAGGACGCCGCGCTGAAGCTCAAGACCCAGCCCTTTGAAGAGATCGGCAGCTTTGCCAAGGTGGACTTTCATCGCGGCATCCGCCAGGGCGTGCCGGAGATCATCTACGGCGCAGGCAAGGCCAACGAGCATATCCTGGGCATCGCACGTAGGATGCACGAGCGCGGCCAGTCCCCGATCCTGATCACCCGTCTGACGCAGGAGGCGGCGGATCTTGTTGCCGCCGAGCTGCCGCTGCGCTACGATGCTCTGTCTAAGGTCGGCATCGTCGGCGACATGCCCGTCCCGACCGGAAAAGGGACGGTTCTTGTCGCGACCGGCGGCACCAGCGACATCCCCGTGGCCGAGGAGGCCGCGCTGACGGCCGAGGTGCTGGGTAATAAAGTCGTGCGGCTGTACGACGTGGGCGTGTCCGGCATCCACCGGCTGCTGTCCCACATGGAGGATATCATGTCCGCGCGCGTGATCGTCGCCGTCGCGGGGATGGAGGGGGCGCTGCCCTCGGTCGTCGGCGGGCTGGCCGACTGCCCGGTCATCGCCGTTCCGACCAGCGTCGGCTACGGGGCCAGTCTCGGCGGCGTGGCGGCGCTGCTGTCGATGCTCAACTCCTGCGCCAGCGGCGTGGCGGTCGTGAATATCGACAACGGCTTCGGCGCAGGCTATATGGCCAGCGTCATCAACCATCTGGACTGATGGAGCTGCGGGTTTTTTTCGCGGCGCATCCGCGCGTGGCGATCGCCTTTTCCGGCGGGGTCGACTCCTCCTATCTGCTGTATGCCGCGCTGCAAAAGGCCGAGAGCGTGGGCGTGTACTACGTCCGCTCCGCCTTTCAGCCGGAATTTGAAGCTGACGACGCGCTGCGTCTGGCGCGGGAGCTTGGCGCCTCTGTCACGGTGCTGCGCGCCGACGTGCTTGCCGATGCGCGCGTGGCGGCCAATCCCGCCGAGCGCTGCTATTATTGCAAAAAGATCATCCTTGCCGCGATCCGCGCGCAGGCGGAGAAGGACGGCTATACCGTGCTGCTCGACGGCACCAACGCAAGCGACGACATCGCCGACCGTCCCGGCTGGCGGGCGCTGCGGGAGGAGGGCGTTTTGAGCCCGCTGCGCCTCTGCGGTCTGACAAAGGCGGAGATCCGCCGTCTGTCACAGGAGGCGGGGCTCTTTACCGCGTCCAAGCCCGCCTACGCCTGTCTTGCCACGCGCATCCCCTGCGGCGAGCAGATCACGCGGGAAAAGCTTGCCGCCGTCGAAGCGGCTGAGAGCGCGCTGTTTGCGATGGGCTTTCGCGACTTTCGCGTGCGGACGCCCGGCGGTGCGGCGCTTGTGCAGGTCACAGCCGACCAGACGGCGTTGGCGCGCGAGAAATGGGACGCGATCCGCGCCGCGCTCTCGCCGCTCTTTACGCGCGTGGAGCTGGACGCTAAGGAAAGGAACAGAAGCTTATGAAAACGCTTTATCTCGACTGCGGCATGGGCGCGGCCGGCGATATGCTGTCCGCGGCGCTGCTGGGTCTGATGCCCGATCGCGCGGCCGTGCTGGAGGAGCTGAACCGCGCGCTCGGCGGTCTTGCCGTCGTCACGGCTGAGGAAGTAACACGCTGCGGCGTGTGCGGCCTGCATGTCAAGGTCGATATCGCGGGCGACGAGGAGGGCGAAGCGATCCGTCACCCCCACGCCAACACCTCGATCGGCGCGCTGCGCGCCCTTCTTGCCGCCGCGCCGGTGTCGGACAAGGTGCGCGCCGACGCGACCGCGGTCTTTGACCTGCTGGCGCAGGCCGAGGCGGATGTGCACGGCGTGGAAATGGAAAACGTGCATTTTCACGAGGTCGGCAGCATCGACGCCGTCGCGGACGTGCTGGGCGTGTGCCTGCTTGTCGAAAAGCTGGCGCCCGAACGCATTCTGGCCTCCCCCGTCTGCGTCGGCGGCGGGACGGTGAAGTGCGCGCACGGTGTTCTGCCCGTCCCCGCCCCGGCGACGGAGCGGCTGCTGCGCGGCATTCCCTGGTATGCCGGTTCGATCGAAAGCGAGCTGTGCACGCCCACCGGCGCGGCGCTGCTGCGGCATTTCGTCGGCGAGTTTGCGGCGATGCCGCCGATGCTTATCGAGGGCTGCGGCTACGGCATGGGCAAAAAGGAATTCCCGCGGCTCAACGCGCTGCGCGCCTTTTGGGGCGAGAGCGAGGGCGAGACGGAGGAGCTGTGCGAGCTTGCCTGCAATCTCGACGACATGACCGGCGAGGAGATCGGCTTCGCGCTGGATCGGCTGTTTGCCGCCGGCGCGCTCGACGCCTGGACAAGTCCGATCGGCATGAAGAAAAGCCGCCCCGGCGTGCTGCTCAGCTGCCTGTGCCGCGAGGAGAAGCGCGAGGCGCTGCTGCGCTGCTTCTTCCGGCACACGACGACGCTGGGCGTGCGCGAGCGGCGATGCCTGCGCACCTCTCTCGGCCGGATGACGGAGACGGCGCATACGCCCTACGGCGAGGTGCGCGTCAAGGTCTCGCAGGGCTGGGGCGTGGAGCGCCGCAAGGCTGAGTTTGACGATCTCGCCGCGCTGGCAAGAGAAAACGGTCTTTCGCTGCGCGAGATAAAGGATTCGATCGAATAAGCAGATAAAAAGGACGCCTGTTCCGAACGGAACAGGCGTCCTTTTGCTTTTATTCTCTTCCGCAGAGGCTCAGCGGAAGCTCCATGTGGTTTGCCTCCAGCAGCGCGCGGTCGCGCAGGATCTCGTCCGCCGGGCCGTCCGCGGCGATCTGCCCGTCCGAGAGCAGGATCACGCGCTCGCAGGTATCCAGGATCATGTCGAGATCGTGCGAGGTGATGAGCTTGGTCTGGGGCAGCGCGCGGATCGTGTTGATAACGATGCGGCGGTTATAGGGGTCGAGCGCCGAGGTCGGCTCGTCCATCAAAATCGCCTCCGGCTCCATGGCCAGCACAGTCGCGATCGCGGCCATACGCTTTTCCCCGCCGGAGATCTTGTGGTTGTAGCGGTGCTTGAGATAGTCAAGCCCCAGCTGCGAAAGCACCCTGTCCACCCTTTGCTCGGCCTCCTCGCGGCTGACCATGTAGTTGAGCGGGGCGAAGATCATGTCCTCGTACACCGTGGGCATGAACATCTGATTGTCGGAGTTCTGCAGCACAAAGCCCAGCTTTTTGCGCACCGCGGCAAGATTCGCCCGGTTGACCTCCAATCCGTCGACCAGGATCTTTCCTTCGCCGGCAAGCAGGCCGAGCAGCAGCTTCATGACGGTGGACTTGCCCGCGCCGTTGGCGCCGATCAGGCCCACAGCCTCGCCGTCCGCGATCGAGAAGGACAGGCCCTTGATCACGCTCTTTCCCTTTTCATAGGAAAAGCTGACGTTTTGAAATTCGATCATGTTCTCTCACCTCACAAAGACGCCGCCCAGGAGCTGCGCCACGTCCACGAACCGCAGCAGCGCGAACAGCAGAAGACTGCCGGCCAGGAAAACCGCGTCTTTTTTCCCAAAGGGCTTTTGCGGCGCATAGTGGAAATGCTGATGATAGCCGCGCAGCAGCATGCTGGCGTACAGCTCCTGCGCGCGGTCCATGCTGCGCAGCAGCAGCTGCCCGAGGAAGGAGCCCCAGGCCGAGACGTGGATCCCCTTCTGCCCCGGCGCGCGCAGATGGTAGGCGTCGGTCATGACGGCAAGCTCCTCGGTCATCACGCCGACATAGCGATAGGTCAGCAGCAGGAGCGTAACGAGCGTTTTGGGAACGTGAAACTTGCGCAGCGCGGCGCAGATGCTGTCAAACGGCGTGGTCGCCACCAGCAAAAACGAGGCCATCAGGCACAGCACGCCTTTGAGCATCAAGGTCAGCATGCTGACGACGCCGCCCGAGACGGCGATCGTGCCGAGCCGCAGGATGATATGCCGGTCAAAGAAGGGGTTGAACAGCCCCACCGCCATCACCAGCGGCAGCACGATGCGCAGCTTGTAAAAGCAGGTGCGGACAGGGATGCCGCTGATCTGAAAGAGCAGCACCGGCCAGAGCAGCAGCGGCGCCAGGCCGCTGAGATCGTACTTGTCAAAGGACACGACCGTGACAATGTATGCAATTGTCGAGAGCAGCTTCGCCGTCGCGCTTAAGTTGTGGATCGGCGAGGAGCGCGCCGCGAGCTCGTCCATTTCGCCGATCTCCTGCAGCGCCTTGTCCATTTTGTTCATGCGGGCAGTCCTTTTTTTTGAAAATACGTCACGGGCAGACTGTGTTATTTTCGCACAAAAGCGGCGTTCTGTCTACCCTTAAACAACACGACAAGAGGCGTCTTTGCAGACGCCTCTTATCGCTCAAGGGGGGTAGGGATTAAAAAGAGGGGTTCAAGTGTTCTTTTTCTTGCGGAAGAAGCCGCCGGCCAGACAGATCAGCACGGCCACACCGGCGACCATGGCCGAGCCGACAACGCCGGACACCGTGGTGCCGACGGGCGTGTCGCTGTCGGCAAAGGCGTAGTCCGGCAGGAAGGAGGTGGCCTCCTGGATGCCCGCGGCCGTATCGGCCGCTTTGCTGGACACGCCGAAATCGTCCTCATCCAGACCCATGTTCTCGGCATAGCCCTCCTCGGCGTTGCCGAAGAGCGCCCACTCGAGCCCGTCGGGGTTGGAGCTGGCCAGCAGGCTCAGCCCGCCGCCGACCACGAGCGCCACGACAGCCAGGATCGCGATCGTCGCCTTGAGCGAGCGCTTGGCGCCCAGACCCTCGCCCGCCGCGTCGACGTCGCGCAGCAGCTCGGGACGGGATTCAAACACAAAGGTCAGCACCGCCGCGGTGATCAGGCCCTCGACCAGGCCGATGGCCAGGTGGATCGGCTGCATCAGCGCGACGAAGGCGCCGAAGGGCAGCTCGGTGATGCCGGAAAGACTGGTTTCCAGCACAACGGAGAAGGCGCCGAGCTGCAGCGTGACCACGCAGCCGATGATCGAGGCCGCGATGATGCGCGCGCGGATCGCACCCTTGCCCGTGCCGAACCAGTTGCTGCGGATGATCGGCCGCCAGATCAGATAATAACCGACAAAGCAGCCGTAAAAGGCCATGTTCCAGATATTCGCGCCCAGTGCCATCAATCCGCCGTCGGCAAAGAAGAGACACTGGATCGCCAGGATCACGATCATGGACAGGAAGCCGGCCTGCGGCCCGAGCAGCGCGGAGAGCAGCATGCCGCCGCACATATGACCAGAAGAGCCCGTGCCGGGGATGGTATAGTTGATCATCTGGCCCGCAAAGACCAGAGCGGCGGTAACGGCCATCGTCGGAAGCTTCTGGGGCTCGTCATCGCGCTTGAGCTTGTGGATGGAAATGCCGGCCGTCGTGCCGGAGGCCACGTACATCGTCGCGGCTACCGCGGGCGCCAGCAGAGCGTCTGCCATATGCATGGAATACACCTCTCTCGTATTGCTTGATGCATCGACTGTAGTATAAAGCAGCCCTTTTTCCCGCACAAGCCCCCCGGGGGGATAGAATTTTCATGTTTTTTCGGTTTCTTTTCTGCGCAGAGGCAAAAAAACGGGAGGCGCACGGCCTCCGCGTTTTCTTTCTCTTTATTTTGCCCGGACGCTGACCTCGCCGGAGCTGAGGATCTTTTCCGTCCCGTCCGCCAGACGCACGCGCAGAGAAAAGTCCGGCTCGACGTCGATCGCCGTGGCGGGGATCGGCTCAGAGCCCAGCGGCAGGATGTTGATCGCCCGGCCGAGCAGGCACGAGCGGCCCCTGTACGCCTCATAGCAGTCCTCGCCGGGGAGCTTGTCGTAAAAGTCCATCAGCCGGTCAAGCACCGCCGCGGCCAGCCGGCAGCGCAGATCCTTGCCCGAGGCGGCGGGAAGCGCCCCCGCGATGGGCCGCAGCTCCTCCGGAAAATCGCCCTCGGGCGGGCGGATGTTGATGCCGATGCCGACGATGGCATAGTGCAGCAGGCCCGTTTCGCAGTCGATCGAGCCCTCGGTCAGGATTCCGCAGACCTTTTTGCCGTCCACCAGCACGTCGTTGACCCATTTGATCTCCGCCCTTGCGCCGGTCAGCTCTTCGACCGCCTCGGCCACCGCGACGGCGGCACAGGCCGTGATGCGCGTCGAGATCTGCGCGCTCAGGCGCGGGCGCAGCAGGACGCTCATATAAAGGCCGGAGCGCGGCGGCGAGAAAAAGCTGCGGCTCATCCTCCCCCGTCCGGCGGTCTGTTCCTCGGCCAGCAGCACCGTGCCCTCCGGCGCGCCGCCTTCGGCCATCTGCTTGAGCACCGTGTTGGTCGAACTGATGCTTTTATAGACCTTTACGTCCAGTTCGCCGCGGCGCAGATACAGCCGCACGCCGCTTTCGCTCAGCGCGTCGCCGCCCGCCAGCAGGCGATAGCCCTTCTTTGGCGCGGATTCGATCACAAAGCCGTCCGCGCGCAGCTGCCCGACCGCCTTCCACACGGCTGTGCGGCTGAGCGACAGCTCCGCCGAGAGCGTACCGCCCGAGACATAGTCTCCCCCGCTGCGGCGCAGGCGCTGCAGTACCAGGTCCTTTGTCATGTCGTGGGCCTCCTCCCGACAAGCGGATAAAGCCGCACCGCAAGCAGGCTTGCCAGCAAAAGCTTGACCGCGTCCGCCGGGATATAGGGCAGCACGCACCAGGCAAGCGCCGTGCCGACGCCGATAGCCCCGCTGTTTTTGGTGTAAACCAGCACAAACCAGGCCGTGCCGAAAATATAGCAGAGCAGGATACCGACGATCATCGCCGGGATCAGCACCTTGAGCTTGCGCCCCCGGCGTTCCGCCGCCAGCCCCACGACCAGCGCCGTGAACAGAAAGCCGACGATATAGCCGCCCGTGACGCCGAGCAAAGCCCCGAAGCCGCCCTTGAACCCCGCAAAGAGGGGCGCGCCGACCGCGCCGAGCAGGATATAGCAGCCCACGGTCCACAGCCCGCGTCGAAGGCCGAACAGCGCCGCGATCAGGCAGACGGCGAAGGTCTGCAGCGTAAAGGGCACCGTCAGCGGGATCGAGATCCACGAGCAGACCGCGATCAGCGCGATGCCAAGGCCCATGATCGCAAGATCCCAGGCGTCGAAGAGGCGTGTTTTCTTTTCTTTTTCGGGTGTGCTCATGGTCGGAACCCTCCCTGCTTTTTTCAAAAGCGTAGCACGGAAAGCGCCCATTGTCAACCTTATCGAATAAAACGGTTGACAATAAGGCTGCGTCTTGATTTCCGCCCGGCAAACCGCTAAAATAGCGATAAGAAGAAAAGCAAAGGAGCGCTCGAAATGCAGGAGATCAAATGTCCGCACTGCGGAAAGGTGTTTCAGGTGGACGAGAGCGGCTATGACCAGATCGTCCGCCAGGTGAGAGACAGGGAATTTGACAAAGAGCTTGCCCGCCGCGAGCAGGAGATGGCGCGCGTGCGCGAGCATGACCGCGACGTGGCGCGCATGGAGCGCGAGCGGCAGCAGAGCGAGCTGGCGGCCGAAAAGGAGCGCGCGCTGTTTGAAAAGGAGCGCGAGATCGAGGCGCTGCGCGCGCAGCTTTCCGGCGCGGATACGGCGCGGCAGCTTGCCGTGACGCAGGCCGTGCAGGAAAAGGAGCGCGAGCTTTCCCAGCGCGCCACGCGCATCGCGGAGCTGGAGGGCCAGCTCGTCGGCAAGGAGAACGAAAACAAATACAAGGAGGCCTCGCTGCGCCAGCGCTATGAGGAGCAGCTGCGTCTCAAGGACGACCAGATCGAATATTACAAGGACTTCAAGGCGCGCCAGTCGACCAAGATGGTGGGCGAAAGCCTTGAACAGCACTGCCAGACCCAGTTCAACGCGATCCGCACGACGGCCTTTCCCAACGCGTATTTTGAAAAGGACAACGACGCGCGCACCGGCAGCAAGGGTGACTTTATCTTCCGCGACTATGACGGCGAGCACACGGAATTCATCTCGATCATGTTCGAGATGAAAAACGAGATGGACACGACCGCGACAAAGCACAAAAACGAAGACTTTTTCAAAGAACTCGACAAGGACCGGCGCGAAAAGGGCTGCGAGTACGCGGTGCTGGTCTCGCTGCTGGAGATGGACAGCGAGCTTTACAACGGCATCACCGACGTGTCGTACCGGTATGAGAAAATGTACGTCGTCCGCCCGCAGTTCTTCATCCCGATCATCACGCTGCTGCGCAACGCGGCGCTCAATTCCCTGCAGTACCAGCGCGAGCTGCAGGTCGTGAAGAACCAGCAGCTTGATCTTTTGCACTTTGAGGAAAACATGCAGGCCTTCAAGGACGGCTTTGCGCGCAACTACCGGCTGGCCAGCGAGAAGTTTTCCGCCGCCATTGACGAGATCGACAAGACGATCGCCCATCTGCAGAAGACGAAGGAGGCGCTGCTCTCGTCCGAGAACAATCTGCGTCTGGCCAACAGCAAGGCAGAGGATCTGTCGATCAAAAAGCTGACGAAAAACGCGCCGTCGGTCAAGGCCATGTTCGACGCGCAGCACGGCGAAGAAACGAGATGATCCGAAAAGGGCAAAGATAAACCTTCCTGCGCACGGAGGAACGCATATGAAAAAAGTGATCATTCTGATCGGAAATTACGGCTCCGGCAAGACGGAAATCGCGCTGAACATGGCCGTCAAAGCGGCGGCGGAGGGCAAGCGGACCCAGGTCATCGACCTTGACCGCATCAACGACTATTTCCGCATGTCCGACCACGTCAAGCTGCTTGACGAGCGAAAGATCGACCTCGTCTCCCCCACCTTTGTCGGTGCGGGGCTCACCCAGACGAACATGCCCGCCGCGGTCGGTTCGGCCTTTGACCGCGACTGGGATCTGGTGATCTTCGACGTCGGCGGCGATCCGGCCGGGGCGCTGTCGCTGGCGCGCTATCATATGGATTTTGCCGCGCTTGAGCCGGGGCAGCTGGAGGTCTATGACATCATCAACATCCGCCGCCCGATGTCCGAGACCGCAGAAAAGATCCTGAAGCTGAAAGGCGACATGGAGGGCTTTGCCCGCCAGGCGGTGACGGGCTTTATCCACAACTCCAACCTGCAGGACTGGGCCAGCGCGCAGGATTTGCGCGACGGCTATCCGGTGGTGAAAGAGGCCAGCGAGAGGAGCGGCATCCCGGTCGTTTACACGACAGGCAAACCGCCGTTTTTGGAGGAGTTTTTGCGGGACGAAGGGCTGGAGCGGCGTTTTGTCGGCACGCCGCTGGCTCTTGACATTTATATGAAACGCAGTTGGGACAACTTTGCCCACGGCAGGCTTTGAAGCATACGCCGCACAAAGCGGCCCGGAAGACCCTTGATTTTAGGAAAGGAAGGATCGCATGAACACAATGGAACTGATCCGCAGCCGCAGGAGCGTACGCAGCTTTGACGGGGCGGCGCCGGACAGAGAGCAGCTCGACGAGCTGCTGCGCTATGCCGCCGCGGTGGAGACGCCCTACGCGCTCCCCATCGAATGGCGCATCCTGGATGCAAAGGCGCAAAAGCTCTCCTGCCCGGTCATCACCGGGACGGACACTTTTATCGCCGGCAAGCTGCGCCGTGCGCCGCACGCCGAGGAAGCCTTCGGCTTTGCCTTTGAGCGCGTGCTCCTCTGCGCCGTGTCAAAAGGGCTCGGCACCACCTGGATCGCCGGCACGCTGGACCGGCCGGCCTTCGAGCGCGCCATGGAACTAAAGCCGGACGAGGTGATGCCCTGCGTCAGCCCGCTCGGCCGCCCGGCGGCAAAGATGTCGCTGCGAGAGAGCATGATGCGCAAGGGCGCAAAGGCCGACAGCCGCCTGCCCTTTGAGGAGCTGTTTTTCTCGGGCGGGTTTGACACGCCGCTCACGCCCGACAAGGCCGGCGCGCTGAAGGATGCGCTGGAGATGGTGCGCCTTGCCCCCTCGGCCGTGAACAAGCAGCCGTGGCGCGCGGTCGTCTGCGGCGATACGGTCCACTTTTACGAAAAGCAGGGCAAGGGCTTTGTCGCCGCAAACGGCTGGGACATCCAGAAGGTCGACATGGGCATCGCCCTGTGCCACTTCGTCTGCGGCATGGAGGAGATCGGCCGCCGGAACACCGTGGAGATCTGCGATCCCGCGCTTCCCCACCCGGCCGACACGGTTTATCTGGCAAGCGTCCGGCTCGGCTGACTTTTCTTGCGCCGTGCGCGGCAAAGCAGCCTCGGAAAAGAGAAAAAGCGGCGTCTGTCCGATTGACGGGCGCTGCTTTTCTTATCGCTAAAAACGCTTTGCCAAAGCACGTGGAAGGGCGGACTTGTTCGTCGGGCAAGGCGTTTCTGCCAAATTCAAGATTGAACAAGCGCAGCTCTTGTGGTTTAATAAAATAAATGGATTTTATAGATTCAGCAAAGCGTCTGTCCATCCGCCGTTCGGCGGATGCGGATGGAGAACCGGGAAGGGGATGAGTCGGAAAGATGCTGAAAAGCCATGAAAAATTTCACTCCGCGAACGGGAAACGGCAGATCCTGATCGCGGACGACGAAATGATCAACCGGGAAATACTCGGCGAGATCCTGAAAACCGACTATGAGGTGCTTTTCGCCTCGGACGGCCGGGAAACGATGGACATGATCCGCACGCACAGCGCCACGCTCTCTCTGGTGCTGCTGGACATCATGATGCCCGTGATGACGGGTCTGGAGATCTTAAAGGCCATAAAGGCGGACGCGGAGCTCTCCCGCATTCCCGTGATCGTTATGACGTCGGAAAAGGACACAGAGGTGGAAAGCCTGCTTCTGGGCGCGACGGACTTTATTCCCAAGCCCTACCCCGACGTCAACGTGATCCACGCCCGCGTGCTGCGCACCATCGAGCTGTTTGAGGACCGCGACATCATCCAGTCCACGGAGCGCGACTCGCTGACGGGGCTTTACAACCGGGAGTATTTCTTCCGCTATGCCGAACAGTACGACCAGTTCCACCCGGACGTTGAAACCGACGCCGTGATCGTGGATATCAACCATTTCCGCATGATCAACGAGCGCTACGGCAAGGCCTACGGCGACGAGGTCCTGCGGCGGATCGCGCTGCAGCTGCGCGAATCGATCGGTGCGAGCGGCGGTATCGTCTCGCGTCTGGAGGCGGACACCTTTATGGCCTACTGTCCGCACCGCAGCGACTATGAGGCGATCCTGGACGGTGCCTCCGCCAGTCTGACGGAGGAGGACGCCTCGGAAAACCGCGTGCGTCTGCGCATGGGCATCTATCCGTGTACCGACAAGCAGATCGATATGGAGCGCCGCGTCGACCGCGCCAAGATGGCCGCCGACACAACGAAAAACTCCTTCTCAAAGTCGATCGGCTTCTACGACAACAACCTGCACGAGCGCGAGCTCTACGCCGAAAAGCTCATTGAGGACTTTTCGACAGCGATCCGTGAAAAGCAGTTCAAGGTATTCTACCAGCCGAAGTTCGACGTGCGGCCCGATACCCCCCTTCTTTCGAGCGCTGAAGCGCTGGTGAGGTGGGTCCATCCGGAGCTGGGCATGATCAGCCCCGGCGTGTTCATCCCGCTGTTTGAGGAAAACGGTCTGATCCAGCGTCTGGACACCTACGTCTGGGAGGAGGCCGCCAGACAGATCCGCGATTGGAAGGACCGTCTCGGCTATGCGGTCCCGGTTTCCGTCAACGTATCCCGGATCGACATGTATGATCCGCGCCTGCCTGAAACGCTGCTGGAGATCATCCGCGCACACGGCCTTACCGGACGGGATTTTCTGCTTGAGGTGACGGAGTCCGCCTATACGCAGGATTCCATGCAGATCATTTCCACCGTGGAAACGCTGCGCAAAAACGGGTTTCAGATCGAGATGGACGATTTCGGCACCGGGTATTCCTCGCTGAACATGATCTCCAACCTGCCGATCGACGCGCTGAAGCTGGATATGCAGTTTATCCGCGACGCCTTTAAGGAGGGCGGCAGCACCCACATGCTGGAGGTCATCATCGGCATTTCAGATTATCTGTCCGTTCCGGTCATCGCCGAGGGCGTGGAGACCGAGGAGCAGCTGCATGTGCTCAAAAGTCTCGGCTGCGACATCGTGCAGGGCTATTTCTTCTCCAAGCCCGTTCCGGCGGAAAAATTTGAGCCCTTTATCCTGCAGAAGAAAGAAGCGGATCTTGCCGCCGGCGCTTCCTCCGGCGGCGAAGCCGAGCTTGACTCCGTTGCCGACCAGATTGCGCGCAGCGCCAAGCTGGATCTTTTGCGAGACAAGGCGGAGGTGAAGGAAGAACCCCTTCCTCTGCAGGCCGAAGAACCTGCCGTAAAGGAGCACACCGGCATCCAGCTGAAGACGGCCTCGCTCTTCTTCGTCATACTGGCCTTTCTCGCCGCTATCGCCCTGCTGGTCTCGGACATTGCCGTCTCACAGGGCTACCAGCGTATGGAGTCCGCCAGCGATCGCTATATTGCCTCGCAGATGGCCGCTTCGGACATGGAATCCGGCTCGGACTATCTGACGGACCGCGTGCGCTGCTTCGTCGTGACCGGCGAGATCGACTATCTCAACGACTTCATCGAAGAGGTCGAGCAGACCAGGCGGCGGGACAGGGCCGTTGAAAGGCTTGCGGTCCTGCTTGATGAAAACGACAACAGCGCCATCAACAGCCTCAACGCCGCGCTGTCGCTCTCCAATGAGCTGGTCGAGGTCGAAAACAGGGCCATGCGTCTGATGCTGCAGGCCGAACACCACGATCTTGCGGGAATCCCCGCGGATATCGCCGGCATCCCGCTTACGGATTCCGAGCGTGCCATGTCGGATGAGGAGCTGAAGGATCGGGCACAGTCGCTTGTCTTTAATAACAACTATATGCACTATAAGGATCGCATCCGGGAAAACGTGAACCTGTGCACACAGGCGCTGATCCGCTCTGCGAGCCAGGAGCTGGAGGCGGCCTCGACCAGTCTTTCGCTGCTGGTCCGAATTCAGACGGCCATGACGATCATTTTCTTCCTGATCACGCTGGGGATCGTCACGATCATCACGATGATGGTGCGCAGGCCGCTGACAAAGATGGTATTGAAGATGCAGGAGCAGGAGGAGATCACCCCGACGGGCGTGGAAGAACTGCGCTTCGTCACCCGCATCTACAACCGTATCCTGCAGGAAAACCGCAGCGTGCGCGAAAAGCTGAGCCACGAGGCGTCACACGACGCGCTGACGGGGCTGTTCAACCGCGGCGCCTATGACCTGCTGATGGAGAGCACGGACAAACGCCACATGGCGCTGATTTTGATCGACGTGGACTATTTCAAGACCGTGAACGACACCTACGGCCACGCCGTGGGCGACCGGGTGCTCAAGCGCGTGGCGGATCTGATGCGTGCGAGCTTCCGTTCCGTCGATATCCTCTGCCGCACCGGCGGCGATGAATTTGTGGTCGTTATGACCCGTGTCAACAGTTCGATGAGCCAACTGGTGCGCAGCAAGATCGGCCGCATGAACGACCTTCTGCAGCATCCCAAGGACGACCTGCCGCCCGTTTCGCTGAGCGTCGGCGTGGCGTTTTCCGATCGGGAGAACCCCCAGGGTGATATCTTCCGGGACGCCGACGCGGCGCTGTACGAGGTGAAGAAGGCGGGCAGGAGGGGCTGCAGGATCTTCGGTGAAGGCTAAGGATCCGGCAGCAAGTTCGGCAAACACCTTGAACTGAAAGGCGCTGTGCGCCGGGCGGACGGCCATCCGACCGGGCCCTCTGACATCGACAGGATGATGAAAACGCTCTCGCAGATCCTGTCACAATAACGCCGATAAGCAAACAGCCTCCCCGGACGTTTCCGTCCGGGGAGGCTGTTTATGTTTTGTCCCTCTTTTTCATCCGGGGATCTTCATGCTGATGTTTTCAAAGCTTGCGCTGCAGCCGTCGGCAAAGACGCCGATGTGCGCGCCGTCGATCGAATGGGTGATGCGGGAGGACAGGGCCTTATAATCGTCGACGTACATCACGACGATCTCGTTTTCACAGACCAGCTTCACATGGTGCGTGTCGCTGAGGGAGAAGTCGAACTTGGTGATCGCGCTGGGTTCGTAGGTGCGGAGATCCGCGATCTCATAGCCCTCGTAGTGCAGCAGATTCTGCCTTCCGTCCAAACAGAGCGTGGTCCAGGTTTCGTCCCTGTCGCTGCCGCCGAAGGTAAAGCCCACGACGCCCTCGCCGTCAAAGCGCAGGTCGCATTCCAGCGTCATGGTCGCAGGGCGGGTGCCCATGTCGGCCTGGGCATAGCCATCCTCTTCCGCCGTGAGGGAGATATTGCTGCCGTTGATCTCCACGCCGTCCGTCAGCGGGACCGCCGGCACGATCTTGTCCATCGTGAAGTAATCGGCAAACGTGTCGGGCGCCTTGACGCCGAGCGTCTTGTCCTCGCGCTGGACAAGCTGATGGTTCATCACGCTGCCGGCCCACCTGTACATGCCGGAGTCTGAACTCATGCCCATGCGGCCAAGCCAGCCGCAGAGATATGTATTGCCGTCGATCTCCGCCGTCTTGGCTGCGTAGAAGATAAAGCCGTTGCCATCCGTCAGACCCTTGCCGTCAAGGATATTGTCGCGCGGCGCGACGAAGGGGCCGTCCATGGAATCGCCGATGGCATAATAGGTGACGCAGTCCCAGCTGTAAGTGAGATACCAGGTGCCATTGATGCAGAACAGATCCGGGCATTCGCACATGTACTGCTTCAAGGGCGCGAAGATCGGGCCGACAAGCTCCCAGTGCTTCAGATCGGTCGAAGTGTATTTCAACACCACGCCGCCCAGGGTCGGCTCGTTCGCCGCGATCAGCAGCCAGTAGCACTGATCCCGCTCGACCCAGAAGACCTCCGGATCGCGGAAGTCGACGGAAGAATAGCCCTCGGGTGCGTTGAACAGGACCTCCGTGTCCTTGACCCAGTTTTCGCGGTCGGTGCTGGTGGCGTGCATGACGCACTCGGTCCCCTTGCCGCTGTTGCCGAGACTGGAGTGCCCGGTGTAGAACAGGTGGTACAGTCCGTCCGGATCCTGCAGGACGGAACCTGTGCCGAGCGCGGGGTCGGGATCAGACATCTGGCCGTAATTGAGCACCATGCCGTGATCCTTGAATTCATACAGGTTTTTCGTGCTGTATTTGTAGATTGGGTGGTAGCCCTGGCCGTTGTGATCCGTATCGTAAAGATAGTACAGCTCCAGTGTGCCGTCGTCGGTCACGAAGGGCATGACGTCGCCCACATAACCACCCTCCGGCGCGGGGTACAGGGCGTATTCGACCGCCTCATAGGCCTCGTCGGGCAGTCGCTCATACGTACCGGCCGCGGCGCTCCCTTCCTGCGTCTCCGCAAGATTGCCCGCAGGGGCCGCCGCCGAGCCGCAGGCGGACAGAAGCAGTGCCAGGACCAGGAACAACGCGATCACATAGTGCTTATTTTGCATAAAACACACGCCTTTCTTTCTCTGAGCATCCGGCTTTTCCTTTCAGCCGTTTGTTTAGAAGGTATAGATCGTATCCGAAACCAGCTCGATCGCGCCGGCCTTTTCGACCTTGACGTTGCTGAGTACGATGCTGTTCGGAGCGCTGCAGTTGCCGAGGGAGAGCTGGATCACAAGCTGCGTGTCCTCTTTGGCATAGGTGATGTATTCCACATGCTGTCCGGCAGGCGTGGAGATCAGCCCAAAGATCGCGCCGAGCCCTTTTTCGACGCCGCCGTTGTTGAAGCAGACCTCAAACGGGGCCGGGATGATGGACTTGACGTCCATGCTGATGAGGTATTTCTGCTCGGGTCTGAGCGTCACGCCGGTTTCGACGAAGAGCTTGCTCTTCCAGGCCTCGCGCCCGGAGGCGGGCGTCTTTTCAATGCGGACCGTGGCCTTGTCGCGGGTCTTTTCCAGCTGTTCTTCATAGCCGTTCTGCGTGACAAGGGTGGTGACCGCCTTGACCTCGGGCGTATCGGTGTAGCGGAAGGTGACCTCTTCGATCTTCAGGTTGCTGAAGGTGTAGGTGTTGCCGTCGGTGCCGTTGGTTTTGCCGCAGCGCAGCTGCAGCACGAGCTCGCCCTTGCTCTCGCCGGGCATGATGGTGTAGGAAACAGTCTTCTTGCCGGCCGGCAGCGAGGTGCTTGTCGCGCCGTAGGCCTGTGCCGCTGTTTCATTGATCGTTTATACCAGACTTCGATTAAAAGTAGACAAAAACTACTTTTAATAGCGCGCGAGCGCGTCGAAGTCTGTATGAGACGTCATCTGTGCTTTTGCACAGATGGGCGACGCGTTAAGCGGCGCCTTTCTGATTAAAAGTGTCTGCTTTTAATCAGAAAACAGTATTAATTCAAATAGCCTTCCCGGCCTTTGACGCCGAAGCGCGCTTCCAGCTGATGCATCATCTCGTCGGTGATGGTGTTGACGCGGGGCAGATGCGCGATCTTCATGTAGATCTCGGCTGCCTTCTCGGCGGTCTCGATAAGGCCGAAGGTCTCGTCGAGGTCCTTGCCCGCGCCGTAGATGCCGTGGAGACTCCAGACCACGAGCCGCGC